>JAHFJG010000008.1 GCA_023246005.1 Candidatus Doudnabacteria bacterium
CAGTTGCTCCTGAACTTTCGCGTCGTTATCAAATCACAGCCAAAGGCACAAACACCAACACACAAGTTTTGGGAACAAATAACAGTTATCCGACTGTCAGAAATTTAACAATTGATACAGGTTCCTTCATCACAGACCAGCAAGTCCAAAATTCATCGAAAGTTGCAGTACTCGGCCCCACGACTCGCGATGATTTATTTGGCGTTGGTTCAGATGCCATTGGCCAGACCATTAAAATCAATTCCATAAATTTTAAAGTCATAGGAGTTGCCAAATCCAAGGGTGGCAGCGGATTTTTCAATCAAGACGATATAATTTTTATTCCAATTTCTGTGTCTCAACATTATTTGGTCGGACCCAATGCTCAGGGACAAGATTACGTGACTACAATTAGTATTTCAGCTGCCAATCCAGATGTCATGACTTCTGTTCAGTCACAAGTGACTGACTTGCTCCTGCAAAGACATAAAATTAGCGATCCAACTCAAACAGATTTTCAAGTCCAAAACCAAGCTGACATTGTATCCGCAGCTTCCAGTGTCACCAATACATTTACCATTCTTCTGGCTTCCATCGCTGGAATTTCTCTCTTAGTAGGCGGAATCGGAATCATGAATATGATGCTGACCACCGTCACAGAACGGACTCGCGAAATTGGACTGCGAAAGGCCATCGGCGCCACGCGGCATGATATTAACTTTCAATTTTTGACTGAAGCAGTCATGCTAACTTTTTTAGGCGGCACAATCGGCATCATTCTTGGCTGGTTTGTATCATTTTTAGCCACTCGCTTGGCAGGCATTGCCACGCAAGTTAGCTTATCATCAGTCATTCTGGCCTTTGGCGTGTCGGCCACGATTGGCGTTGTCTTTGGATATTATCCAGCCCTTAGAGCCTCAAAACTTAATCCAATTGAGGCCTTAAGGTTTGAATAATTTATAATTAATAAATAATTAGAAAGGAGTAACATGGACAAGAAAAATATTATCATTGTTGTCGTGGTTGCATTAGTTGCCGGAGGACTTGGATTTTTCGGCGGTATGAAGTACGACCAATCCAAACGTGCATCAACCATTACCGCATTTCGAAATGGCGAGTTTGGTGGCCGCAACAACAACAGAGGCCAGAATGGCGGAGCCTTTGCCAATGGACAAATTATCGGCAAGGACGACAAAAGCGTTACAATTAAAATGCAGGATGGCAGTTCGAAGATTGTTTTCCTGGCCGACTCAACTCAAATTGGCAAATCCGTAACAGGAGCCGCGACTGATTTAACAACTGGCGAAAATGTTGTGGTCAATGGCACAGCCAATTCTGACGGCAGCATTACCGCCCAGAATATCCAAATCAGACCAGCAATAACAAACCCGCCCGGACGATAACTTGTTTTTTCGACAAAAAACAGATAACATAAAACAGTTAACCTTGTTTTATGTCATTGCTCCCGAAATCAATCCAAAATTTAATCAACGAATTTTCCAAACTCCCAGGCATTGGACCCAAATCCGCCCAACGCCTGACTTTTTATTTGCTCAAAAATCCCAATATCGATTTACAAGCTTTTGCCACAGCCGTGGCTAATCTTCAGAAAGATCTGATTTATTGCTCGATTTGCTTTAACATGGCCCAAACCAATCCCTGCAAAATCTGCGCTGATAACAAAAGAGATCACAAGCTGATTTGTGTGGTCGAAGATGCTCTTGACGTGGTCGCTATGGATCAAATTTCTGACTTCAATGGAGTCTATCACGTCTTAGGCGGTGTTATTTCGCCGCTTGATGGCGTTGGCCCTGAAAATCTCAAAATTGCCGAATTGCTTCAGAGAGTGGGAAAATTAAATTCAGCAGAAATAATTTTAGCCACAAACCCATCGCTTGAAGGCGAGGCCACAGCTATGTACATTGCAAGACAACTCAAACAACCCCAATTTAAGCATGTCAAAATCACGCGTCTGGCCAGGGGCTTACCCCAAGGCGCTGATTTGGAATACGCAGATGAGTTTACGCTAAGCAAAGCCCTCGAGGGACGGAGAGAATATTAATTATCAGCATCACCCAGAAGCCAATAATTATTCAAACGATGTTGTATCCAGTACCAAGGAAACGTCTTAAATACTTAACCCAACTAGAAGCTTTCAATGTTGCACTTGCAGATTGAATGTACCTGAAAATCATAAGGCACCAGCTTTCACTGGTATCTTGTTTGCTGGATTAGAATGTTAAAATTATTGCTCAACCGTATAATTCTGAATGCGTGCCGATATCTAGGAAAATGGCAACTTCCGCGTTTTCTCTAAATATTGCCCGATAATCTCCTGTAACATTAATGCTTCGACAATTAGTATAAGCCTGATCAACGGAATGGTTATTTAGAATCGCATTAAACTTATTTGCTGCAAACAACTCTGCCCTTTCATAAAACTGTTTTCTAATTTTTGGAGGTAATTTCTTAAAGTTCTTCTTAAAACTTTTATGCAATACTACTTCCATGCTATTTTTCTAAATATTTTTTCATTTCCGCAACAGTTTTAAAAGCTGGTGAAAGATTTCTATTTGCCTCGATATCCTTGATTGCAGCGTTAATTTCACGACGCGTTTTTGCGTTAAATTCTTCTCTTTCAACTATAGCAATATTAAGTTGGCCTTCCACAAAGGCCTTAGTAGCAAGTTTCAGAACCGAGGCAAAGGCAATGCCCTGATTTTGGGCTTTTTTCATAGCTTTGTCTTTGAGATTTTTATCGATTTTAAAAATAACTTGAGTAGTCATACGTTTGTGGACATTTAATAATAATTACCATATATATAATATATAACTTAAAACTATATGTCAAAAGAGCCCAATCGGGCTCTTAACTGATAGTTTCTATTTCCACAACTGTCTCTGCTTGTCTATGGCCTTGCTTTCTTCGATAACGAGACTTAGCACGGTATTTGAAAACAACCAGTTTCTCGCCTCTTTGCTGGACTAAAACTTTTCCTGTGACTTTAGATCCTGAAACATAAGGCTTACCTAGACTAATGTTATGCTCATCAGTCACAAGCAAAACTTTATCAAAAGTTACAGTGTCGCCAGCATTGGCCGCTAGCTTTTCGATTATGAGTTTGTCTTTCGGGGCAACTAAGTACTGCTTGCCGCCGGTTTCAATCACTGCTTGCATGAAAATAAGTTTAACAAAAATTAATTATTTGGTCAACCCCGTATATCAACATCGATAATGGTTTTTAATTGCTTTTGCTTATAACCTTTGTTATTTATTATTGTTTAACGTTAATTAGTAAATTAAAAAATTTAGTTAGAAAAACCATTTAAAAGGCAAAAGCATCGATGTTGTATTACGGGGTCAACATCACGCTATCTCCAACCTTAATTTTATTCTTCTCACTCCAGCCGGCGTTAACTTCGACAACGCTATCAATGTCTTCATTAGGCACATAAGTTTGCAGAGGCAAAACCGGCACATTCGGCGTAATTTCAACAACCTTGGCGTTTCGAACCCAAATAAAATCCAGTGGAAATTTCATATCTTTCATCCAAAAACCATACTTGTCTGGATTTGAAAAGACAAATAGCATAGCATCATTTTCCGCCAATGAATCGCGGCCAGACAACCCTTGTGTCCGCGCTGCCTGGGTGTCTGCAACTTGGATATTTAAAACATGTCCACCGATGATTAGGGTATTTTTCTTATTGCAAGCCGCAGCAAAAAAGGTTAAAGATAACAAAACTAAAAGAATCTTATAATTCCTTATTCCTAATTCTTTATTCCTAATTCCTATATTATTCATAATTCTTTTTTTCTTTATATGCTGAAAAAATTGATGCAAAAATCGCCAGCATGACTAAAAACAAAATGACTAGCGCAAATAATTTGCCTCGGGATTGCAAAAACAATGCTGACACGCCAAAAATACCGGTTAAAACATATAAAAATATGACAGCTTGGGGTTGACTAAATCCAATTTCAAGCAATTTGAAATGCAAATGCTTGCGATCCCCGCCAAACGGTGATTGCCGTCGAGCCAGCCTTAGTCCAACCACCCAAATCATATCAAGCAAGGGAATTCCCATAATCAAAAGAGTGGTTGCGATTTTTCCCCCGGAAACAATGGACAGCACTGCCAGCATGAAGCCGGCCAGAGTCGAGCCGCCCTCGCCCAAATAAATTTTGGCCGGGTAAAAATTCAAAATCAGAAATCCCAGCAGGCTTCCGGCAAACGTAATGGCCAAAAACGCAGTTTGCGGTTGAGCAACTTGAGGAGTCAGAGATAAACCAAACAAAACCAAAGCGCCGATCACGGAAATACCGGTAACTAATCCATCCATGCCATCCAACAACTTAGTCGTATATGTCATGGTCATAGTCCAGGCAAAAACTATTACACCGGAAATCAAAGGAGTTAACAAAATCACAGAATTATTCAGAGGATTATGAATGCTCACAGCGCTAACTCCAGACGTCACAAGGACTAGACTTGCCATGGTCGGAAAAATAATAGAATATTTGGCAGGCAGTCGATAGCGATCGTCAAGGTACCCTCCAATCATGAGAATCATGCCGCCAATCCAAATTCCCAATAAAACCTTAATGGGGATATTGCCTGTAAGCAAATAGCCGCCAAGGAGCCCTAAGCCAAAACTGACCAAAAAGAAGCTGGCGAAAATCGCGATTCCGCCAAGTGTCGGTGTGGCTTGTTTATGGAATCGCCTCTCATCATCCGGCAGATCCAGAATCTTTCGCTTAACAGCAATTCTCGAAACTATAAAGGTTCCGACAAATGAAATGACAAAGGCTAGTGTAAATGAGGCAAAATAAATCAAACGCATAACTTTCTAATTTCTTATTACTGCGGGTTCCGAAAGTTCAACGGCGTGCTTGCGAATTTTCGGTGTGACATAAAACTCCATATATTTGCCCAGCATCATACGGGTTTGCGCATCAATCGCAGGAAAAGATCCAAACACGCTCGACACAATTGGAGAAAAAATCCACTGCCAAACCATAGAAAAAGATTTCCAGCGGCTGTATTCTTTTGGCCGAGGCGGCAGCAAGACAATATTGACATACATGGAAAAAATTAGGAAAAAAGTCGCAATGCTCATTATAGCCTTAGTCAACACGGGTAAATTAAGGGCCAAAACCGTGGCGCCAAATCTAGCACCTCCAAAAACTAATGGCAGCCAACCTAAAACTGCAATCATGATTGAAGCGGTGGCCCAAAAATAATGTCCTTCGAATAATCTTTCTCCCCAAACAAATTTTTTCCAGAACGGAATTTTTTTATTTTTGATAAGTTCCGGAATAACCATAGGAATTTCCGTACATCCCCACGCCCACCGCCGCTTCTGTTTGTATTGGGCGACTAAAGTGCCGAGGTAACTGCTGCCTAGCACGGCATCCATTGAAACGGGACTGTATAAAGGCTTGCTTCGATAATCTCCGTTAAAGTAAAGAAAACACTGCCAAAAAATGTGGGAATCATCTGGGATAATATCCGTTCGCCAAAAATTCACATCCACTAAAGTTTTAAAACTCATGGCATGAGAAGAAAACGTAATCAGCCGATCTGGCCTGGAAGCCTCGACTAATTGCCAAAAAGACGATGAAATGGCAATAACCCTGGCCACAGCCGGTGTATCCCAAATATTATTGTGATACATAGGCATTGGCTGATAGCTTGATTGCAATGGTTTTTTGGCAGTCAGAAAATCGTAAGCCAGATGAGCAAAATAATTTGAAGCAACTGTGGTGTCAGAATCAAAGGCCGATATAATCACATTTTCATATGGAATCTGAAGCTCGTCTAAAAACTTTTGCGCCTGATGCGCGGCAAAGGTAAGATTGGCGCCTTTCACCTTTGCTTCCCCCTCGATTCCGTCTGGATGCACAGAAACTATAAATTTTAAAAACTTACTGCTGTATTTTTCATAAAGCAATCGGGCATTCTGCTGGGCAACTTCTCCGCCACGTTCTTCTGCGGCCAGCATGAAAATGATTTTGGAATGATCATAATTCGCGCTGGCGCAAGATGAAACTGAACTTTCCAAAACTTCCAAACTTTCCTTGACTGTAGTTAAAATGATAATATGATATAATTTCCGCCAGTCAAAATTTCTATCTTTCGGAAGACTCAAGAGATTATCAAGCTGCCGTTTATATAACCGTCCAAAATTTTTGTTCGGCTGATTTACAAGCAATCCAGACAAATAATTTATAAACTCGTCGGGTTGTTTCAGTTTCTCAAGCCACAAGGACCAATCAATTTGATTGTGCATTTTCAGCTCAAAGTACGAATACATCAAATGAATGGCGACATTGCCGCCTTTCAAAAACCAATATAGATCAAACAGAATAATATAAATGGAAATCCAGACTGGGTGAAAATATGCCAAAAACGGCGAGCCGAGTAGCGTCGCCCATGTAAGCGTGCCTGGAAAAATTTCCAGAAATCTGACAAAAAAAGTTTTGTTAGCTTTCATTCGCGATGATTAAAACAAGACTGGCCGCCAAAAAAATTAATTGGATTGCGACAGAAGCAATGTTTAAAAAATAAGATGCCAACTTTTCTTTTTTGTAAAAAAAACTAGCTACTAAAGCATTAATCAAAAGCAAAATCAAAGCGACAAAAGGGATCAAATATATATACGTGCTTTTGCCCACAAGATCAGAGCCATAGACAACATTATAATGCAAAAGAATATATCTATTTCCCGGCTTAATCTTGATGTATAATATTACCCAATGTATAATATTTATAAGCAAACAAATCCCCAAACTAACGGAGTTTAGCGGATCCGCAACAAACGACTTTTTTGAGGACAAAACCTCATTTAGTTTCGTGATAAACATTGGGCTTATTATACCTTTTTTGACACAAATTTTCAACCATGAAATTTTACCCCCACACCAAAGTTTTTTACAACAATTATATGATATTGAATCAATTTTGTTACTTATGAATGAACGAAAAAATTCTAAATCCAGTTTGGTGTGGGGGTTAATTAAATCCAACTGGGCGCTGCTTGTAATTTTAGCCCTCGCGCTTTTTTTTCGGTTCTGGCAAATCAATCATCTGCCGGGCGGATTGTTTCCGGATGAAGCGGCCAACGGACTGGATGTCAATTCGATTTTTCGTGGCCATATCCAGCCTTTTTTTGAGCGCGGCAATGGCCGGGAAGCCCTGTTTTTCTATTTTGAAGCGTTATCAGTTTTATTTTTTGGACGCGGTGTTTGGCAATTCCACATTGTTTCGGCTGCTTTTGGTTTTGCGTCAGTGGTTGCAATATACTTTTTGGCCAAACGGATGTTCGGCAAGCGAACTGCCTTGTTGGCCTCGTTCTTCCTGGCTGTCTCAAGTTACGCTGTCACAGTCACCAGAACGGCTTTTCGGGCCACCACCGTGCCGCTGATTTCAACCTTGACGATTTTCTTTTTAGTTAAATTTTTTCAGGCCAAGGATACCAAATCCAAATATTGGTCAGCAGCGTTAGCAGGATTATTCTTTGGTTTAGGTTTTTATACTTACACTTCCTTCCGCATGATGCTGCCATTAGTAGTCGGATTTTTGTTTTTGTTATTTTTAGGATTCCGAAACCAATGGAAAGAACTGTTCCGGCAGTATTCTAAATATAAGTTAGTTTTTGCCGCCGCATTTTTAATCACAATTTCCTGGATTACAATTTATTTCATCCATCACCCAAAGAGTTTTGTCGGCCGCGCTGGTCAAATTTCTGTTTTTAGCAAGGATTTGAATCATGGCGATTTGATCGGTACTGTAGTTGATGTTTTCAAAAAAACTATTTTGAGCTTTTTTACGCAAGGTGATCTTAATTGGCGCCAGAATGTTTCTGGTTTTCCCTTCCTTTCCCCATTCATCAGCGTGTTTTTTGCCCTAGCCCTGATTACGTTTACGATTGGAATATTTCGCCTCCTCAAGCAAATTTGGCAACAAAACATTGAAGAAAAAACTTTTTATCAAGCCTTGGTTGGCTGCTGGTTTTGGTTTATGCTGGTGCCGGAAATCACAACGGCCGAAGGAATTCCCCATGGCTTACGGCTGACTGGCGTGATTGCTCCTATGTTTATTCTGACAGCCTGGGGAGTTAATTGGCTTTGGGAAAAAATGCCGCATCATCCGCATATTAAATTCGAAAAATTGCTTTTCGCCACAATATTTTTCTCTGCCATAGTTGTTTATAATTTCGCACTTTACTTTGGCGTGGCTGCCTCCTCGGCTGAAAATTATTACGCATTTCGATCGGACCTGACTGATGTCAGTAATTACTTAAATCAGCGAAATTTGAAAGATCGGACTTATCTTTCGCTTGATAAATTTTCTGTTCAAACAACTGAGTACCTGACCACTGATACTAACCAGCCGTATATCTTGGTAGATCCTGCGCACACTTATGAAGTTAAACTTAAAAAAACCGATCAGGTGATATTTACTGAAAGCACGCTATTTGATCGTGAAAAATTTCTGCAATACCATCCAACAGCAAAGCTTGTCCGCGTAGACCGCAATCAATTCGGACAAATTATTATGTTAGTTTACGAGCAGCCGTGAATTCCGGATGAAAAAAAATACTACAATTCAAACTTCATCTAATCCCACAATTTGGCTCGGGCCAATTTTAATTTTAGGCGGCTTGCTTCGTTTCTATAATAATACAGCAGTGGCGCTCTGGCACGACGAAGCTTTTTCTGCGCTGTATCTGCGGTATCCTTGGGCAGAAATGATGAGGAGAATCGGACTGGATGTTCATCCGCCGTTCTATTACTGGGTTTTGCGGCTTTGGACTTATGTATTCGGGCAAGGCCTGCTCTCTCTCCGCTCGCTTTCGATTCTGTTTGGAATTATGACAATCTACGCAGGTTATTTGTTTGTTAAATTAGCGTTTGAAAATGAAAGATTGGCCATTCTGGCGGCATTCTTTTTGGCCATTAATCCATTCCAGATTCAATATTCACTTGAAGCTCGGATGTACACGCTTGGCACATTTTTGATTTTACTATCATCTTATTTTTTGATCAAAGCGCTTAGGACAAACAAAAATTTCCATTGGATAATTTACGGAGTCCTAACAGCGGCAAACTTTTATACTCATTACTTTTTATTTTTTTCAGTGGTCGCGCAGGGCTTGTATTTCTTCTACTATATCTGGAAAGAAAAAAATCTGATGATCAAAGGCTGGTTCGCGTATATTTTAAGCGTCATTCTTTTTCTGCCTTGGATTCCAACTTTGTTGATTCAAATCAAACGAGTTGAAAAACAATATTGGATTCCGGCTCCTGACCGTTGGTCAATTCCAGGAACCATTTGGAAAATGGCATTTGGCGGACAGGGCAACGATCATATTACGCTGATAATTACTACGATCATCGCGTTAGTTTTGTTGATTTACTTTTTTCGGGAAACTAAGCCTCCTGTAAAATGGTTTATTGTCTTAGGAGTAATGGTGCCGTTCATCGCTTCTCTATTATTGTCATTCAAACAAGCCATTTATCTGGATCGGTATTTCGTTTTTGCGTCTTTGCATTTTACGATTCTGATTGCGGCAACTTTATTCTTGATCCCAAAGTATACCAATAAGCGAACTTTGACAATATTGTTCGCTGCTTTCAGTATTTTTATTTTTTTTAAAAATTGGCACGACTTAGGTTCAATTAAAAACAAGCCGGGCATGGCCGCGGCTTCAAGTTTTATTAATGACAATGTCAAACCAAAAGATAAAATTTACGTTGGTTCAAGCTTTATCTATTTCACTTTCAAATACTATAACCATACCAATCGTCCGCCGAAACTTATATCCTCGATTCCTCTTGACCAGATCCCGCATTTTTCCGGCACAGCGCTTCTAAATCCTGATGATTTGATTTTAACTGATACAATCTTTAACAATCCCGAAGTTGCAAAAAATGATACTGTCTGGCTTCTGTGGACAACTGGTTTTGGCGGGAACAAACCAAATGTTCCTGGCATTTGGCAAAAAGTTGCTGAAAAAAGTTATAGCGACACTTCTGGCTTTAAAGGCGATATCATAGTCACCGAATATCATGTGGATTAGTTGAGAAACAAAAATCTGCCGAGGCGGGTTTTTTATTTGTCCAAATATGACTTCAGTTTATCCGCATAGGGCTTTTTTTCTTCCATAGTTGGCCAGTAAGTATCTTTATAGTTCAAATATAAATTGTCTCCGCCAAATCTCGGAAAAATGTGCAAATGATAATGCCAGACATCCTGATTACCAGCAGGCTCATTATGTTGCCTTGTCGAAATCCCGTCGCATTTATAAGTTTCCTTTAGGGCCACTGCAACTTTTTTGGAAAAGTCAAAAATCTTATGTCCCAAATCTTTCGGCATATCGTAGATATTTTCAATGTGCTGGTTCGGTATGATAATTACATGTCCTGGATTTGATCTCCACCATTTACCAGCAACAAAAACCGTGATGAAGTCATGTCGAAAAATGATGCTTTCTTCCTGATTGCCGTGTTGTGTATCTTCACCTTTCGCGATTTGGCATAAAGGGCAGATATAATTTTCTGGTTCGTGATTATACATAGGTTATCCGATCACTGTTCCTTTGTACGGCTTACCACTCAAAAAGTTTTTGAGGTTTGTCAGCGATTTGCCGTTCATTAGAACTACTTGCAGCTTAAGTTTCTCCGCCAATTTCGAAGCAACCGGATCAAACGGCAAGTTCAAGCCCGGATCCCATTTCTTGCCTATGATTTTACGGAAATCTTGCCAAGAAATTATCTTCAGAGGTTTGGCATCTTTATGTTTTTTTGGATTCTTGTCATAAACATAATCAATGTTGGTCAAATTAACGATATAGTCAGCTTTATACCTTTTGGCAAAAATCACAGCATCATAATCTGAAGAGCGTCCCGGCCTTGCCTCGATCATATCCATAACCTTGACCTTTTTAATTTTCTTAAAAATACTCGCTAGTAGCAAGCTATTCAATCGAATCGAATAGATTCCCAGCCAATCCAGATTATTTCGATCCAAATCGCCTAATGCCCTGGCGGCATTGGCATATTTTCTCGCAGTCCGGCCGCCTCCAGGCGCTATGACAAAAAATTTGCCGCGTTTTCCCTCATCTGATAAAAGTTTTTTTAATTGACGCAAAAAATTCACGTCAACCTCATGAGGCACAATTAACGATCCCCCCAAGGAAATAATATATCTCTTATTTTTGATTGACATTTGTCGTAGTTCCAGCTGTGTCGCCCTGCGGGACTTGCCCGCAAGGACGGTCTTTAAGACAATAATATGCCCATTTGCTTAAGCGAAGGTCAATATACGCCAAATTTGGCTGATCTTTGGCCGCAATGACCTTATTTAATAATACTGCCAAGCTATTAAGTTGCGCAACTACCGGGCGCGTAATGTCAAAAAATACTGACCAGCCTGAAGCTGAAACAAATTCCACGTCCGGGTTTTCTTTGCCTAGGAATTTTACACGCATTATCGGGGTCGTCATTTTGTTTGGCCATTGCTTGCTCATGGATATGACAAATACGGTAAGCTTGGAATTGGACAAAACTTCGCCAGTAGCAAAATCTTCAGTCATTTCATCTGTCACGACCAAAAAATTTTTCGGATCAGGAATCTGACTGACAACTGTACCTTCGTCATCTATTAAAAAATATTTATTGTTAGATTGAATGACGAATCCGGGCAAGTGTTCCTGGACTTCAAACACGATTTTGTTTGGCCAGACACGCTTAACATTCACTGCTGCTTTGATCGTTGGAATAGCTGAAATCATCATTTGATTTAATCGCCCGGGCGTCAAAAGAAAAAAATCATTCTTTTTTATCAGAAAAAATCTCGATTTGCCAGCTGTAGCAACTACGTTTTTAATTTGCTCAGCGCGGATCTGCTGGTTGCCAGATACATCTATCTCTGTGACCACGAATTTAGAAGATATGACCAAAAAATATCCAGCAAACAAGACCAAAAACAAAAGAAGCATTTTGAAAATCTTTTTGCCGTCAACTTTCAAAAACATACTGGCTGTGAATCGGGAATTGATCGGATTAAACGCACGCTTATAGCCAGCCGCGGTCTTAACTTTACTTCGAAATTCTTGCGATCCAAATCGCCGCTTTGGTTCCAGTTTTTTTCTGTGTGTGGAAAAAATCTTCATTTATAATTAGTTAAAAGTTCGACATTTATACTTGCATACGGGACAGTATGCAAGTATTTAAATAGATAAACTCTTTCTAGCGGTAACCTCTCGCACTCTTCTTCTCAATACCTGATCAGCTTTGCTAAGTCCGCTTTTTATCAAATTTTTTACTAAAACAGTTTCACGTAACTTGGGCCAATTTTTGTGCTCCAAATAATCCTGCCGAGAGTTGCGTTTAAGCTGAAAAGATTTCTCTAAGTCCAGCAATTTTTGATAAGCAATACGCAATCCTTTTCCATCCCTCTCTAAAGTATTGCTAACATTTGAAATTGTTCTCTCTGTCACTTTCAAATTATTCATAATTGATTCGTAAGTCTCGCCAGCAAGCAATCTTCTGGCTATTTCAAGTCTCTTTGCGAACATCTTATATTCGGTATGTGTAAATAAATCTTTAAACAGCAATTTAATTTCCTCTTTAGCATCTATCAAAGTAAAAACAGACCAGAGGTTATTTATATAAAAACCCATTTTTTGAGGATTAATTGGCTTTCGAGATATTTTTGTCATGATTCAACGTTCTTAAATTGCTAATTAAAATTATTATACTTGCATACGGGACAGTATGCAAGTGCTTTATTAATTCTATTTACTTCCATATATAGCATGGTTTGCTCCCGTTACAAACGCCCAATAACGATCACCATAAGACCAGTGCCACCACTCATAAGGATAATTGACAAAACCGACTCTTTTCATGGCTTTAATCAAAATTTGACGGTTCTTTTTTGCTTGAGTAGAAATATTTTTCGCAAATGTTAAACTCGAGCTGGAACTGTCATTAACTTTTTGGCCCATGTTTAATTCCTTACCCTCTCTAGTCATCAAAGTTAAATCTATTGCCCCGCCTGTTGAATGAGGCGGAATGTCATACGGCAATGCCACCCATTCAGCCGCTTTGTCTACATAAAATTTTTCAGATTTTTTGGGGTATTTCTTCCTTAAATAATCGATATGCTGATTGTAAATAATTTTTTGAATTGAAATCGGGCGATATGCTTCTTTGATTTTCAAAACTATTCCTTTTGGCAAAGCTTTTTGCGCGATGGTCAATCTATCCGCTACTTCCTTTCTAAGTATGCACTTGGGCTCTGCAAATTTATAGACATTTCTTCGGGTTGTATCATAAAACAAGTTGGGATACTTTTTTGATACATCCACGAAAGGCTCGTGATTATCTTTAACAGGTCTAACAGAAACTTTCGGATCGTTCAATTTAAATATTTTAGCCATACTACTCTTTTTCCAAAGCTAACTGAATTAATTTGTCCAAAAATTGAGAATACGACATTCCTGCGACTGCGGCTGACTGTGGGACCAAAGAAGTTTCTGTTAAACCCGGGATCGTATTAATTTCCAAAAAATATATCTGACCTTTGTTTGTAACGATGAAATCCGAACGGCTGACTCCGCGACAACCTAGCAAATCATGAATTTTGACCGCGATCTCTTGCAATTTTTTTGCCAAAGAGTTTGAAATACGAGCTGGTACAATTTCGTCTCTATATTCAGTATAGTATTTGGCCTTGAAATCAAAAAACTCGGATCCATTTTTAGGCACAATTTCAATCACTGGCAAAGCCTGTAATTTTTTATTGCCCAGAACAGGAACCGTAAATTCCTTGCCAGAAACATAATCTTCAATCATTACTTCATCATCATGCTTAAAAGCAAGCTCGACCCCCTTTTTGATTGCTTGTTTATCAGATGTAATCGTAACACCGAAAGATGAGCCGATCCGGTTGGGCTTGATCACAACTTTGCCGCGAATTTCAGCAAGATATTTTTTTGAAATTTTGTTGTATTCATTCTTTTTGATCAGTAAATGCGGCGCGACCAAAAGGCCTTCAGATGAGACCAATCGCTTGGTCTTGGCTTTGTCCATAGCCAAAGCCGAGGCCAGCATGCCAGAAAAAGTATACGGAATTTTCAAAAGATCAAGCATGCCCTGAACTGTCCCGTCTTCCCCGCCAGGGCCATGCAAGGCCAGAAATGCAACATCGGATTTTAAAAGTTTTTTTATGTTTTTTGCAATCCACGATGATTCTTTTGTAACCTCAATTTTTTCAGTTATATATTTTTTCTTATCCAGATATTGAGCTACATTTTTTCCTGAAATCAAAGACACTTCGCGCTCTTGCGAAGTCCCGCCAAAAATCAAAGCGACCCTAAGTTTTTTCTTTTTTGCCATTAGCGCAACACTCTTTCGACCAAAGAATTAATTCTTGCCACAACTTCATAATTAATCGTGCCTATTTTTTTCGCTAACTCATCAGCCGTAATTTCTTCTTTTCCCTGCCGACCAATCAAGATTGCCTCGTCCCCGACTTTGACTTTTTTCACATCCGTGACATCAACCATAATCAAATTCATGCACACACGACCCAAAAGCTTGCATCTCTTGCCGGCAATTAAAACTTCCCCGGAATTTGAAAGTTTGCGATCATAGCCATCAAAGTAGCCAACTGGCAAAACTGCCAGCTTTGTTTCCCGCTTTGTTTGATATGTCATACCATAGCCAACATAACTGCCCTTGGAAAAACTTTTAATCTGAATGATCCGAGTATGCCAGCTTAATACCGGTTTAAGCTCGAACTTGGCCCTTTTCTTAGCTTCTAAAGATGGCCAAAGTCCATACAAACCAATGCCCAGCCTGACCAAATCATGCTGGCTATTTGGCACGACAATTCCTGCGGCTGTACAGGCAATGTGCTTGATTGGATGCACGCCACGCCATTCCAATTCTTCAATCGCACTATTAAACAAATGGTTTTGTTTTTTCGTAAACTCAATGTCTTCCTCTGATGCGGCGAAGTGGCTAAACACGCCTTGGATTTTTAGATTCGGCAAATTTAAAATTTTGTGGATAAATAATGCAACTTGGACAGGATTTATACCCAGCCGCGAAGTACCAGTATCGACTTTCAAATGAATATTGGCTATAGTCTTTAATTTCTTGGCAGCTTTTGAAATCGATTGCGTTTGCTTTAAATCATAAACAACCAAAGAAATATTTTGCTTAATCGCCTCTGAAACAGAATTCAAATCGTAATAACTCAAAACCAAAATCGGTTTTTTTATCCCCAACTTTCGCAGATGCAAAGCTTCATCTAAGTTCACAGTCGCAAACCAATCCACCGAATCTTTGATCGCTTCTGAAACCAAATCAACGCCATGACCATATGCGTTGGATTTAACCACGGCCATAATTTGGGTTCTTCCCACAATTTTTCGAAACTGTTTTAAATTATGCAGCAAATTTACTTTGCTGATTGAAACTTCGGAGAAAGATTTCATTCGTTCTTGCGGATTATATCAAACCCGGTGTATGGCACCAAAACTTTCGGGACAATAATCGATCCATCGGCTTGCTGATTGTTTTCCATGATGGCAATCGGGATTCGGGACATGGCTATTGCTGTGGCGTCATTAGTATGAACAAATTCGGTCGAGCCGTCAGCCTTTCGATATTTGATATTCAATCTTCTGGCTTGATAGTCTGTCATATAATCAGCGCTGTGGGTCTCGCGATATTTATTCTGTCCAGGCAGCCAAGTCTCAATGTCCACCTGTCTGGCATTCGGCTTGCCCATATCGCCAGTGCAATTAATCACGACTTGATAAGGCAATTCTAATTGAGCAACCAAATATTCCTGAATCGCAATCAAAAATTTATGTTCGTCAAGGGAATTTTCAGCGGTCATAAAAGATTCCATTTCAAGTTTGTCAAATTGATGAACTCTTAACATGCCTTTCGTGTCTTTGCCGTATGATCCGGCTTCTCGGCGGAAACACGTGGAAAAACCAAGATAGCGCAAAGGCAAATCTTTCTCATTCAAAATTTCATCCATGTGCATAGCTACCAATGTGTGTTCCGCGCTCCCGATCAAAAACAACTCATCCTTAGCCATTTTATATTTATCATCCTCGTCTTCCGGACTTAACCGACCGGTGCGCGTATAAACATCCGGCTTAATCATAACTGGCGGCAGTACGGGTATAAATCGTTTATCAGAAACTTTTAAATCCGCATCTTGCGCAATTTTGGCCAGAGTTTCTTTCGAAGTTAAAATTTTGTTGACAAACTGGACTATGGCAAATTCCAGTATCGCGGCTGCGCCTTTCTTGTAACCGAATCTAGCGCCTGAAACTTTGGCTGCACGCTCCATGTCAATGATCCCCAAATCTTCGCCCAGCGCCAAATGATCTTTGACTTCAAAATCAAACTTCGGCAACTTGCCAATTTGCTTGATGACCTTATTTTCTGTTTCATCAGCGCCGATCGGCACATCATCAGTCGGCACATTCGGCACTTGCTGCAGCGCTAGCGTCCATTGCGATTCAATTTCAGATAATTCCAACTCTAATTTCGCCAAATGTTCTTTTAACTTCTTGCTTTCTTCGATCAAATCATCGTCTTTTTCCTGTTGAATTTTTCCGCTAATTTCATTGCGTCGAGAGCGAATAGCTTCGCTTTCAATAATCAATTTTCGGCGCTGATCATCCAAACCGATAACCTGGTCCAAATTTGCATTGGATTGTTTGTCCTTAATTGCTTTACGGACCTTTTCTTGATTGTCCCGAATGTATTTTATGTCTAACATATTATTTACTTATTTCAATTAAAATATCTTTAATTTTATCTAACGCGGCTTTGCGATGATCTAAAATATCGTGCTCTTCGTCTGTGATCTCGCACCAATATTTATGATAGTTCGGCAGATACATTACGGTACGATATGGAAATCCAGGCATTAATTTTTCCGACGGCTTTTCTGCAATCACTCCAACAATATCCCCATGAGAAGTAAAAACCCCAAATGGCGAGTCAACCGCAAGCACAACCGTAAATTTACAAGCTCGTTTATCTTTCGGCACATCTTTCATCCGCTTCATCACCTCTGCCACGATCTCATCATCTTTCATTTCGTGTCCGAGCCATCGATGGCTTTTCACGCCCGGCTCGCCGTTCAAAACATCAATTTCCATCCCGCCATCATCAACCAAACTTGGAATTCCGGATTTTTCAAAATAATATTTCGCTTTATTTATGGCTTCTTCTTCAAATGTCGCGCCAATTTCCTCCGGAGCTGGAATTTTCAAATCTTTCGCCGTGACAATTTCTAAATCAAAACCTTTCAGCAATTGCTTATAACTTTCAATTTTGGCGTGATTTCCCGTGCCGAGTAATAATTTTTTCATTATTCCTCTTTCATGGGCGGGAAAATCACGGTTTCGCGAATGCTTTTGTCCATGATCACGGAAAACAAGCGCTCTGAAAGGCCAAATCCTGCGGCTGGCGGCATGCCATATTCCAGAGCTTCGACAAAATCTTCATCGAGCATTTGTGCTTCTTTATCACCCATTTCTCGCAGCTTGGCTTGGGCTTCAAACCGTTGTTTCTGATCAATCGGATCATTCAATTCAGAAAATCCTTTTCCCAGTTCAGTTCCAACGGCCAGAATCTGCATGCGCTGAACTTCCCTGGAATTTTTTGGATCTTTCTTGGCCAGCGGCTCAATCTCGACAGGCGGGTTGATGAGAAATACAGGCTTTATCAAACTTGGTCGAACTTTTTTCTTGTAAATCAAATCAATAATTCGCCCGCGTCCTTGATTATCCTCAAATTTGATGTGTTCAGACTTGGCATATTTTTTCAATTGCTCATCAGTGACTGTATTTAAATCCAAATCAGTTTTTTCTTTAAAAATGTCGAAATAGCGAATCTTCGGCCAATCGCCTGACCAGTCAATTTCTTTTCCATCGTAAGTTGTCTTCAGACTGCCAGTGACACTCTGGATAATTTGATGATAAAGTTCCTGGCACATCTGCATTAATTGATCATAATCAGCATAAGCCCAATAAAATTCCATTTGCATATAGTCTTGCAGATGTTCGGTTGAAATTCCTTCATTGCGAAAGATACGCCCAATCTCAAAGACTTTTTCAAACCCGCCAACCAAAAGTTTTTTCAGCGGCAGCTCAAGCGAAATTCGCAAATAATAATCGCGATCCAACGCGTTGTGATGCGTAATGAAAGGTTCAGCTTCAGCCCCACCCGGCACTTGTTCCAGCACATTCATCTCCACTTCCATAAAGTCTTTCGACTCCAGAAAACTGCGTATAGTCTTCCAGAAAATCGCTTTCTTCTTGAAAAGTTCCCGAGTTTCTTTATTGGCAATCAAATCCAAATACCGTTTGCGCAGTTTGACTTCCAGATCTTTCAGACCAAAAAAATTCTGCGGAATGGGACGAAGTGATTTAGCTAATAGCTTATAGCTTATAGCTTCTAAAGTTTTTTCATTGGTCTTTGATAAAGCTAAACTTCCGGTGATTTCCAAAAAATCACCCATATCAAACAGATTGCTGAACTGTTCGAATAATTTTTCGCCTAACTCATCTTTGCGAAAAAGAAACTGGATAGTGCCAGTGCTGTCCTCCAAATTGCCAAAAGTTAATTTGCCATGCGTTCGAATTGACCTGATCCGGCCAGCTAATGTTATCTGTTTTCTGTTATCTGATAACTGTTCAAACTGTTTTAAAGCTTGACCAATCGTATGCGTTCGCCCGGCATGCACAGGATACGGATCAATTCCATCTTTTTTCATCTGTGCTAACTTTTGTATCCTGACTTTTCTAAGTTCTTCTATCTTTTCACTCATTTTTTATGCTTAATTGCCACCAAATTATACCACAAATTGTACTATTGACAAAATCTCTAAATCAGTGTAAACTTGACAAAGTGCTAAAAAAAGAACTGGAGGAAAAAGACAGATGGATCATGAGTTTGAGTTGATTTCGGGTGGGCAAATCGAAGAGCAAGTTGCTCGGTACGGCTTTCCAACCCTCACGTGCGAACACGTCATTCGCCTATTTCGCACCCGCCGAATTGGCGCAGGCCAAAAGAAGATCTTGGTCCGCAGGAATGAACAAGGCCATCTCATCGAGGTGGCGTGCTCGGACTGTATTCCTTCCCCGGCCCTCCCGTAGTAACCCGGCGCTTGAAGAACAATCCTCAAGCGCTTTTCTTTTTTACTTTATTTTGCAAACTTGTTTTAAAGCCGCAATATCATCGATGGTTGGCTTGGTATTTTTGCTTTGATTCAGATAATACATGATAGACATGGGATTTGAATTGTGCTCCAAACCCAACGCATGCCCCAACTCGTGCGCCAGCACTCGGACTAATTGATTCTGATCAGTGAATTCATAGATATTAACCTCGCGGCCTGATGAATCGTTTTTGTACAAGCCTTCTTCAAATTCTGGGCCACGTGACGTGCCAACACTATTGTAAGTTGCTACATTCAAATTCAGCTCCGCGCCTAAGCGGTTCAAAATATTCGCTAGGCCGTTGATATTATCCACAAGCGAATTTAAATTCTGGTTATCTTGGTTGATTTGACCGCTCTCCGAATTAAGTTGGTTTCGTTGCTGGTTTAGCTGATCAACAACGTTCCTCGGCGCGCCGCCCTGTCTGTTCCAATAATTGACGGTTTGCTCGTAGGATTGCCGTTGCTGAGTATAACTGGCAATTTCAATTTCCAAATTCTGCTTTTTTTGTTTATACTCCGCAGTCAATGAATCATATTTGGCTTTCAGGGATTGGTAAGAGCCTTGCGTATCATCAATAGTCAAACCCAAACTTTTCAGCTTATCTGTGGCCTCCTGCCGATAATCATAAACCAAATTGATTTTCAATTTTCCATTGGGAGAATATCGATATAAATCTTTGTTAACAGCGGCGTCCCAAATCTGCGCCGCTTGATTGACATCATCTAGAAATTGATCTTGTGTAATGCCGAATTTCGGATCAAACGTGCCGAGCGAATATGTGATCGGCTGCGAGCACGGCTGAATCAGCCATGGCAAATAACCATGCTCGTAAGCAAAATATCCCCCGCCAGCAATTATCGCAATCAGTACAATTGTGGTAAATAGCCGGCGCATTTATTCCTGCTTCAAGAGTGGCGCGAATTTGGCTCGTAATTTGGCAATTTTCGGATTGATCACGACTTGACAGTAAGGTTTGTTCTGATTCTGTTCATAGTAACGTTGATGATAACTTTCTGCTGGCCAAAATTTATCCAGAGGGCGGATTTCTGTGACAACCGGATCTTTAAATGTTCCGTCATCTTCAAGTTTTTTTATAAATTCTTCAGCTTGCCGCTTCTGTTCCAAAGCGGTATAGAAAACCGCAGACCGATACTGCTCGCCGACATCTCCTCCCTGTCGATTCAAGGTTGTCGGATCATGCATGGCAAAAAAGACATTTAATAGATCAGCATACTTAACCACACCCGGATCAAATTCAATCTTGATTGATTCAACGTGGCCGGTGTTGCCCATAGAAACTTGTTCATAGCTGGGATTAGGGGTCCTGCCGCCAGCATAGCCGGATTCAACCGACTCAACACCTTTGAGTCGCGTGAAAATGGCCTTAGTGCACCAGAAGCAACCACCGCCGAAAACGGCTGATTGTAGGTTGTTGAGCATGATATCCCTCCGGTTACGGCCATCAGGTGTGTTTGCCGGAAACTTAAAATTTTTATTCAATATTTATTATTTCGTATTCTGTCTTGCCTGCTGGCGTTTCAACTGGAATTTTGTCTCCCCTTTTTGCACCAAGCAATGCTCGTCCGACGAGCGACTCGTTTGAAATTTTGCCAGAAGCCGGGTTGGCTTCGTTTGCGCCGACAATTGTATATTTCAAATCTTTGCCATTCATACGTATGCTGACTGTAGAACCAATGCTAACTAAATTATGATCACTCTTATGCTCAATAATCTGAGCGTTCTTGACCATATCTTCAAGCTCCTGAATCCGGCCTTCGATGAAAGCCTGTTCTTCCTTAGCCTGGGCATAGTCAGCGTTTTCAGATAAATCTCCGTGTGAGACAGCCTCTTGGATTCGCTCAATCACTTCGTGCCTGCGGTCTTCTTTCAGGACTTTTAATTCGTCTTTGAGCTTTTTCAAACCTTCTTCAGTGAGTAGTACGGCTTTAGACATATTTTTCGATTCTTATAAAAGGCCCCCGACTGGGGTCCTTGATTACTTATTCGTGAATAATATACCAAATCGTAAGAATACTGGCAAGACCCATTACCGAGGTGATCAGCCAGCCAAAAAATTTAATAACAGAGCCATTGACCCATTCCTTCATGACTTTCTGATTGGAAGACAACAATACAATGACAGCCAAAATAAACGGCGAGATAAGTCCGTTTAAAACTGCGGAATAAATCAACATTTTAATCACGTCTAAATGAAAAAAATTCATAAACAAACCCACTAGCATGGAGAGCGTGATTACTCCGTAGAATGCATAAGCCTGATTAAATTTATGATACAGACCTTCGCGCCAGCCCAAGCTTTCTGAAATTGCATAAGACGACGATCCGGCCAGTACAGGAACAGCCAGCATACCGGTGCCAATGATTCCTAAAGTAAACAACAAATAAGCCAAATTTCCGCCTAAGGGCTTGAGCGCCAAAGCGGCTTGAGCCGCGTCTTTGATATCTGTAATCCCATTAGCAAAAAGAGTAGCGCTACAAACTGCGATAATAAAAAACATTACCAGGTTTGATAAAAACATTCCTCCCCAAACGTCAAAGCGCATTCTGCTAATATCGGCCAAGCTCGTGTTCTCCTCGCGCTGTTTAATGGTGGTTTTGCCTGCTTTGATCTGCTCTTCGACTTCCTGCGAAGTCTGCCAGAAAAACAAATATGGCGAAATTGTAGTGCCCAAAATCGCGGTCAATAAAAACAAACTTTGCTTGTTAAAAACAATGCTCGGAACAACCAAATGTTGCAGTGCCTGCGCCCAGTTAATATCAATGATCAGTCCAGTCAAGACATATGACAACAGCACCAAAGCCAGCCACTTAAGCGCTCTTGCATAAGATCTGTAAGCTGTAAAAATTTGTAAATATAGACTAAGCAATGCAAATGCGATGACAAGTACTTCAAAATTTATCGGTATTAACAATTGTAAAGATTTAGCCATGATCCCCAGATCAGCCCCTAGATTAAACGTATTGGCAACAAGCAACAAGCTAGCGCACAAATATAAAATCCATCTGGGATAATATATTCTAATCGCTCCAGCCAAACCACGGCCTGTAACAATTCCAATCCGCGCGCACATTTCCTGGACCACAGCCATGAGGGGAAACGTCAGAAGCGCAGTCCACAAAAAATTATAACCGTAAGAGGCGCCAGCTTGCGAGTAAGTAGCAATCCCCGATGGATCATCATCAGCAGCCCCAGTCGTTAAGCCCGGCCCCAGCATGTGCCAATATTCCTGGATTTTTATTTCGGCTTTGTTTTTGTCCATTAGCTAAATTATAGCCTGTCTTGACTTTTAGGGCAAAAACATTCATGATGTATTGTCTCTGACAAAGACGAAAACCGCTTCGCCAACTCGGCCAAGTGACATTAGGAGGAGTACAAGTTATGGCAAAGGTATCTGTCAAACGGTACGTTGAGCAGGTCCGTGACGGAAGCGAGTACAAAGGTTACCTGAAAATCGCCGAGACCACATTGGACTATGAGCTGAGGTTCGACATCCCGATTGACAAGCTGGATGATTCTGAACTCTTAGATGGAGTTCATGAAATTCGCCGGGTCTTCCAGCTGACTGTGAAGCGAAACGGAAAGAGGATTGAACTCACCGATGAAGAATATGGCTTCTTCTTCCGGTTGCTCGTTTTGTTCGCAGTCGAGTTCTACAACAATCCGCGAACTCGTGAAAACAACCAAGGCCTTCTGGGAATGACCTTGCGTGGCAAGGGAGAGATATCAGCTTTCGGAGTTTCCTCTTCGATCGGGATTACGAGCAGCAACTCGTATGACATCCCGTCTGGACTGTGTGAGACCTTGAACGCGCCGAAGTTTGGGTGCGCAATCAACGGCACCTGAACAATCATGCTGGGGACGAAGGTCATCTTGACTTCGTCCCCTCCCCACCATCCCCAAACCCCGACACTACGATCGGGGGTAAGAGGGATTTTTTTATTGCCCAAATCTACCCAGGCGAATGCCGAGGTGGGTTTACTTTTTATACCTATTCTCTGCCCACCAAGCATACACCGCCTTGGCCACTGGTCCGCCCACAGCATAACCTTCCCCGCCGCCTTCGACTAACACTGTCACAGCAATCTGCGGGTTATCCGATGGCGCGTAAGATGTGAACCAAGCATGCGCGCGGTTTGGATTATGCGGATCGAACTGAGCAGTGCCAGTTTTGGCAGAGACAGCAATTGGCAGAGTATTAAGAGCCCTGCCAGTGCCCTGGGTTACAGTCTGGCGCATACCATCTTGGACTATTTTAATCACATTTGGGTCAAAAATATTCTCAGCTAAAACTTTAGGCATTCCTTTGGCTAAAATTTTCCCATTTTTATCATTAACTTCATTCAATACATATGGCTGCATGACCCGTCCACCATTCGCAATGGTTGCAGTCCAACTATTAACTTGCAGTGGGGTGGCCAAAACATCTCCTTGGCCGATTGATTCATGATATGTATCGCCCAAATACCATGTTTCTTTTTTCACTTGCTTCTTCCAAACAGGATCAGGCACAAGCCCTGGTTTTTCAGCAGGCAAATCAATTCCTAATTTCTGGCCCAAATAAAACTTCCGCAAATACTCGGCAATCTTATCAGGCCCCAGACCATTCTTCACAGGACTTTTCGGGTTGCCGCCGCCCACGCTATAAAAATAAATATCTGATGATCTCGCAATAGCCGAATAAATATCCATAATGCCAAGCCCAGATCTTTCATAACCATAAAAAGCATACTGGCCGACTCGAATCACGCCATCATCTAAAATTTTTGTTTGAGGAGTAACTACTTTTTCTGTTAAGGCAGCAACAGCCATCATGGGTTTGATTGTTGAACCTGGCGGATACTGGCCGGAAATCGCGCGATTCAAAAAAACATTATCGGAATTAGCGTTAAGCTTGGCATAATCATCTTTGGAAATTCCCTTTGCAAATAAATTATTATCAAACGACGGCAAGGAAACCAAAGCCATGATCTCGCCAGTATAAGGATTGGTAATCACCGCGGCCGCTTTTTTGCTTTTAACTACATTCAGCTCGGCAGTCAAGTTATTATAGAGTGTTTTCTGTAAATCATAATCAATATTAAGTTTAACATTGTTGCCAAGAACAGGTAGCACTTCCGCCAGTGTCCGCTTATAATTTCCCTGCGCATCAATTTCTGCCTGCTTCCTGCCATTAGTACCATGCAAAAATTGTTCGTACCAATACTCAATGCCGGTTTTGCCAATATCATCATTTGACGCGTAAGTATTATTCTTTTGAATTAATTCGTCTTGGGTAATTTTGCCAGTGTAACCTACTAAGTGGGTAAAGACTAACGAGTCTTTATAATCGCGGATAGCGCTATCATCAGCCACAAAACCTTTTAAATCATTCTGCTTAGCAATCAAAATTAAAGCTTGATCTTTGGTAATGTCTTGGACTAAAGTCTGGCCTTGATACGATTTTGGCTGCATTTTTGCGATAATGTCTTGCAATTCCGAGTTGTCTTTACCTAATATAGCGGCAACTTTTGTCAGTTCAGCAAGAAATTGAGATTGATCAAGCGGCAAATCAGCTGTAATAACATCTAGTTCAAAACTCGGAGTATTCGAGGCAATCACCTTGCCAAAGCGATCCAAGACCAAGCCTCTGGGAGCTAAAACATATTGGATGCGAAGTTTATTGCCTTCAGCTAAAATTTTATACTCCGAGCCTTTGATAACTTGCAAAAAAAGAATCCGACCAAACAAAAAACACAAACAAACAAAAATAATTCCTCCCAAGACGCGATAATTGACTGAATCGCGCTCATCATCCAATGTTGTAGCATCATCAATTTGCAAATCCAAAAACGCCTCATCGTAGCTTAGATTTTTGTTCGCGTGGATTTTAGCCTTTAAATTTTTGATTTCAAATGGGTCACCCATGATTGTACGACTGAATAATATTTATATACGGGATAAGTAAAAAGTAAATTAAAAAATAAATTTGAGATCAGTTTATCACCAAAAAAATATTTATAATCCATGACGTGATTCAGATGAAAAACTAAAAAAATACTGTTTAATCCAAGAAATACAAAAAAATAAATAATTGTTGTAATTGCAACCGAACTAAACAAAATCAACATGCTTGGCTCTTTGTGCAGCAGCGTATGCAGAATGAAATACATAATTAAAAAAATCGAAAACATAGTCATGCTGATAATTCCATCTGCTGAACCTGAAATCAAATCCAGCATGACCCCCCCGATCAAAGCTATGGCCAAAGAAGTGTCAAAATCAGAAATAACGATTGCGACCACGAGAAAAACCAAAATCAGATTTACGGCAGTTATCTGAAGCGGCATTAGCGCGCCGATTTGGATAACTAACAAAAAGAAAATTGAAAACAACCAAATCAAATACTTCATTGGACAACAAAAATAAACCTTATGTTTCGCAAATCCGCAGCTGGCGAGATGTAGGCTTTTTGAAATAAATCCGTGGAATTCGATCGCAAGGCAGCAACCTGGCCAATCAGAAGTCCTCTTGGAAAATCATTGGAAAGTCCAGAAGTTATCACTTGATCACCGGATTTGATCAAATCGTTTTGGGTGACTAAATCAAGGGTTAAACCAAGCCCGTGCTCGCCGCGAATTAGTCCTCTTGCGGCCGAATCCACTACTTCGGCATTCACTACAATTGACGGATCAGTAATCAGCGTAACTTCGGCGCTGGCAGGATAAAGCTTAGTCACCTTGCCAACCAGAAGCCCTGGAGCTGCTACAACTGGTTGATTAAGACTAATCGAATAATTCTGGCCTTTATCAATAATTATTGTTTGCGTAAAACCAGTGGCGTCCAAAGTCAAAACCTCGACTGGCACAAGGTTAGGTTGCGATTGTTGCTTAAAGCTTAAAGCTTTGCGCAAAGCCGAATTTTCATCTTCGGCTGATCTAAGCCTGGCATTGTCAAAGGACAGCGCATCAATTTTTTGGTTTAAAGTCGCATTGTCAGAAACCAAATGCCTGATTGTAAAAAATGTTTGAAAAACTTCTTTAACGCTATTGGTTGCAAGTGTGACTTTATTCGTAGTAAAACCATAGACGCGAAAAAAACCGTCTTTGAAAAGACCCAAATAACCTTTGGCGTCCAGAACGACAAATACTGCCAAGATGACAAAAATACTAAAAATTTTCGTAAAAGTTTTGGTGTAGATAAATCTCATAGATCAGATAACAGTGAACAGATAACAAACTTGGCGATGTTGTCTGTTATCTGATAACTGTTCATTGATTACCTCGGAATTTGTTCAAACTCGGTTAGAACCAGGACATCTTTCAGCATTGGCAAATCCTCAAGCACAATCCCAGTCCCCCGCACGACTGTGGTCAAAGGATCATCAGACACTGTCACTGGCATTTGGGTTTCTTCGGCAATTAGTTGATCCAAACCCCGAAGCAGCGCCCCGCCGCCAGCCAAAGTAATCCCTCGTTCCATGATGTCAGCCACCAGTTCAGGCGGAGTTTCTTCCACCACAGCTTTGATATTATTGACGATCAATTTAATCGAACGAGAAATGGCATGACGAATTTGATCATCTGTGACTTTGATTTCTTTTGGCAAGCCAGTAACCAGATCGCGCCCCCGGATCTCTGCCTTCAGCCGATCTTTCATTTGAATAGCCGAGCCAATTTTAATTTTGACTTCTTCGGCCGTCCTCTCTCCAACCAACAAATTAAATTCATCCCGCGCAAACTGAATAATATTTTCATTCATCTCGTCTCCGGCCACGCGGATACTGCGCGAAGTCACAATCCCGCCAAGAGAAATCACGGCAATCTCTGCGGTCCCGCCGCCAATATCAACAATAAACGATCCTGCCGCGTCTTGTACAGGCAATCTTGCGCCTATGGCTGCGGCCATAGGTTCTTCGATCAAGAAAGCCATACGAGCTCCTGCATTGAGTGCCGCGTCCTGAACCGCTCGTTTTTCAACTTCGGTCACTCCTGAAGGAATACCAATCACTACTCGCGGTCGAGACAAAAAACCAAAGGTCGCTTGGCTAACCTTATCTATAAAATACCGGAGCATCTGTTCGGTAACTTCAAAGTCCGAAATCACGCCATCAACCAGGGGCCGGTGCGCGACGATGTGAGAAGGTGTGCGGCCGACCATGCGTTTGGCTTCATCGCCAATCGCCAAAATCTGCTTAGTCTTTTGGTTAATCGCCACCACAGATGGCTCATTAATAACAATACCCTTGCCTTTGACATAAACAAGAGTATTGGCTGTACCCAGATCAATTCCAATGTCTTTCGAAAATTTATCAAAAACGAAGTCTAATATCGCCATCAGGAAGAAATTAATGAGGGTTTTTTTATTTTTTTGTTATGCTCTAAGCGTTTTTGTTAAGTTTTTAATATTTACGATTTGAGATTCTTTGCTATCGCGAGCTTTAATTTCTACAGAGTCTTCTTTCAAGGTCTTGTCTGACATCAAAATTCTAATCGGAATCCCAATTAAGTCAGCATCAGCAAATTTTTCGCCGGCCGAGGCATCCCTTTGATCATATAATACTGAAAATTTTTGTTCCTGTAAAGTTGCATATAATTTATCCGAAGCCTCCCTATCAGACGCAATATTTATAAGATGCAAATCAACCGGAGAAACGGATTTGGGCCAGATAATTCCTTTATCATCATGGAATTTTTCTACAATCACGCCCATTAACCGTGAAATTCCCAAACCATAACACCCCATCACTGGATATTGCTTCTTGTTATCCTTGTCTTTAAAACCCAAATCAAAGTCTTGGCCGTATTTTTGGCCTAAATCAAAGACATTGCCGACCTCTGACGCTTTGGCAAAATTTAGTTTTCCATTGCCACACTTTGGGCACTTGTCCCCGGTTTTTTGTTTAGCAATTTCCAGATTCACGCAAAACTCGCAAACATCGCAATACAAAATATTATCCTCGCCGGCATCAGTCAGCACCATGAACTCATAGGAAATTTTGTTGCTGAAAGCGCCTCCAGATGCTTCTGTGACTTTGGCTACTAAACCAATCCGCTCAAAAATTTTCAGATAAGCTTGTTTGACTATTTCGTAATACCTTTCAAAATCCTGTTGGTTCTCATGAAAGCTGTACATATCCTTCATGTAAAATTCCCGACCGCGAAGAAGGCCGGATTTGGATCGCAATTCATCACGATACTTCCAGCCGATTTGATATACGCTTTTTGGCAAATCTTTATAAGTATCCACATACTTCATCACCAGCGGCATGACCACTTCTTCTTCACTTTGGCCCAAAGCGTAATCCTTTTCGGTTCGGCTTTTGATTTTAAATAGAACATCCACTTTGTCCCAAGCGCCGGTTTTTTTCCAAATTTCCGCCGGATGCAAAGCCGGCATCAAAATCTCTTGTCCGCCATTTGCATCCATTTCTTCCCGCACAATTTGGGCGATTTTTTTCAAAGTCAAAAAGCCCAGAGGCAAATATGAATATACGCCAGCCATAAGTTTATTGACAAAACCAGCCCGAACCAAAAGTTGGGCGTTCGTGGTTTCCTCGTCTTTCGGCGCTTGCCGCAAAGTTTTTGTGAATAATTCAGATTGCAACATAAAGTAATTATAGCAAGCCGCAAAAACCTTGACAAAAGGGCGCAAAATACTTTAATGTGCAGTGTTCATCAAAGGATTACGAAGTAATTGAAGCTTGCGTCCTTGGCTATATTGCCAGACATGAAGAGCAGCGTATTTTTCAGGTTCCCGAACGCCGAGAATTAGTTCTGAACATGAGCAAAGGGATCGGTCAATTGCTACATGTGCTCATCATGAAGGCCTTGCAAAAGCGCCTCAGCAACGCGCACGAACGTGAAGTGTTTCATTGGGCTCAAACGACCGATTAAATCCTTCTCACTCTCATCGCTCACCCCATGCCATACCAGACGCAAAAACGTCTAGGTACAGGGGTTTTCTTTTTGCCAAAAAGCGAGAAACAAAAATTGACATCACATCAATCTTACTTAATTCTACGCATTTTGACCGATCGGTCAATTTACGTATAATTCTATTTATCACTATTTGTACATTACTCTACCTTCAATAATACTGACATTAAGCTCAATCTTTAACTCTTTCAACAACTCTTTAAATTCAGGATGTAATTCCCAAGGTCCGATCATTACGCTTTTTTGTAAATTAATAAATCCATTATCTTTTAGAAACCTTCTCAAGAACCTTCTTGCTTTGCGCTTGGCTTCAGGAATATCAAATATAACGATTGTTGCGAAACCGTTGACTTTAGTAATTTTCGGCTTCTTCGAATATGAATATTTCAAACTTTTGGCTCTGCCTAAATCAGTGATAGTATAATAAAATTTCTTGTCCTTTTTGACTTTCTTGATTAAACCTTTTCTATTCAATTCCCAAAATGCCCGGGAAACCTTATATCGATCGTAATAACGTAGTCTTTGAATGTGATGATTCTTGCCTTCGAATGGATAAGGAATCGCTTCCCCAATATCTCTCAAAAACCACAAAATCTCGTTTGTGACCGACTCAACCCTATTTCTTATTTTCCTTTTAGTTGATCTGTTCATATCAAGTATACGTGTTTTGACCGATCGGATATTTTACGTATAAACACAAAATTTTCTTCTATCAAAAATGTTTAACTAAATATCCTTTGGAACAAATGCTTGAATTGCGTGCCATAATGATTTACGTCCTTGAACGTGACAACGATCATAAGCAAAATCAATAACGCAAAGCCGATTGTGTTGGCGATTTGTTCAACCTTTATATCTAGTTTCCGGCCGCGGATTTTTTCAATTATCAGAAACAAGACTCGCCCGCCGTCCAAGGCTGGAAACGGTATGGCGTTGATAATTGCCAAATTCACTGACAAGACAGCTATAAATTGCAAAAGATAAATAAACCCAAGCGCCGTGACATCGCGGGTCAAAACCGCAATGCCCACCGGGCCGGAAAGCGCGGCCGCCACCTGCTGGCCTTGCAAAAACTGTACGATTAAAGACATGAAGGTTGTCAAAGTTAGAGCAATCAAACCAAAAACTGCTATGGCTCCCCTGAATGGGGCTTCATACCAAGGATATGAAACAAACGCCACGCTTGCCAATGCCACTCCCAGCGGTCCTTGGCCTTGTGGCGGATTAAGACGCGGGGTAATTGACCGGTCAAACACATCAGACCCGCGTTTAATCGTATACGTCGTTGCTTGACCAGCGTCTTTCTCTGTGGCGGTCTGCGCATCTTGAATGGAATTAATCGGCTGATTATTGATTTTTAAAATTGAATCGCCAACTTTCAGTCCAGCCACAGCAGCAGGAGTGTTGTCGCCGACCTCAACCACTCCAACACTGACTGTACTAATGCGCGCTGATTGCGGAAGCTGGTCACCCTCGCCAATTATAGTCGGTAACCCCAGTCCCATGCCAATTGAAATCAAAACCCAGGCCAAAACAACGTTCATGGACACGCCGGCAATCAAAACCGTGAATCTCTGCCATGCTGATTTGTTGCCAAAACTTTCTGGATCTGATAAATCAGAACCATCTTCACCGACAATTTTTACAAATCCGCCAAGTGGAATTAGATTAATCGAATAAAGAGTTTGGCCGCGCCTGATGCCAAACAATCTTGGCGGAAAACCAAATCCAAATTCATCCACCCGCATACCAGCTCGTTTGGCCATGACAAAGTGCCCGAGTTCATGCACAAACACGAGAATGCCGAGAATGATTATAAAGACGATTATGGTAAGTAGGATCATTAAATTGAATTATGAATATCGAATTAGGAATTAGTGCCCGGGATTCCTGATTCCTGATTCCTAAATTGTCATTACTTCTTTTTCTTTGGCCTCTGAAACTTTCTTGATTTCGTCATTGTATTTATCCACGATTTTTTGCAATTCTTCACGCCCGGAAATTTTGTCATCTTCGCTAATATGTCCATCTTTTTCCATTTTTTGGATTTCTTTCCAAATATCTTCTCTGGCATTACGAATTGAGACTCGCGCCTTCTCACCCATCTGGCTGACAATCTTGACTAATTCTTTTCTTCGCTCTTCTGTCATCTGCGGGATCGTGAGGCGAATATACGTGCCGTCATTCACAGGATTAATTCCCAGATTTGAAGTTTGCACCGCTTTCTCAATATCCTTTAAGGCGTTTTTGTCATAGGGCTGAATCGCGATTGAACGCGGCTCCGGTACTGTAATCTGGGCAATCGCAATCAGTTCGGCAATGGAACCATAATATTCTACTTGCAAATGCTCGACTAATCCGGCTGACGCGCGCCCGGTTCGCAAAGTTGCTAATTCAGATCTTAAATGCTCCAAGGTTTTCTGAAACTCTGATTCTTTTTTGGAAATTATATCGTGATTGAACATATTATTGTCTTGGGGCGGCTAATCCCAAATAAATTAAATTATTGGCTTGGGGATTGATTAATATCCTACGCACTTCTGATTGAGTGGGCAAAATTTTCGTTTCCCAAGTCAAGCCGCCGTTCGCACTCTTAAATATGGTTGAGCTAACAGCTACAAACAAATTATTCGAATTGTTAGGATTAACTGACAAGGCAGACACACGAAGCGAGGTGTTCTTCTCGGGTAATCCCAAGAAAGACCAATTTACGCCGTCATTAGTTGAACGATACAAACCTTCTTGCGTTCCTAAATATAACACTCCCGGCTGTCGCTGGTCTAATGCCATATCATAAAACGCGCTGACCGAAGACGGGGCTTGATCAAAGCTGCTTACCGAAGATTTAGTCAAAAGATCAGAAATCATGGTCCAGCTAATACCTTGATCCGTACTCTTAATTAATCCTTTATGAAAAGTTAAGGCATAAGCCGTGCCAGAAGTATTAAACAGAATTTTCGTTATGCGATCAGCAAAATCTTTCGAAGCCTGCCACGTATGCCCTTTATCAACTGAACGGAGAATTTCACCTGTTGTTAATCCTGCTAATACCAAAGAGTTGCTGCGCCCAACTGCTATGGACAAGACCGTATTATTTTTTGAAGGTTCGGTATAGATGTCGACCCAAGACACGCCGCCATCCAAACTTTTAATTATCTTGCCATTGGCGCCGACAATGCCAGCCGCATAAATTACATTTGATTGTAATGGATCAAGCGCTATATCCGCAATTGTGATGCCAGATAATATATATCGCCAGGATTTGGCCGCATCTTCGGATTTATATATCCCGTTTGATGAACCCAGATAAAGCGTGTCTGGTCTGCTGGGATCAAATACCAGAGAGTTGACGCCGATGCCGCTGATGTCGCCTTTTTTTTGCAAAATATTGGCCGCGGAGTAAGTCTCGCCGCTGTCTTCTGACTTCACCACACCTCGTGTCCCAGTGCCCAAATCAAACAACCCGCCAGTCAAATCGCAGCTAGCCGCCATAAATGTTAAGCCTAAAAGCAGAATGAAAAATTTCTTCATGTGTTTATCATCAAATTAGTTAGCAATAATTTTGAATTCACATTCTGATCCAGATATCGTCGGGACAAAGCGACTTGGCTGATTTTTTGAGCCAAATTTTTCGAAGCGCTGATATGCAGTTCAGTTTGCAGAATTTTGAGCCAAAGATCTAAAATATTTTTTATTTCTGAAGTTTCCAAATCGGCAATATCATAAGCGGCAATTAATTTATCAGCCAGTTGTGCTTGAGTAAAAATTTTATAAAACTCCGCCGCTCTGCTAGATTCTTCAGTGACTTCTTCCGGCCTTTCCAAAACACCAAAAGTTATTTTTTGCGCACGAGACAAAATTGTTTTTGGCAGACGCTGAGCATTGCTTGTAATCAAAATAATATATGTGTAGTTCTTTGGCTCTTCCAGCGATTTGAGCAAAGCATTGGCTGCTTCGGTAGTCATCTCATCAGCGTGATTAATCACCGCGACTTTATATTTGGCTGAATAAGGCTTAAGAGCAAGTTTATAGATCAAATCGCGAATCTGCTCAATCTTAATGCCCTCGTTGCTATTGATTTCCAAAAGATCAGGATGGAAATCCTTGTCTGACCCAATTAACTCATGCGCCAATTTCATGGCAATGGTTTTCTTGCCAATACCTTCAGGCCCGGCAAAAATAAAAGCATGCGCCAGCTTGCCACGCTCAAGGCCGTTTTCCAAAAATTCTAATTGTTTCTTATGCCCCAAAATACCTTCAAACATGGCTGAATTATAACAGTTTGGCCTAGTATTGACAAAAGCCTACAAATTATGTATATTTTTATGTTGCACATTCCGTGCATGAAGGAGGAATATGCTTGAAGGGCATGATCGTTTACTCATTCGCTTGGCGAAAAAAAGGACACAGTCCTTGCAATATTCGCTTAGCAGAAGGAGCTAAGCGAATCATCGAAGCCCAGGACGAACCAGTTTTGGTTTTCGCCCAGCGCACTACAGCGCTGGTTCTCAAAGAGCTTAGCGTGGAATGTCAGATCGTACCGAAGCGGTCAAGTTACGAAGGATCCGAAGTGCTCACTCGGCAGCCCGCAGAGGTATTTAAGGAAAACGGAATCACTGAAGTCATTCCCGTGGCTCAGCCGTTTCTGCAACTGACGAAGTGCATTCAACTGGTTCACAAGGAAGGTTTTCGGACTCCGTCGTTTTTCAAACTCGTGTCCCTGATCGGTTGGATCGGATTTGATCGAGAATCAGTTCAACCTTGGACGCGAGGTCTGTTCCGGCTGGTGTTCTACACTGCCAGACAGATTCTGTTCAGCTACAAGCCACCGCCAGAACTTTCAGAATAACCTCCACTCCGTTAGCAAAACGGGAAATGAGTAATTTGCTTTAGAGAATCTATTTCTTCTCAAACTCTCGAATGAATCGCTCAGGACTCGCGGCATGTCGCTGCGGTCCCCCGTCTGCGGACGGAGAGGGAGGGTAGGCCGATGTCGAACCCGAACCTGGTGGCCCCGGAGCTCGAGACCCTGGCGCGCGACCTTTCGCAGTCGTCTTCCGTTGAGGTGTTCTACCTCGACGACCAAGGCGCACCGCAGAAGGCCGCGTACTACTCCCAATCATTGGGGGACGCCGTCCGTATCGAGATGAAACCACACCTCGTGGTAACTCGTCAGATACAGGACGACTCCGACCCCGAGAGCTGGAGTACCGAAGATGTTTCCATCCCACTCGAAAGAGTGCTGATGGCCAACATCTCGGTGAGCGATGAATGGGCTCCCTCCGGGGAGATCCAGTCATCGCAGTGGGTCAACGGCCCCCACGGCAAACTCCTGCGGCTCGTGCCGTAGGAGTTCAGGGGACCCGCGGCAATCATGCAAAGTGCTGATGGGACATTCTCCCATCCCCGGCAACAGCTTGTCTGTTGCCGGGCACGCCCCGTACCGTCCGCCTCCGGCGGACTGGTGCGGGGTTTTCTTTTTGCCCAAAATTATTACTAACTGATTATTAGTAATATATTACATATTGTCTATATTTTTGTCCGATCGGTCAGTTTTTTAGACAGCTAAAAATTATAGTTTATTTTTCCATCAATAATTGAAACATGTGGTCGAATATTTAATTCTTTAATTATTTGCTTAATATCATCAGTAACAATAAACGGCGCGATCAGTACGCTCTTTTGTAAGTTAATATAACCGCTTCTTTGCAAATGCCGACGAAAAATTGTGCGTTGCCTGGATTTTTCTTCAGGAATATCAAAAATTATAATGGTACTCAAGCCATCTTGCCTATTTCTTTTTTGGATTGGTTTATGTAGTAAGCCCCTGCCTTTTGCTGTTAAAAAATATGCGCTTCGACTTCCTGATTTTTTCTTTAAAATCATACCTCGTTTTTCTAGCCTATTAAGCGTAGCATAATAGGTTGCTCTTGGAATTGGCCTAAATCGCAATTTACCTGGAGGAGTGGTTATAAAAGTTAACAAGCCGTCCGCGGCCTCATCTATCATTTGTAGTAAATATTCGGCATAACTATTCATACATTGATTGTATAATTTTTTGTCCGATCGGTCAATATTTTATACATTGTCACAAATCTTAATAGATAAAATCGACAAAAATCAGTAGGTTCTTTTGGATTGATCCTGCAACACTTTTGCGAGGTTCAACTGAACTTACTGATTTTTTTCGTGCGAATTAGGCCCAGTATATCAACTTCGATAATGGTCTGTCTGCTTTTGCGATCTAGTAAAATTAAACTCTCAATTTTACGTCGATGAACGATCTAGCTTTGATCGGTCCAACCATTTGAACGCAAAAGCGATCGAAGTTGTATTACTGGGTGGGCTTAACCATAATCAGCTTAGATTATCAAAATTTGAGCGTCAAAATAATTTATTATTTATCAAAAATATAGCTTTTTTCATAGCGCTGTGTAGAACCTGTGAGCAAACCGTGAGTAAGCAGTGGAGTGGATCCCCGCTTTCGCGGGGATGGTTTTTATTTTTAAAATGCTCAAAAATAAAAAACCAACTTAAAAACCACCTTACGGTGATTTTTAATTGAACCGGTGTGCTGCCAAACCCGCTAACTTCGCTCTTACGAACTCCACTAGCCTGGGAATTGGTCCAAGAGGTTGCCCTTACTTGTTCTACACCCAAGTCGTTTCTTACTTAAGCGTACCAATTCGGATTCAACAGTGCCTGATCCTCGAACAGCCTTTTTAGAGCCGTCCTGCCTAATAAAGATTGCTCTTTACCAAGACCATGGTGAAAGCATTATAGAAACGACAAAAATATCGGTCAAGGAAAAATAAAAACCTATGCAAATCATAGGATTTAAAGATTTTTTATCCAAATTGTGCATAAACTGTGCGTAAACTTTGGATAATTTGTGCAGAAAAAACCGCATTAATTGCAAATGTCAACCTAGCAGGCGAAGTCTGGCCTATTTACTAGCCAAAATGCTCTTTTTGTAACTATCCAAATTATCCAAAGCCACGCCAGTGCCTTTCACAACGCACAAAATCGCGTCTTCAGCCACATAAGCTGGCACCCCGGTTGATTGGCCAATTAGTTTATCCAAATTTTTCAGCAAAGCAGTGCCGCCGGTCAGAACCATACCCTTGTCTATAATGTCTGCTGCCAATTCAGGCGGGGTTTCCTGCAGGACAGAACGAATGGCTTTGATTATTTCTCTAAGTTCTTCTTGAATGGCTTCCACGACTTCGTTTGTGGAAATTGTCACAGTCTTGGGCAAACCTTGCAGCATATCGCGCCCACGGATTTCCATGGTCAGTTCTTTTTCCACTGGCATGGCCGAGCCAATTCTGATTTTAATTTCTTCAGCCGTTCTGTCCCCCACTGCCAAACCGTATTTTTTTTTGATAAAATCCGCAATCGCCTGGTCCATTTTATTACCCGCTACCCGCACAGAGGTTTGAGTGACAATACCGCCAAGGGACAGAATCGCCACATCAGTCGTCCCGCCGCCCATATCTATAACCATATTGCCAGAGGCTGCAGAAATATCAATGCCAGCGCCAATAGCCGCGGCCACTGTTTCCTTAATTACAAAAGCCGCTTTTGCCCCTGCGGCTTGAGCCGCGTCAATCACGGCCCGGCGTTCCGTGGAGGTAATGCCTCCTGGAACTGAAATCATGACTTCTGGGCGAAAAAATCTGACATTGCCAACGGTCTTGTTTATAAAATAACGAAGCATAGCTTCGGTTATGCGATAATCAGCAATCACACCATCCTTCATTGGTCGATGCGCTACAATCGTATCAGGAGTCCGCCCCAGCATTTCTTTGGCTTCCGCTCCCACAGCCAAAATTCGATTATCAATAATCGAAATCGCAACCACGGTTGGCTCGTTGATGACTATGCCTTTTTTCGGCACATAAACTAAGGTGTTGGCTGTGCCTAAATCAATCCCAATCTTTTTTAAAAACATGCTAGTCTTCTCTCTTAATGTCTGCTCCAATTGCGCTCAAACGTTCCTCAAGATTTTCATATCCTCTATCCACGTGCTCAACCCCTTCAATTTCCGATTCCCCAGAAGCTGTCAGGGCCGCGATAACCAAGGTGATTCCCATTCGCAAATCATAGCTAGTTATTTTAGCAGAATGCAGGGGAGTTGGGCCAGTAATTTTTACTCGATGCGGATCCAAGACTTGAACATTGGCTCCCATTTTATTTAATTCCGGCACATAGCCAAGGCGGCTTTCATACATCCACTCGTCAAACAACGATTCGCCTTGGGCTTGGGTTGCTAAAACAGCCATAGGCGGCATGAAGTCTGAATTCAACTTTGGATAAAATCCGCACTGAATTTTGGTCGCTTGATAATCGCTTTTGGGTTCAAAAACTTCCACAGAATCTTTATTAACAGCGAAATTGACATTCATTTTCCTAAGCTTGAGCAAGTAATCTTCTAAATTTTCTGAATTGAGTTTGGATATCTTAATGTGACTCTTCGTGGCTGCTGCCAGCGTTATGAAACTGGCAGCTTCTTCGCCGTCAGCAATTATCTTCAGATCTACGCCACTTAATTTTTTCACACCCTCAATAATAATCGTCGGCGTGCCGAAACCAGAAATTTTTGCTCCCATCTTTTCGAGCATGGCGCCCAAACACTGGACATGCGGTTCCATAGCCGCCAGCCTAATCACAGTCTTGTCAGTTGCTAGGCTGGCGGCCATCATGGCATTTTCTGTAGCAGTGACAGAGGTTTCTTCAAGGACAATTTTACTTCCTTGCAAATTTTGCGCATTAAATTCTACCACTTCGCCGACTTTCACTTCAACCCCCAAATCTTTCAAGGCCGCAATGTGCGTGTCGATTGGCCTAACTCCAATTTTATCCCCGCCTGGGTGCGGAAGCGAGACTTTCCTTGCCCGTCCGACCAGCGGCCCAACTAGTAGTATTGAACCGCGGAGTTTGGAAACTAGTTCTGGATTTAAATTCGTTTTAACCAAATTTTTCGCTTCAATCAAAACTTCATGATCCCGCACTTCGACTTTTACGCCTAAGTCCCTTATGATTTCAGCCATTGTCATGACATCGCCGATCATTGGGACATTGGTTAAGCGGCAAGGCTCATCTGTCAGCAAACAAGCAGCCATGCAAGCCAGCACCGCATTCTTTGATCCGGATACTTCAATTTCCCCTTTCAAGTTTTTTCCGCCATTGATGATAAATTTGCTCATATAAATTCAGGTTCCGCAGTTACCCGCATTCCGGTTTTAGCCAAAATTTCTGCTTGAACCTGTTTGAATAATTCTAGCACATCCGCGGCTTTTGCATTACCCGTATTCACGATGACCACCGGTTGTTTTTCCCATAATTTCGCCTCACCAACTGCTTTACCTTTCAGTCCGCAAATATCGAGTAAAAAAGCTGTCGGAACTTTGATGCCATTTTTTTGGGGAAACTTATTTACAACTTGGATCAACCGGTCCACACCCTCTTGTCCAAAATTTTGTTTAGTGCAATACACGAGTGTATTATACTGCTCTTCTGTCAAAATAAAATTTTTAAAAAACGAGCCAACGGTGCCCATTTGTGTCAAATCCGGAAATTTATTTGCTCTGATCTGCTTTAATGCCGTGCGGATTTCATTCAAGGAAACCATGGCTTTATCTCGGCCGGCAAAATATTTTTTTAAATCCACATAAGTTAAATTGGGACTTGGAATTTTACTTAAACGAAAGTAAACACTCAAAATAACGTATTTATTTTTCCATTCTTGGTTTAGCTTGCTAGTACGGTAATTGAAATCAAGTTCTGTTTTTGTAAACTCTTTAACTTTTTGACTATTCAAACCTAAAACTTCAATCTTCTCAACAACATCACTGGCCTCCTGTCCATAACAACCAACATTTTGTACCGGCACGGCACCGGTTTTTCCGGGCACATGTGACAAATTTTCAATACCCCAAAAATTATTTTTTTCAGCGAACGCAACAACGTCATCCCAAATTTCACCGGCGGCTACCTTAAGCATCACAGAATCTTTGTCTTCAGAAACTTTTTCAATTCCCTTGAAATTAATTTGAATGACCAAGCCGACAAACCCCTGGTCTGAAATTAATACATTGCTCCCACCCCCCAATACCAAAACCGATAAGTTTTTCTGCTGGGCAAAATCAAGCGCTTCTTTCAATTCATTCAAGTTCGCCACATGCGCATAAAATGAAGCTGGTCCGCCAATGCGGAAAGTGGTGAGTTCTGATAGTGGATAATTAGTTTGGAAGTCCATATAACTTAAGCATTTTAGCAAAAAATATGACTCTTGAAAATGGCATAATTATAAGCTAAACTAAGTGTTAGTCATGACTTTAAAACTTCGATTTTCACTCATTGGGTTTGGGATAATTTTATTCCTTATTGTGACCCCGATTTTAGTGCTCTACGCTCGGGGTTTTATGATTGACTTTAATACACGTCAAATCGTCAAAACCGGCGCCATGGTCATTAAAACCGACCCTGCCAAAGCCGCAGTTTACTTAAACGGCAAACAACAGCAGTCTTTGACACCGACAAATATTCGCTTTATGACTCCAGCAGATTACGACGTTCGGATCGAAAAAGCTGGCTTTCAAACCTGGACCAAACGCTTAAATGTCCGCCAACAGTTTGTGACTTGGATTAATTTAAATCGCGAAGCTATAACGTTATTTTTAAAAGATCCGAAACTCGAACAAACTTGGATTACGAACAATGCCAAACCTTACACTGATGTAGAAGTTGCAAAGATAATAAATATTCAACAGCCGGTTCCAATGCCGATTGATTCTTGGTTTCTGGAAAATAATCAGCTAAAATACAAAAAAACCGATACAGATAATCCGCAAATCATCGCTGATAATATCCCTCCATTTACGAAAAGCCAAATTATTCGCGCGGAAAACCAAATTCACTTGATTTTAGACGATGCTTTGTACGCAGTTAACAACGGTTTGGAAAAAATTTATTCCCCAGTTCTCGCTGCGGCTTGGGATCCGGCTTCCAAACAATTGATTTTTGGCAACAATAATGAGATTTTAATTTATAATCCAAGCACGAAAAATACTGATCTGATTTTACGCAGTTCAAGCCAAATTAGTCATCCCATGCTTAACTCCGAAACTGGCTATGTATTTTTTACCGCTGATAATAAAATAAAAGCTATTGAACTTGATAGCCGCGATAAAAAAAATATTTTCGACTTAGTCGCGGATTTAGGAAATTTTACAATTTCAACAGATGGCAGAACATTGTATACTTTTAATAACACCAAAATCAATAAGTACACTATAAGGTAGTAGCGCCTAAAATCCGCCATTATCAAGCGCTTCGTTGACTAGTTGATCGGCTAGTTTATTTTTTTCTCTGCGTACATGTTTGAATTCAACTTGATTAAACCTGCCAGTTAACTTTAAAACTTCTTCTGCCAAAGGCTTAAGATGCGATTCTCGAATCTTATATTTGCCTTGTAATTGTCTAACGACCAACTCCGAATCCAGATGGCAAACTACTTTTAAAGCTCCGAGTTTAATTGCGGCTTCCAAAGCAGCAACCAAAGCTTTATATTCAGCCTGATTATTCGTCGTGACACCCAAATAGTGCCCATATTTTTTGATTAATTTTAAGCCCTCGTCATAAATTACAAAGCCAATCGCCGCAGGCCCTGGGTTGCCTCTGGCCCCGCCATCAGTGTAAATGACAAATTTGTCAGTCATAAAATTTTGTATCTAAAATTTTTAATTGCATGCTTTTGTTGCCATTCCATTCATTGCTGCCTAGCTCAAACACGGCATCCAGTCGCTGGCCAGGATTTAAACTTTCCTGCAAGAAAGATTGGCCAAATGCCATAGCTTCTAACAGATGCTCGCCAAATTTAACTCGCATTTTTAAATGCTGGCTAGTGCTCCCCACCAGTCGAAAATCAAACACCTCAAGCCCTCTACCCACAAATTTAGGTTTAGGATTGCCAATGCCGAACGGGCCTAAGCTGTCTAGAAAATTAATATTTTCCCAAGTTACGTCCGAAGGCTGCAACTCGGCATCAATCTCCAATACCGGATCATTGATTGTCAAATTCAAATTTTCCGCATAATCCAAAAGTTTCTGATAAAAATTCATAATATTTTCGCTCGCTAAAGTAAACCCGGCGGCTTGCGTGTGCCCGCCGTATTTATGCAAAAAATCTTTAGCAAAATTTAGCGCTGCGACTATATCAAAATCTGCGACAGATCTCGCTGATCCGACAGCCAGGCCTTCAGCAGTACTCAAAGCCAGCACAGGCCGATTATATTCTTCTGCAAGCCTGCCGGCAACCAAGCCAACAACACCCTTGGGCCAATCGCTGCCGTGAGCTAATAAAACTTTTTTATCCGAAATTAATTCGATTTGAGACCGAGCTTCGCTTGTAATTTGTTCCGTCAGCATCTGGCGATGTTTGTTGAGTCCATTTAATTCTAAAGCCAAAGATTGGGCTTGTTGCGGATCCTCACTAATCAATAAACGAAATGCGATGTCTGCATGCTTGATCCGGCCAGCCGCGTTAATCCTGGGCGCTAAGATAAAGCCTAAAGTAAAAGTATCGAATTTATTTGACTTCAAAGCGGCTGTGGCTAACAAAGCTCTAAGTCCAATCCAACGGGTTTTGGCTAGAACTTTCAGCCCAAAACTGACTAAAATTCGATTCTCGCCTGCCAAACTCTGACAATCTGCCACAGTACCTAGGGCCACCAAGTCTAATAACCACTTTTCGTAGCCAGAGCCAGTTTTAGAAAATAAGCCTTGCGCAAGCTTAAACGCCACTCCAACGCCGGTAAGATAAGCGAACGGGTATTCATCTTGAGGATTTTTTGGGTTAACAACTGCAAATGCCCTTGGCAGCGGGCCAGTCAGTTCGTGATGGTCAGTTATGATCAAATCCACTCCCAACGCTTTGCAAAGATTCGCTTCTTCAATCGCATTCGTGCCGCAATCAACTGTGATAATCAAACGAGTGCCGTCTGCTGCAATTTTCTTTACTGCATCTTCGTTCATGCCATAACCTTCGGAAAACCTGTCAGGAATATAATATGAAACCTGCGCCTCTAATTTTTTTAAAGCCAAAAATAATACGCTGCAAGCCGTGATTGCGTCTGCATCATAATCAGCATAGATCGTAATTTTTTCTTTTTTGTCAATCGCTTGAAATACCCGTTCAATTGCTTTTTGCATATCCTTAAATAGAAACGGATCATGCAATTTGGCAAAATCTGGATCAAGAAAATCCCGAATGCTCTCGGTTTCCGTGATCCCGCGCAAAGCCAAAAGCCTGACAATCAATGCTGGATATTCCGGCAGACTGGGTAAATCTTTGGTTTCTATTTGCTTAACAATCCACCGTTTCTTCATAAAAACATTTTAGCATATTTTAAAACCTCGGTTTCCCGAGGCTTAAAGCATAATTGCTGCAGGACGATCATCGTCTTCGGGTTCGATTTTAGAACTATACTGGATTTCAACTGGAATCAATATATCTCTAACTGTTTTTAAAATATCAATTGGGCCGTCAAAACCCTTGACCATAAATCGAACCGACAATTCTCCGGCTTTCTTGCGATCCTCGGGTTTGCCTAAATGTGAAAAAATAATTATCGGAATAGTTACAGTCGAAGGGTTGCTGCGAATTTTATCAATCAATTCAAATCCGGTCATCCGTGGCATCAAAATTCCACTGAATACCAAATCCGGCTTATCGTGCTGAATTTTTTCCCATGCGTCCTGGCCGTCATCCGCAACAGTCACATCAAATCCGGCGGAGTTAAAAACATCGCGGTACAATTCGCGTTGAGAAAAATCATCATCAACAACCAGTATTTTTTTGCTCATCATTCTGTTTGTTTAATCAATTGCGACATTAGGCTTAATCCAGTCATTTCTGCAGGCTTATCAATACCTAACAATTCTAACAACGTAGGCGCAACATCTGAAAGAAGGCCCACTGGCACGACTCCTGCAAGAGAAGCAATTCCCATTGTTCTGGGATGCTTGCGCTTAAATTGATTGGCGACCAAAATCAAAGGCACTGGATTAGTCGAGTGTTTCTTATCAATACTGCTCGAATTGGTATTGATCAATTCTTCAATATTTCCGTGATCAGCCGTAATCACTAAACATATATTTTGAGCCAGGCATTCCTCGGCAATTTTCTTTATACATTCATCAACTACTTTTATGGCTTCAATCGAAGCGCTCATATCACCGGTATGTCCGACCATATCAGGGTTGGCAAAATTTACCAAAAAAAACGAGTAGCTTTCTTTAAGCTTTGATAAAAGCGCGTCAGTAACTTTATAAGCTGACATTTCCGGTATATCCACATAATTTTGGTAATTAGAAGCCGGAGACGTGACAATCTGACGGTCCTCGCCGGAAAAAGGATTAATAACGCCGCCGTTGAAAAAAACCGAGACGTGCGCGTATTTTTCCGATTCAGCCAAATGAAATTGGCGCATGCCTTGTTTGCTGATCATTTCTGTCACGCCATTCGTCACTTCCTGGGGCGGAAACGCCACTTTCACAGGCAAACCGTTGGCAAATTCAGTCATGGTCACGACTAAAAAATTTTTAAACTGTTTGGCGGGTTTGACAAATTTGTTAAAATTCGGCTCAACCAAAGCGCGCGTTATCTGAAGCGCTCTATCAGAACGAAAATTAAAATGGACAACAGCATCGTTATCATTAATCAAGGCAACCCTGCCGTCTTCTTGCGTTATGACTGTTGGCGGAATCATTTCATCGAAAATATGTTGGGCATAATTCTCTTCGATCGCAACTTCAGCAGAAGCAGCCTGCTTGCCTTCGCCAAATACCATAGCGCGATACGCTTGTTCCGTCAGGTTCCAATGTTCAGCACGATCCATGGCATAGAATCTGCCTGCAATAGTCGCGATTTTCCCGACATTGAAGCTTTTAATTTTTTTGGACAATTTATCCAGGCTATCCAAAGCAATTTGCGGCGGCGTATCGCGCCCATCTAAAAACATGTGAATATAAACCTTTGGCAAATCATGTTCTGCGGCCAACCCTAATAAGGCGTACAAATGTTCGTCATAACTATGCACCCCGCCCGGACTGATTAAGCCTATCAAGTGCAGCGTTGAATTATTCTTTTTGACGTGTTCGATAGCTTCCAAAAAAACTGGATTTTTAAAAAAACTTCGATCTTCAATGGCAAGGGTAATGCGGGACAAATCCTGACCAACAATCCGCCCAGCGCCCAAATTCAGATGCCCGACTTCGGAATTGCCCATCTCCCCCCAAGGCAGACCTACTGACGGGCCGGAAGCCTGAAGAGTCGTGGCTGGAAAATTTTCAATCAAATTATCAAAAGTCGCGGGTTCGGCCAATGTAATCGCATTGCCGCGGGAAGCTGAAGCGATCCCAAAGCCATCAAGCACAACTAGAACTAATTTTTTATAAGGTTTGATTTCCATTTAATTTATTTTTCTTCCAAGGCCTTAATTGCCGGCAACTTGGTTCCTGCTAAAAATTCTAACATGGCCCCGCCGCCCATGGAAACGTGATCGATATATTCTGCGACTTTTGCCTGATCCACAACTTCGATAGTTTCTCCTCCGCCAATCACGCCGAACGCCGAGCCTTTAGAGCGTGTAGCAAAAATATGGGCAATACTTTTGCTCCCAAAAGCGTATCTGGGCTTTTCAATTAAACCAAAAGGTCCGTTCCAAACCAAAGTTTTACCCTCCCGGATAATTTTTGAAAATTTTCGAATGCTTTCCGGGCCAATATCTAAAATTAAATCATTAGGCATAACTTTATCCACGGCCACTAAACGTGGTTTTGATTCCAAATCACCAGCCACAACCACATCAATAGGCAAAATTATTTTATCCTTATACTGTCGCAATAAATCTTTGGCCAATATCACATCTGTGACTTTTGATTTGCCAATTTCGTAACCTTTGGCCTTCAAAAAAGCGTTGGCTGTGGCTCCGCCGATCAATACAGCCTGCGCATATTTGGCTAAATTAGCAATAGTCGGAACTTTATCCGCAATTTTAGCCCCGCCAATCAGAACTATCAAAGGCGGCCTTGGATTTTTGATAATTTTATTCAGAGACTGGATTTCTTTCAAAAAATCCACTCCGGCATAATGCGGCAATTTTGCAGCCAAACCAAAAGTTGATGATTCTTTTCTGTGAGCTGCAGAAAAAGCGTCATTGACATAAACATCACCAAAACCGGCAAGCAAATTGATAAACTTGGTTTCATTTGCCTCTTCACCTTTATAGAAACGCAAATTCTCCAAAAATAAAATACTTCCCGGTTCCACTGTTTGACTTAATCTTGAATAATCGCGCTTCGTAATGTCGCTGGTCAAAAAATTAACATGAGCCACAGCATAATCAGGAAGCTTGTCTGAAACCTTGGTCACTGAATAATCAATCAGTTCGCCTAACTTTTCTGCCACTGGCCAGAGACTTTTTTCCGTTTGCCAGCCTTCTGGCCGGCCAAGATGAGCCATGATTATAATTTTAGCTTTTTGTTCAATCAAATAATTCAAAGTCGGCAAAATGTCTCTGATTCTGGTATCATCCGCAACTTGCCATTGCTCTGTTTGGATATTTTTTTCCAAAGGCACGTCAAAACCAGCGCGGATGATCACCCGCCGGCCAGTGACCTTTACTGATGTAATAGATTTGATCATTCCTTCCCTATCAATATCGCTTGCTCGACTAATCGATTCGAGTATCCAAATTCGTTATCATACCAGGCCACGACTTTGACCATGTCCCCGTCCAGAACTTGGGTCAGAGATAAATCCACGATTGCCGAATGCGGATTGCCTATTATATCAGTCGAGACAATTGGGTCAGTCGTGACTTCCAAAACATTTTCCCACATCGGATTCTTGGCATATTCCATGAAGGCACTGTTGATTTCTGCAACCGTAGTTTTTTTATTTAAAATCAAAGTAAAATCCGACAGTGAGCCAACTGGAGTCGGCACGCGGTATGCCATGCCAGCCAGTAAACCCTTCATCTCTGGGATTGCTTCTGTAGTGGCGATCGTGGCTCCGGTGCTGGTCGGGATAATGTTTATCGCAGCCGCTCTAGCCCTGCGCAAATCGTCCGGCTTGCTGCCCGGCGGCGGGCCGTCAACCAAATTCTGTTCCGCTGTATATGAATGAATCGTGGACATCATCATTTTTTTAACGCCGAATTTGGCATGCAACACCGCGATCACGGGTGTAATACAGTTAGTCGTACAAGAAGCGTTGGAAATTATTTTCTCATTCTTATATTTTTCATGATTCACGCCAATTATAAATGTCGGGGTCACACCCTCGTCATTCGCAGGCGCTGAAATAATCACTTTCTTGGCCCCAGCCCTAAGGTGCGCCTTGGCGGCTTCAGTGGTGATAAACCGGCCTGTGGATTCCAAAACCACATCTACGCTCAAATCTTTCCATGGCAGCAGGCTCGGATCTTTTTGCGCGAAAATCGGAAACCGCCTGCCATCCACGATTATGCTTCCAACCGAATAAGTCGTGGAGTTGGCTTTTTCTTTTTTATCATCGCTAGAAACTTTCCCGCCATATGGCCGGTATAATGAATCGTATCGCAAAAGGTGAGTCAAAACCTTTGGCTCTGTTAAATCATTAATCGCCACAATCTCAAGTTCTGGCTTGGTTTGCGCGATTTTAAAAGCATGCCGGCCAATCCGGCCAAAGCCATTGATTGCGACTTTTATTTTCACCATAAATTTATTTAATGCTTAATAGAAAAACTGAAACAAACATGGCCCACACCAAAAAAATGATGTATTCGTCATTATTCCTGAATTCCAGATTCTTGCTTAAACTTTTTTCCCAATTGATTTCTTTTTGGAACCAATTTTTTTTCTTTGCCATATTTTTTTAATTTTTAATTATTTTTAAATCTTTTTGCATGCCCGCTCGTCTTCATCAGCTTCAATTTTCTTTCCGCCATAGCCTGTAGCGCATCAGTGGCTGGCCGGAATAATTTACGCGGATCATAAATTTGGGGATTTTTTTTAATATTTGTCCGAAGAGCTTTATTAAACGCCACCCGCAGATCTGTATCAATATTAAACACTGCTACTCCGTATTTAATTGCTGCCCGAATCTGATTATCCGGCACGCCTGATGCGCCATGCATGACCAGGGGAATCTTGACTTTTAGCCGAATCTGTCTCACTCGCTCAATATCGACATGCTCTTTCAGCGTTGATAGTATTTTTTTAATCCGCGGATCCACCGGAATGCCGTGGACAGAACCAACTGCAATCGCCAGCGTATCAATTCTGGTGTCAGCCACAAACTCCGCGGCTTGAATAGGATCAGTCATCAAATCATCTCCTGACTTCACGTTTTGCCAATCTTCATTGCCCAGGATTCGTCCGAGTTCTGCCTGGACCCAGACTCCTTGCTTATGCGCATATGACACAACCTGTTTAGTCAGCTTCAGATTTTCTTTATAAGGCAGATGCGAGGCGTCAACCATGATGGATGAATAGCCGAGGTTGATTAATTTTTTAATCAAAACAAAATCATGACAATGATCTTGATGCAAAGCAATTGGAACTGAAGCCTGGCGGGCTTCGACTTTAATAATGCCAATCAACTCTTCAATTCCCGCGTATTCCAGAGCGCCGACCGAGGTTTGGATGATCACAGGCGCTTTTTGTTTTTCCGCCGCCCTGACGATCCCTTGTGTCATTTCCAAATCAGATGTGTTAAAGGCCGGTACCGCATACTTGCCAAGCATTTTTTTGTGAATAATTCGGCCGATGTGTACTAGCATTAAAACTTAGCTCCTGCCTTCAGAACGTCCCAGAGGTTAGGCAATTGGGCTTTATTATTTTTGGCATTGCACATGGCATAAGCTATATGGTAAGTGCAATTCCAGCCTTTTTCCTGGGTGACTCTTTTAATCCCGCGCCAGTATAAAAATAGTAATGCTACAATTGCTAGCAAGATAAGTTTGGTTCTAATTTTTTTCTTAATATACATATTTGAAGATTTTTAACATATTGCCAAGCTTATTCCAAACATCTTTGTCATTAACTTGTGTGATTGTTACATTCGGAGACTTTCCAAAATTAGCTGTATGAAAGTTCAAATTGATTTCATAACAAATATTATTATGCATAATCCGATAAGTCTTGCTTTCATAATAATTGCCTGCTTTGCGAGCCATATAATCAATCGTATAATAAGTGAGGCTGTTGATTATTTCATCATGAGGTTTTGACAATTTCTGAACTTTAATAGTAAAGGTCTTGCATTTGGCTTCAGTAATGTTCTTGGCCGCATCAATAAATACATACGCCTCGACAAAATTGCTATTGGGATAAAGACTTTGAGGCAAATCAATGCTTGCAATTAGGTTTGCGTTAGCCTCAAATCCGTATGGGTCCAATCCAATTTCAAACTTATCTTGATAGTTGGTGGCTAAAATATAATTTACAGGGTACTGGATTTCAAATCCGTATGCCTTATTGGTGTAAACTTTGACGCCTGTTTGACTGTCTAAAATTTGTAAATTAGAAATATTGTTGTTTATTTTTTGATAATAAACCAAACTGACTACTGCAGCAAAGGCTAAAAATATAAAAATATATCCAAGCATTTTTTGTTTCATACAAGCTTAACTAAATTCGGCGGCACTTCGCCCTTAAGCGCCGCAATAATATTTTCCGCTGCCACCTTGCTCATATTATTTCTGGCTTCGATTGTGGCAGAAGCGGTGTGCGGAGTAATGACAATATTAGGAAGCTCACTCAAACCAGCAGTTAGTTTCGGCTCAAACTCCCAAACATCGATTCCGGCGCCGAAAATATCGCCTTTTTTCAAAGCTTCCAAAAGCGCTGCTTCATCCACAACCGGGCCGCGAGATGTATTCACAAACACTGCGGTTTTTTTCATCATCTCAAATTGCTTGGTAGAAAATAAATGGCGGGTCGAATCAAGCAGCGGCACGTGGACAGAGATGAAATCAGAAGTTTTCAGGAGCTCATCCATTTCTACATTCTTGGAACCAATTTCTGCGTCCAATTCGGCATTTGGTTTCTGATCATGGTATAAAATTCGCATGCTAAATCCTTTGGCCGCGCGTTTGGCGAGCGCGGAACCAATCCGGCCCAGGCCCACTATGCCCAAAGTTTTGCCAAAGACATCTTGGCCAAGCAAAAGAAACGGCTGCCAGCCCGTGTATTTGCCAGCCCTGGCAAACCGATCAGATTCCGCAATTCTTCTGGCTGCTGCCATCATTAATGCAAAAGCCTGATCTGCCACAGCATCAGTTAAGACATCTGGAGTATTGGTGATCAAAACACGCCGAGTCTCTGCGTCTTTCAAATTAATGTTATCATAGCCCACAGCATAATTAGCTACAACCTTCAGCTGCTTGCCAGCGGCATCCAAAATTTCCTCATCAATCTTATCAGTAAGTTGTGACAAAATCGCCTCCACGCCTGAGACCTTCTGCTTTAATTCGTCACGCGTTAAGGGTCGGTCAAGTTCTGAAACTTCAACCATATGGCCAGCTTGAGCTAATAAATCCAAACCAACCTGCGGAATTTTTCTGGTGACAAATACCTTCATTTTATATTTCTTTAGCCCGGAATTTTGGGTGAGTTTTTAAATATCTTTCTATTTGGGGTCTGGTCTGCAGGCCAGCGTGCGGGCCGACGAATTGCACGACATTACCCCCGTTGATTGTGCCCCAGGCAATCGCGTCACTGATGGGCATGCCATAAAAAATCGCGCCAGTAAAAGCCGTGGCGTAAGCATCCCCAGCTCCAGTAGCCTCGACATGAGGGCCTTCGTATTCATCTAAATACCAAATCTTGTTTGAACCATTAGAAGCATATGATCCCTGTCGGCCATCGGTGATAACTGCAATTTTCGCTCCCAATTTGTGCATGCCGTTAAGCAAAGTTTTCACATTTCTCGTGCTTTGTTTTAAAACTAATTGCGCTTCTTCGCGATTAAGAAACAAAATTTCTGTGCGTTTGTAAATACCTTTGAGTTTGCCAACACCCATGCGCATTTGGAAAGTGCCGGGGTTGAATGATAACTTTATCTTGGGATTACGATTCAAAAATTTCTCTATCTCTTTATGAAACTTCTCCGTGCCTGCGGCCATGGAGGAAAAATAAATCCATTTTGTATCAAGTTTGTGAGGAAGTTTATAAGCAAACTTATTGTGCTTAATCAATATTGTCCGCTCGCCTTGAAACGAAAGCACAAAGTGAAAATTGGTCTGGACGCCTTTGTTAATATGGATAAACTGGGTGTCAATGCCCTCTTGTTTCAATTCACGAATAATTTTTTGGCCATTTTCGTCACTCCCAACAGATGTGACGAAGGCATCTTTCAATCCTAGCCTGGCTGAACCAATGGCGTTGTTCGTGGAATTGCCAGCTGGCAGCATAGTCAGCTTTTCATAAGGCACTTTGTCGGCATAAGATAAGCAAAGCTGGCAGTTGGTATGGTCAATAGCGCAATGCACCGAAGCTTCATGTAGTTCGATAAACGCATCGATTGTCGTGTCCCCAATCGAAACTATGTCGTATTTGGCCATTTTTGTTTCAAAAAATTATGATTTACTGCCTATATTATAGTGAATTATTAATTTTTTGGCAAGAAAACAAAAAAAACCTCCGAAGAGGTCTTTAAAATCAAATTACTTTCGGCTGATTACTTTCTTCACGGCTTCAATGATTCCTTTGCTATCCATTTTCCATTTGGCAATCAGTTCGTTTGGCTCGCCGCTCTCGCCGAAGTGATCCGGCATGCCGACAAATTCCTGCGGCACGGGAAAGTTGCGTGTCAAAACTTCAGCCACTGCTGATCCCACCCCGCCTTGGACTTGATGTTCTTCGGCAGATACAAGACAACCGGTTTTTTTTACAGAAGTCGTAATCGTTTGCTCATCAATTGGCTTGACTGACACAATATTGATCACTTCGCACTCGATTCCTTCTTTGGCTAGTTCATTGGCCGCTTGAAGAGCATAATAAACTTGGGGACCAGCCGCGGCAATGGTGACATCCTTGCCTTCACGGAACACAAAAGCTTTGCCAATTTCAAATGGAGTTTCCTCAATTGTAAACTGCGGGGTTTTTTCCCGCGCTAAACGAATGTAAACAGGGCCGTTCATTTTGCCTGCGGCGATGGTTGCTTTCCTGGCCTCAATCGCATCAGCCGGCACCAGCACAGTCATACGTGGAAGCACACGAGTAATCGCAATGTCTTCCATGGCTTGATGTGTCGCGCCATCCGGACCAACGGAAATCCCGGCGTGAGAGCCAATAATTTTGACGTTGTTGCCGCTGTAGCAAATTGAGACGCGAATCTGATCCCAATTGCGGCCAGGTGAAAACGTGGCGTATGAAGTAATAAACGGAATAAATCCTTCATGCGCTAAACCTGCTCCCAAGCCAGCCAAATTTTGTTCAGCAACACCCACTTCGATGAATCTCTCGGGAAAAGCTTTGGCAAATTCTCCCATTTTCGTAGATTCAGTCAGATCGCAACAAAGCCCGACGATCTTGTCGTTTTCTTTGGCCAAAATCACCAGACCCTCGCCGTATCCTTTTCGAATCGGTTCTTGCTTGATATCAGAGCCAAATAAATTGTCGACTAATTTAATCGGCATGGAGTTAAGCAGCTTTTCCATAAAAATTTTGAGTCAATTTATCAGCTTCAATCACAGCCAGTTGGCTTTCTGGATCCAATGAACTAAATTTATCGGGGGTCAAAAGTTGTGTTTCAACCAAAAAATTATGAACCTTTTCTTGTGCCTTATAAACTTTGGATTCATCTCCTGACAATAAAGCCTCTTCGTATTCTACGTTTAACTTTGACAATTTAAGAATTGTTTCATTATGTAGCGGATACTCACTTGGCCTTTCTTCTGGCGGTAAGTAATCTGGACTGACTTTACTCATGCTCGCTCCTTATCTTCCCTCCCAACGTTCTTAATTCTTCCAAAGCTTTTTTCGCTTGCTCGTCGTTTGGAGGCACGCCATGCCATTCATATCTGTATTCCATAAAATCCACGCCTTTTCCTGGGATAGTGTGGCAAATAATCATAGTTGGTTTTTCGTAAATCGCTTTGGCTTCATTGCACGCGTCAATAATTTCGCGCATATTATGCCCATCAACTTCCAAAACATGCCAGCCAAACGCTTCCCATTTCTGTTTGAACGGTTCCAGCGGCATTACGTCTTCTGTGTAGCCGTCAATCTGAATGTTATTGCGATCAATCAAGCCGGTTAAATTTCGAAGCTTATTTTTGCCAGCAAACATGGCAGCTTCCCAAATTTGGCCTTCTTCCTGTTCGCCATCACTCATGACACAATATACCCGCCACGGCTCTTTTTTGAGTTTCAAACCGGCATATGCCATGCCAACGGCTTGTGAAAGCCCCTGGCCCAGGGGCCCGGAAGAATTTTCGCCACCAGGCAAAACTTCGTTGTGAGGATGCCCATGCAATCTAGTTCCTAGTTTTCTCAAAGAAGCCAGTTCTGAAGTTGGAAAAAAGCCGGCGTGCGCCAATGCCGCATACCACACCGGACAAATATGACCACAAGACAAAACAAACCGGTCGCGCAGCGGCATCTGTGGATTTCTCGCGTCATAATGTAGAATCCCGCCAAAATATAATGCCGTAAACACATCAGCCATGCCCAAAGGCCCAGCACTATGGCCGGATTTGGCAGCAAGCAACATTTTAATAATGTCCTGCCTTATTTCATTGGCTTTTTCTTCGAGTTGTTTAACAGTATATTCCATTTTATGATTCAATATCAAGTTTCAAGGTCTCAATCGCCATCTCTTCGTCTTCTGATCGCAAGATTGCCGAGCCGGCTACTAAAATATCAGCGCCAACGTTTGCGCATTGCCTGGCGATCCCGACTCTGATCCCGCCATCTACGATAATTATGACATTTTTGCTAAGCGCTCGCAATTCTCTTATTTTATCAACTGTCGAAGGAATGAATGACCGAGTCTGGAATCCAGGATGAATGCCCATAATCTGAACGATTCCAACTAACGGCAAAAATTTTGCAATCAAATGAAGAGGGGTTTCAGGATTAATGGCAATGCCAGGTCGCAATTCCATGGAATCTGCAGTTCTAATAGCGTTTTTAATTTCATCATCACTATTAAAAGCTTCAAAGTGAAATATGACCCATTTGAATCCTGCGTTTTTCGCATCAGCAAAGTATATCTGCGGATTCAGCGTCATGAGGTGGGCAACTAAGAATAGCGGAGACGCTTTAAGAAATCCCAAATCCATGGGCATCACTGTTTTGCTTGGTACAAATTCCCCATCGCAAAAATCCACATGGAGCTTGATAAAATAATGACTCAAAGCAAAAATCCCCGCGTAAGTTTTGCGGAAATCATTGATGTCATTGGTTAGGATAGCTGGTGCGATTTCGGTCATTGGTTAATATGCTTAAAGCCGATCTCGGGAAATGTCAGCTCTTGAATCAGCATCCGAGCGTTATAAATTTATATCAATCTTTTTCACTTTATTTACTCTTCTCACAAACCGCTCTTCACCTGAAGCAAACGGTGTGGTTAAAAATTTATGAACAATGGCTTTGGCGTTATCCAAAGTCACATAGTCTGCTGGCAAACAAACAATATTGGCGTCATCATCATTGCGCGCCGCATGCGCTGAATGTTCGTTCCATACAAGGGCTGCGCGCGCGCCTTTGGCTTTATTGGCCACAATACACTCGCCTTGACCCGAGCGGCAGGCCAGAATGCCAAAAGTCCCAGGCTGGCTACCGACTTTCACTGCCACTGGCCAGGCAAAATCGGGATAATCATCGTCTGATTTAAATTCTTTGGCTCCCATGTCTTCAAACTCAAAATTCCAATCATTAAGCCAGTTTTTTATCTCTTCTTTTAATTTAAATCCGCCGTGATCAGCGCCTAGATATACTTTCATCCCGTTAGAAATAATGATTAGTTAATTAATAAATATAGTTAAATCTTAAAAAAATATTATTACGATAAAACAAATTATGTAAAATTTCTAACGGGATTCACGTATGATGAATACTTTCTCTGTTAAATTCTTTCACCACTTCCCAGAAATTTTCTGAATCAAGACTCGCGGCGCCTATCAATGCTCCATCAATTTGCGGAAACCTGGCATACTCGCT
>JAHFJG010000021.1 GCA_023246005.1 Candidatus Doudnabacteria bacterium
TTTCTTGGGTAGAGCGAACTTTTCTTGTTTTCATAGTTGGCGGCGTTAATATCTTTCTGCCACCATTCTACTCTACTCCGAAATCCCAAAGGTAACCCTAATTGCTGCAATTGTAACATCCGAAATCCCAAAGGTAACCCTAATTGCTGCAATTGTAACAGGGTTTTGTCAACGCCAAAGATCTAATTTCGGCTAATCAAAAGCAAAAAAGAGCTCCTAGGAGCTCTTTTTTAAATTTGTTTTACCAAAACTTTACAGGCACGGTAAACGAGGCGTCATTGATTGGTTCTCCGGATGGATTATCTTTATCAATTTCCAACGTGCCATATTGCGTAGCTGGGAGAGTGAAAACAAAGGTCTCGTTGAAGTCCACATAATTAGTGGTCATCCAGTCAGTGATGGCATGCAGAGGCTGCTGGACCAAAATATTACCCAAGCTATCTTTAAGTTTGCCAGGCATTGTGGCTTCAAAGTACCAATTGCCTCGGGCTCGACCCTTCACAGTCATGGGACTGGTGACCAAATCATTAGGCTGTGGCAGATCAACAATCACATCTGGATTAACAACAATCGAGTTATTACTAGTTGGCGCAACTGGTTTCTTTTTGATGACAAACAATACCAAAACTGCAAGAATAATTATTGCTATAATTTGTAAAACTTTGGTCTTGCTCATACTATGCATTGTCCGCCACTTCAGCAGCTTCTTTTTCTGCCAAAGCTTCTGGTCTGTATCCTGTGCCGGCTGGAATCAATTTACCAATAATCACGTTTTCTTTCAAACCCCGCAGATAATCAGTCTTGGCTGTCACTGCCGCTTCGATCAACACTCTGGTGGTTTCTTGGAAAGATGCCGCGGCCAAGAATGATTCAGTGTTTAGTGATGATTTGGTAATCCCCATGAGCAATTGTTCCACTTCAGCCTTGCGTCCTTTGGCGCTGACTTTGGCATTGGATAGCTGCAAACGAGATTTATCAATTAAATCCCCAATCAGCATATCAGTATCGCCTGGATCGGTAATCCGAACTTTGGAAAACATCTGGCGGACGATAATTTCAATATGCTTTTCATTGACATTCTGTCCTTGTGAGGAATAAATTTCTTGAACGTCTTTAATAATATAATCTTGACAAGCTTCAATTCCTTTTAATTCAAACAATTGATGCAAGTTTAGATTGCCTTCAGTTAGAGGCTCGCCTTTAGTCACTAAATCTTTTTCTTTAACCAACATGCTGAAACCGCTTGGCACAGTATATTCTTTGGAGTTTTCTGATTCACGAACCACAGTCAGTTTGTCGATGTTAAGTTTTACCACACCGGCAGATTTGGCTTTAATGGTTTCACCCTTGGCGTTGACAAACAAAGGGTCGCCTTCATCAACTTTCTCCCCATCTGTCAGTTGCAGTTTTGGGGTGTCAAGAACATATTCATCTTTAGCTATATCTTTCGCTTCGATCTTAATCACCGATTCTTTACTGGTTGACTTAATGCTGAAAACAAACCCGTCGATTTCCGAAATTAAAGCTTGACCTTTTGGTTCTCGAGCTTCCAATAATTCCTCAACTCTGGGCAAACCTTGGGTAATATCCAACCCGGCCACTCCGCCAGTATGGAAAGTTCTCATGGTTAACTGCGTGCCCGGCTCGCCAATGGCCTGTGCCGCCACAATTCCAACCGCTGCGCCTAATTCCACTGGCTTATTAAAGCCAAGGTCATAACCATAGCATTTGGCGCAAATTCCCCGTGTCAGGGTACATCGGAGCACTGTTCGAACCTCAACCGCGACTGCGGTTGATTTTTCGATTTGCAAAGCTAATTTATCATCAATCAAACTGCCGGCTTGCGCCACGACTTTGCCAGCAGCATCCAGGACATCGGCTGCTAAAACACGGCCAAAAATTCTTCGCGACAGCGGGCGGCCCAAAGCTTCGGACGAAGCCCTCGTAATCAAACGGCCGGAATCGGCGCCGCAATCTTCGGCATTGATAACAATATCTTGCGCCACATCTACCAAGCGTCGGGTGAGATACCCGGCATCAGCTGTACGGAGCGCTGTGTCTGTCATACCTTTTCTGGATCCGTGAGTGGAAATGAAATATTCCAAAATATTTAAGCCTTCTTTAAACGAATCTCTAGCCGGCAGTTCAATAACGTCTCCGGCTGGGTTAGTCACCAACCCTTTCATGCCAGCCATTTGGGCAATCTGGGACACTGACCCTCTGGCGCCAGAATTAACCATCTGATAGACCGTGCCGTATTCGTCCAGAGTTGTGGTGATAGCTTCAGTGACCTTGTCGCGTACTTCAGCCCAAATTTCAATCACGCGGTTGTAGCGTTCTTGCGCGGTTAACAATCCTTGCTGGTATTGTTCGTACGTCTTGAGTACTTCTTCGTCCGCTTTAATCAATAATTCTTTCTTAATCGCCGGCACAGTCAAATCATCCATGCCCCAAGAAATGCCAGACTTCGTCACATAATGAAAACCCACACCTTTAATATCATCCAAAAGTTGGGCGGTGCGATCAATACCAAAGTCGCGGTAGCAAATCTGAACCACTTGCTGTAAATGCTTCTTATCCATAATGTCGTTGACAAACCGCATACCTTCTGGCAGGACTTGGTTGAAGATGATTCGGCCGACACAAGTTTCTAACCGGCCTTCATCCCCCCATTCCGGTCCTAAACGCACATGAATTTTGGCTTTGAGGGTAATAATTTCAGATTGATAAGCCAATAGAGCCTCTTCGGCGCTGCCAAAATATTTTCCTTCGCCTTTTTGATTGGGATGAATTCTGGTCAACCAATAGCAGCCCAAGACCATATCTTGGTTTGGTCCCATGATCGGTTCGCCAGAAGCAGGCTTGAGCAAGTTTCTGGAAGACAACATGATGCTGCGAGCTTCTTCTTGAGCGGCCGCAGTCAAGGAGACGTGCACGGCCATTTGATCACCATCAAAGTCAGCATTAAATGCCGGACAAACCAAGGGATGAATTTGAATGGCTTTACCTTCAATCAAAACTGGCAAGAAAGCCTGGAAACCAAGGCGATGCAGGGTTGGCGCGCGATTAAGCAAAACATAGTGCTCTTTAGTTACCTCTTCTAAAATATCATAAACAGAAGTCACTCCTTGCTCAATCAAACGATTGGCAGATCGGACATTGTGGGCATATTCGCGTTGTATTAGTTTGGAAATGACAAATGGCTTAAATAACTCCAAAGCCATTTTTTTAGGAAGACCGCACTGGTGCAACTTTAATTTGGAACCGCCGACAATAACGGATCGGCCCGAATAGTCGACGCGTTTCCCAAGCAAGTTTTGTCGGAAACGGCCTTGTTTGCCTTTAAGCATATCAGCCAAAGATCGTAATTTCCGTTTTTGGCCGGTGGAAGCCGTGACTTCTTTGCCGTGTCTGATGGAATTATCAATCAAAGCATCGACTGCTTCCTGCAACATGCGCTTTTCATTTCGAGTAATGACTTCAGGCGCTCCAATCTCAAGTAATTTTTTTAATCGATTATTGCGGTTGATAACCCGGCGATATAAATCATTCAAATCAGAAGCCGCAAATCGGCCCCCGTCTAATTGAACCATTGGTCGAAGATCAGGAGGAATCACGGGCAAGTTGGCGATAATCATCCACTCTGGACGAATGCCAGCTTTGATCATGGATTTGACTAATTTCAAACGCTTAATCAATTTTCGTTTATTCACTCCTTCCGCTGTGGTAATTTCTTCCTGCAATAGCGCGAATAATTTTTCCAAATCAATTTCTGAAACCAAATGTTCAATCGCAGCCGCTCCAATGCCGGCTTGAAAAACCGGTCCATACTTTAAAGACAAATCGCGGTATTCCAATTCCGAGATAACTTGATATTTCTTAATTGATTTGAGTTCGCTTCGGGCCAGATCGCGGATTGATTCCAAATGTTCAATTTCCTTAGCCCATATATCGCGCAAACGTAACATTTCCGCATCTTCCTTAGCTTCTTTAGTTTCATCTTTAACATTCTTTTTGCCTTGATTAATTAGAGTCTCATAGCGGTTATCAATTTCCCGGCGCTTGGCCTTAAACTCTCTTTCAATCTGCTCCATAGTCCCAGCTCTGGCTTCTTCATCAACACTGGTAATGACATAAGAAGCAAAGTAAACAACTTTTTCCAATTCCTGCACTGATAAATCCAAAACTAAACCAAGTCTGGAAGGCACTCCGCGCAAAAACCAAATGTGGGCAACTGGAGCGGCTAGTTTAATATGAGCCATGCGCTCGCGTCGCACAGCGGCGCGCGTGACTTCCACGCCGCACTTATCGCAAATAATGCCTTTATAGCGAATGCGCTTGTATTTTCCGCAATAACATTCCCAGTCCTTGATTGGACCAAAAATTTTCTCATCAAATAAACCGTCTTTTTCAGGGCGTTGGGTGCGATAATTAATCGTCTCTGGCTTGGTGACCTCGCCATACGACCAATTCAAAATATCAGCAGGGCTTGCCAGCTTTAATCGTACAGCTTTAAATTCTTCGGTCTGTTGTAACATATGGGTTAAAAATTATTTCTTAAACTTCTTCTTGACACCTTTATCGTCGGCAAATTCTAATTCTTTTTCATCAACCCGATCTGTAGTCGCCATTTCTTTAATTTCCCCAGCCGGATCTAGTTCAGTGGCCAATTTTTCGCCGATTAATTCAACATTTAAACAAAGCGATTGCAATTCTTTAACCAAAACCCGGAAAGATTCAGGCACATTCGGTTTCTTGATCGGTTCGCCTTTAACAATTGATTCATAAGTTTTAGCCCTGCCCACGACATCGTCAGATTTGATAGTCAGCATTTCCTGCAAGGTGTGGGCCGCACCATATCCTTCTAAAGCCCAAACTTCCATTTCTCCAAATCTTTGGCCGCCAAATTGGGCCTTACCGCCCAAGGGCTGCTGGGTGATCAGCGAGTAAGGACCAGTGGATCGGGCATGCATTTTGTCATCCACTAAATGATGAAGCTTCAACATATAAATAATGCCAACCGTGACTTTCTCAACAAACGGCGTGCCGGTTTTGCCGTCATATAAGCTCACTTTGCCATCTTCCGGAAATCCGGCTTTTTTCAATTCTTGTTTGATCGTTTCCTCTGGTACACCATTGAGAGCCGGTGAAGCAACTTTATAACCCAGCTTCTTTGCAGCCAAACCCAAATGCGTTTCCAAAATTTGGCCAATGTTCATGCGACTAGCCACGCCTAAAGGATTGAGAATAATATCAACTGCAGTTCCGTCTGCCATAAATGGCATGTTTTCAATGGGAATAACTTGGGAAATGACTCCTTTGTTGCCGTGCCGGCCGGCCATCTTGTCTCCAACCTGAATTTTGCGAAGCACAGCCACTGAAACTTGAATGGATTTAATCACACCTGATGGCAATTTATCCCCCTGTTCACGTGAAAATTCACGAATATGGACAACCTTGCCATATTCGCCATGCGGCAAAGCCAAGGAAGTGTCTTTAACATCGCGGGATTTTTCACCGAAAATTACTCGCAATAATTTTTCTTCTGCAGTAAGGTCAGTCTCACCTTTAGGAGTAATCTTGCCAACCAAAATATCACCAGCTTTAACCTGCGCGCCAATCCGGATAACTCCAGTCTCATCCAAATCTTTTAGTTTTTCTTCTCCAACATTCGGAATATCGCGGGTGATAATTTCTGGGCCTAATTTCGTGTCCCGCACATCAACTTTAAAATCTTCAATGTGAATTGAGGAATAACGATCTTCTTCCACCACCCGAGATGAAATCAAAATCGCGTCTTCGTAATTTCCGCCTTCCCAAGACATGAATGCCACGAGCATATTTTGGCCCAAAGCTAATTCTGCGTTTTGGATCGCGGCGCCATCAGCCAGCGGCATGCCTGCTTTTATCTCCTGGCCTTTTTTAACAATCGGATGCTGGTTAATTGAAGTTGAAGTATTCGAACGGATAAATTTTTGGAGTAAATATTCCTTTTTTCCGCCAGAGGCGGATCCGCCTCTGGCGGACTTGCTTTCAGCAATCACAATTTTTTCCCCTGTAACACTCATGACAACTCCATCAGTTTCGGAAATTACAACCTGCCCTGAATCATAAGCGGCTTTCGCTTCAACACCAGTCCCAACTACTGGCGAGTCAGGCTTAATGCAAGACACGGCTTGGCGTTGCATGTTTGATCCCATCAGTGCGCGGTTGGCGTCGTCGTGTTCTAAAAATGGGATTAAAGATGTCGTGACAGAAATAATTTGCTTCGGAGAAACTTCCACATAATCAGTTTCTGAAGTTTCGGCAATCGAAGGCTCACCATGAACGCGAACCGAAGCGCGTTGTTCTGTAAAAAATCCATGCTCATCAACTAACGCAGTCGCCTGCGCAATCACTGCAAACTGCTCTTCGTAAGCGTCTAGATACTCTAACTCATCTGTCATGCGAGACTTAATCCGAATCTGCGTCACGGTTTTATTTTGCGCTAACTTTTCAGCATCTTGTTTAGTAATTTCTTTGCCTTCCAAAGAAAATTCGCCAACCGCTGACTTGCCGTCGTTCGGCACATTCTTTTTAACTTTCCGATAAGGAGTTTCTATAAACCCAAAATCATTAATCCTGGCGTAACTGGCCAAGTGAGCCACTAAACCGATATTAGGACCTTCTGGCGTGGTAATTGGACAAAGCCGGCCGTAGTGAGAACGGTGCACATCGCGAACTTCAAAGCCAGCACGTTCGCGAGAAAGTCCTCCTGGACCCATAGCTGACAGTCTTCGCTTATGTTCCAACTCAGCCAATGGATTAGTCTGATCCATAAATTGTGAAAGCTGGGAAGAAGAGAAAAATTCTTGAATCACGGCAACAATTGGACGAACATGGATCAGTTGGGCTGGAGTGACAGTTTCAATTTCTGCCAAACTCATGCGGTCCTTGGCAATCCGACTCATACGCGCCAAACCAATGCGAAATTTGCCTTGGATTAATTCTCCAACAGCTCTGACACGCCGATTCGACAAGTGATCAATATCATCCCACAAGCCTTGGGAATTATTTAAGCGAATAACTTCATGGATAATATCTGTCAAATCGGCTTTAGTTAATATTCGATCTTCTCTGCCCTTGATATTTAAGCGTTGATTAAGTTTGTATCGGCCAACTTCTGATAAATCATACCGATCAGCATGAAAAAACATAGCTTCAATCAATGACCTGGCATTATCAACTGTGGCCAAATCGCCCGGTCTGATTCTTTTATAAACTTCCTTGAATCCTTCATCGGCGTTCTTGGATGGATCTTTCTCAAGAGTATTTTGAATATAGCGCATGTCAGGATTAGTATCCACATCGGCAAACGCTGATAAAATTTCTTCGTCTGAACCAAATTTAAATACGCGCATCAAGGCAGTGATTGGAATGCGACGCTTGCGGTCGATCTTGACACTGATAATTCCGTTGATATCAGTTTCAACTTCCAGCCAAGCGCCTCGATTGGGAATAATCTTAGCCCCATACCAGTTTCGTCCTCTGGCAAGTTCACCAGTAAAAAATACGCCCGGTGATTTGACTAACTGGGAAACAACCACGCGCTCAACTCCATTGACGACAAAAGTGCCTCTGGGAGTCATCAGTGGAAAATCACCCAAATAAACATCTTGAGTTTTCGTCTTGCCAGTGACCTTATTGACCAGCTTTGCTGAAACATAAAGAGGCGCTTCATAAGTTGTGTTTCGCTCTTTTGCGGTTTTTTCGTCGTATTTGGGCTTATCCAAAAAATATTCACCAAAAAATAATTCTAAGTTCTTGCCCGTAAAATCTTTAATTGAGTTAATCTCTTCAAACAGTTCTTTCAAACCTTTTTCCCAAAACCACTTGTAGGATCGAAGTTGGGCTTCGATCAAATTGGGCATTTCCATGACCTCATGGAAGGGGGTAAAGAACTTACGAAGTCCTTTTGGTCCTTTCGGGGTTACTAAATTAAGGCTTAGGTTAGCCATTTTTCCTTTTTTAGACATAAAATAATCCCTCTTTTTCGCATACGCAAAAAAGAGCCGCTCTTAAGGCTATACTCTTATTAAATTTGACATCACCTTACTATATTAATCTTTTATGAAAACTTGTCAAGTTTGGGCCTGTCCTTGATTTTTCTTCGGCTGAATTGCCAGTCCTAGTATCAGCAAGAGCAAACCTAAACTGCCGACAATGTTACTTAAAGCGATTTTGTCCGCTAGTACTCCAACAATAATAGCAGGCAGCGTTGCGGCAACTTGCAAGAGTATATAAAGTGAACTATAGATCCGGCCGCGCATATCCGAAAACGCGGAAGTTTGAAGTAAAGAATGACTTGGCGCAAAAATGTGAGCATTAAAAATCCCCATTAAGAAACCAAAAAATGAATAATAAACATACTTCCGACTAAACTGATCTATAAACGAAAGACCAATCAGCATTAATCCCATGCCCAGGAATCCTACAAAAACTAAATTTTGTTTAGAAAAATATCGCTCCTCCAACCCTAAAGCTAATGCACCGATCAGAATACCCAGACCCAAAGGAGCAACTACAAAAATCGAGCTAGTGTTTAAATTAATACCGATTACTTTTTGCATAAAAGCTGGAGCAATCGTAATGAGCATACCATTAACAATTTGGATTGCGATCAAACTTAACAATGGATAATGTAATAAAGTATTTTGCCAAAAATATATTATTCCTTCCTTATATTCTTGCCAAATTTTGCTGATTGTGTGAAATTGATTTCTGTCCGCTTGAGGTTTGAGAGAAGGTAACGTCAAAGTAGCAATACCTGCAATAGCAAGTAAAATTGTTCCTGCTAAAAAAGGTGTAGATTGGCCAAAAGCCGATGACATCGGCCCTGCTGCTGCAAACCCGACTATCAATGCAGTACTGTTAGTAAAAGCAAAATAACTATTGGCAATTAAAATTTGATTATGAGGAACAAGATTAGGAATAGAAGGCGCTTCAGCCGAAATATAAAATTGGTTAAAAGAAGAATACAAAAATGTGATGAGAACCAAGGCCCAAAAACTGCCACCAATAACAAAATATAAGGCAATGCTTCCTGCTTGTAAAAAATTAATAATTGTTAATACCCATTTACGATCAAATCGATCTGCGTAAACCCCAGCAATACTGCCAAAAAACACGGTAGCAAGACCAAATGCCATAATAATCAGAGCCACGTAAGTCGAAGAGTTCGTCAACTGAAAAACTTTAATTAGGATCGCAAAACTTAGGATGTAATTAGTCAATTGCGAACTAGCTTGCGAAATCCAAAGCTTGATAAAATCGAAATTTTTTAAAACATCTAAATATATTTTTGCTGTCATAATTTCTTTTTGGATAAGGTGATGGAAGGTGCTTTATCGTAAAAAGGCAAAACTTGAGCTCGTCCTTTTTTAGCCAAAACTTCATCCCAAACAAGCGGTTGGCCTGCCTTAATTGATACTACTGAAATTTTCAGGCCAAAAGCTAAAGCATTGGAGATTGCTACAGCGGTTCTGATTTTAGAAAAAGGGCCAGGTCCCGATATAACAGCAATTTTGTGCAAATCAGAAAAATCAATTTTTTCTTTTTTTAAAAACTTTTTTATTTCAATCAATAATTTTTCGGATAAGTTGCTATTGTTGAAATGATGCTCCGAAATGAAAGCAGAAGAAACTAAGGCTAAACGAATATTCTCTGAATTTGCAGCATCAATAAACAAAAGCATGTTACATCACCTCTTGCTGTTTTAAATGTTTCTGCTTGTTATTGATTTTAATTTGATGGATGACTTTTTCCACCAGTTTTTTGGGATCTTCTTCAAACACAATCCGCCTACGTCCACGTTTGGCTAATTTTAAAATATTATCAATTTCTTCTTCCACTCCGCCAGTGCCTGTTAAAACCCCGACCACGCGTTTATCTTCGAACGCGGCAGTAAATTCATTGAGAGTCCCGATGCGCCCACAAATTACAATCACGGCATCAGATGACCTGGTCATGAGCATGTTGCGGCCAGAATAATCAAAACCCGTATAAATAATCAAATCCATATAGCGAGTGGGGAGATGATAAGTATGCATGTGGGCTTGCTTGGACACAGCCGGAGAAAGCCCGATTGAAACTCCGCCAGCGGCTTTTGATCCCCGAGTGGCCCATTCTGGCACCCCAATCGTCGCTCCAGTAATTAGCACGCAACCGTGCAAAGCAATTTGCCGGCCTACTTCGTAAGCTTTTTTAAACGCGCCTTTAGTGCAGTTGTTGCTGGCTGAACCTGATACTGCGATTTTGTATTGCATGAAATTGAATTAGGAATACCGAATAATGAATTATGAATGACTAGCCCTAATTCCTAATTCCTTATTCATAATTCCTTTAAGCTTTCGTCCTTGCTTATATACATTATACCAAATCGGCGAGTAAATTAAATCAAAGCTCCCAGGATAAATAACTTCAAACCCTCCAAATCCTTTTTTAAATCTCGAAATTCCTGCCCAAGCATGCATAGTTTCGTCGTTAGCAGCCACACCTCCAAAATCATAAGTCTTTAAATCTAGCTTTTTGGCAAGTTTAATGGCTTCCCAATGAAGCAAGTAGGCTGCCATAGCTTCTTTTAGCTGAGAACTCGAGCCGCCGTGCAAATAAGTTGCGGTATCACCAAAAATTGTCATAATCATGCCAGCCAAAAGCTTGCCTTGGCATTCGGCCAATAAAATTTTCATAAATTTTGGGGCTAATTGGTTCCACATTTCTAAATAATAATTCTGGGGGTGCAAACGGAACTGATTACGGTTAGCAGTTTCTAATAACAATTTCCAGACATCGATCAAATCCTTCTGATCCCCTTCCCTGACAGTTACTCCTTTGCGCTGGGCCAAATTAATATTGTACCGGGTCTTGGGTTTCATGCCGATTAAAATGTCTTCTTCGGATTTTTCCAAAGACAAAATCCAATTATGCGACGGCTGGACTTCTTTGACAGCCTGCGGCAAATCAATTTTTTCATTTGGTTCAATTCTGGCAAAGATCAAACTGTGATCGTCTGACAATTTCCTAAGATCAATCAGCGCTGATTGAATATTGCCAAGCGGAGCTCTCGGGCAATAAATATATTTTTTGCCAAATGGCAAACTGGTTTCAATGGCCAGCAAAGCAAAATCAGAATTAGAAAAACGATAAATTTTTTGGCCCAAGGCTTGATTAAACTCGCCCCAAACCCATGATTGCAAAATCGAGCCGCCCAGCTCAATTACTTTTTTGTCCCAAGCTTCTTTGGATAAGTCGGAAATCATTTATGTAAGCCCTTAAGAGCGAATTTAATTTTCATCTGTAAATCAGTAATCTCTTTTGGCACATTCTTTAAAGCAGTTCTCGCTTCTTGCTGGCTGTAACCCAAACTAACCAGCGCGTCCATGGCATCTGAATGTTCGCGAGCCACTGGCTGATTTTGCGATTCACTTTTGAGCTTCTCTTTCAATTCTACAATAACTCTCTCCGCTGTCTTGCGCCCGATGCCAGAAACCTTGGTAAACACAGTCGGGTCTTCGGAGACAATTGCGGACTTGATCATTTCCAAACTGGCCAAGGACATAATACCAAGAGCTGATTTGGGTCCGACCCCGGAAACCGTCAATAGCAATTCGAAAAATTCCAGTTCTGGCAGGGTTTGAAACCCATAAAGCGTAATCTGGTCTTCCCGAACATAAGTATGAATGACCAAGCTTAAGTCTTGATTAAGCTTCAAAGTCAAAAGCAAAACCTGCGGCATAAAAACCTTGTAGCCAACTCCTGAAGTTTCCAAAATTATATAGTTCGAGCTTTTGTGGCTGATTTTGCCTCTGATTGATCCAATCATAGAATCATTATAAACCCTATACAAAGGTTTGGAAAATTTGCTACAATAAAATTTACTATGCAATTTAAGCTTCATTCAAATTTCAAACCAGCCGGCGATCAGCCGCAGGCTATAGAAAAACTCACCAAAGGCTTAGAAAAAAATTACCGGTATCAGACACTTTTGGGTGTGACTGGTTCTGGTAAGACTTTCACTATGGCCAATGTGATCCAAAAAGTCCAAAGACCGACTTTAGTCATTTCACATAACAAAACTTTGGCCGCTCAGTTGGCATCGGAATTCCAGGATTTTTTCCCAGACAACGCAGTGCACTATTTTGTTTCCTACTATGACTACTATCAGCCAGAAGCCTACATCCCCCGTTCTGACACTTACATTGAAAAGGAAACTGAGATCAATGAAGAAATCGACAAACTGCGCAATGCGGCCACGCAAAGTTTGCTGTCCCGCAAAGATGTTTTAATTGTCGCTTCTGTATCTTGTATCTATGGCTTGGGTTCGCCTGATAATTATTTAGACTTATCAGTTTCGATCAAAGTTGGAGAAAGTTTAAAACGGGATAAATTTCTTCGCCGTCTGACTGATCTGCAATTCCAGCGCAATGATGTCAATCTTAAACGCGGAACTTTCCGGGTCCGAGGTGATGTGATTGAAATAATCCCGGCTTCGGCTGACAAAATTTTGCGTTTAAATTTCTTTGGTGACGAAATTGAAAAAATTTCAGAGCATGATCCGCTCACAGGCCAAGACTTCGGCACACACGAAGAACTGACAATTTTTCCGGCCAAGCATTTCGTCACGCCGAAAGACAAACTGTTTGCCGCAGTCGAGAATATCCGCGCCGAGCTCGCTGATCAAATCAAATTTTTCAAAAAAGAAGGCAAAGGGATTGAAGCGCAGAGAATCGAACAGCGCACGAATTTCGATATTGAAATGATGCTCGAAACCGGTTTTGTTTCCGGCATTGAAAACTACTCCCGCCACCTGGATTTTCGCAAAGCCGGCGAACCACCCTCAACCCTGCTTGATTATTTTCCGGATGACTTTTTGCTCTTTATCGATGAATCGCATATTACCCTGCCGCAAATTGGCGGCATGTATCTCGGCGACCGATCGCGCAAACAAACTTTAGTAAATTATGGGTTCAGGCTCCCTTCTGCCATGGACAATCGGCCCTTGCAATTCGAGGAGTTTGAAAAGAAAATTGACCAGACGATTTTCGTATCAGCAACACCTGTGAAAGATCGAGAAATAAAAATTTCCAAACAAGTGGCTGAACAATTAATTCGGCCGACTGGCTTACTTGATCCGGAAATCGAAATTCGGCCGCCTAAAAATCAAGTGGACGATCTGATGGAAGAAATTCAAAAGCGAGTCAAAAAAAAACAGCGCGTTTTGGTGACAACTTTGACGAAAAATATGGCGGAAGAACTGGCGAATTATCTGACGGAATACGCAATCAAAGTTCATTACCTACACTCTGATGTCGAAACCTTGCAAAGACTTGAGATCCTGCGTGATTTGCGCCTTGGAGTTTACGACGTGGTGGTGGGCATCAATCTGCTTCGCGAAGGATTGGATTTGCCGGAAGTTTCTTTGGTCGCCATTTTGGACGCGGACAAAGAAGGATTTTTGCGAAGTGAAACTTCACTCATCCAAACTATGGGCCGCGCTGCCAGGCACGTGGATGGACATGTGATTATGTATGCTGACAAGATCACTGGTTCCATGGATCGAGCTATGAAAGAAGTTGAGCGCCGACGCAAAATTCAGCAAGCTTACAACAAAGAACATGAGATAACGCCCAAGGGCATTGAAAAAGCCATCAAAGAAACCAGACTAGCCGGCAAAAAAGCGGAAGAAGAAAAAATCAAAGAGCTGACTGAAATCGACTTAACTAGAATGACCAAACAAGAAGTTGCTTATGCCGTGGAAGAACTGCGTGACCAGATGGATTTAGCTTCCAGAAATCTGGACTTCGAAAAAGCCGCCAGTCTAAGAGACCAAATCACAGCCATCCGTAAAAAAACGAAAATGAAAAAACACAAGTTTAAATAAACCCCGTTAGAGAACCCGTGCCGGTATTAAACCGCCATCGGTTCAGGACACTATTTCTTGGAACACCGGCTGCGTCGATGGCATTCTCTAACGGGGTAAACTTGACATAAGGTTTATCTTAAGTTAATCTTAAGTTGTACTTGATTTAATTAAATAAACTATGAAAAATATTGTGGGGCTAAAAGAATTTAGAAAAAATGTCGATGTTTGGATTAAGTATGTCAAGCACGGCAACTCTGTAGTAGTACTCAAACGATCCGAACCGGTTTTCAAAGTCTCTCCCGTCTACGAAGATCTGTGGGAACCAATTACCAATCCTCAAGAATTTACGCCAACCACAGCACAAAAAAAGGCCTTAGCTAAAGCTGAAAAAAATCTTAAAGGCGGCAAGACTTTAAGTTACCATGACGCAATCAGAAAATTGGGACTTAAGAATTGATCCAGATGTTTTCAAAGCATTCAAAAAAATTCCTCGGCATCATGCCGAGGCTATTTTGCAAGTAATCAAACTCTTACCTGTTAATCCTTATTTTGGAGATATCCAAAAAATGAAAGGCGAAGATAATACTTGGCGAAGACGAGTCGGAAACTATAGGATTTTTTTTAAAATTTTTTCAGAAAGAAAGACAATCTTAGTTTTTCACGTCGAAAGACGAACTTCGAAAACTTATTAAACTCTTGTTCTTAAACTAAAAATCTGCTATTATTTCAAGGCTAACTGGGGTGTGTCGCATTGTAAGCCGAATTAGGAATATCGAATCAGGAATTATGAGTTCCTCTTTGATTCCTAATTCATAATTCATCATTCATAATTC
>JAHFJG010000009.1 GCA_023246005.1 Candidatus Doudnabacteria bacterium
AACGTGTGTGCCTTCCATATCTTGATCCAAAGCCTTGCCCACATCATGCAGCAGCGCTCCTTTTTTGATTGTCTGGACATCAGCACCCAGCTCTTCTCCCATCAACGCTGCCAGTTTAGCCATTTCAACCGAATGCTTGAGCACGTTTTGGCCATAACTGGTTCGAAATTTTAAACGGCCAATCAGTTGGACTAATTTCGGGGGAAAATCAGCAATCCCTAATTCATAAACTGCTGCCTCACCTGCCTCCCGGATCATTTCCGCCACTTCTTTTTTTGCTTTCTCCGTGGCTTCTTCAATTTTGGCCGGATGTATGCGTCCATCTTGAATCAATTTTTCCAAAGCAATCTTGGCAATGTGACGGCGAACCGAATTAAATCCCGAAATAACAACTGCGTCCGGCGTGTCATCGACAATTACCTCAACGCCCAGCATCTGTTCAAAAGTCCGGATGTTCCGGCCTTCTTTGCCAATAATCCGTCCTTTCATTTCTTCGCTGGGCAACGTCACAGCAGTCGTGGTCATCTCGCTCGTCACTTCAGAAGCGCAGCGCTGGATGGCTAAAGCCACAATCTCTCGAGCTTTTCTGTCAGCATCTTCACGAGCATTGTTTAAAAGTTTGTGAGTCAGCATGACCATCTCATCTTTTATGCTTTTTTCTGCGGCTTCAAGCAGCACTCGCTTGGCATCTTCTGTCGAAAGCCCGCTGATCTTCTGCAATTGTTCCAGCTGTTTGCCTTTCAGCTCGCGTATCTCGTCTTTGGTTTTTTCAATCTCGGTTTTCTTGGCAGCCATTTCATCCTTAATCTTATCTGTTTCAACGATTTTGCGCTCCAAATCCGATTCCTTGCGATTTAGACGCTCTTCAACCTTCAGGATTTGATTGCGAAATTCCTGCTCTGACTTTTTGCCCGTTTCGACAATCTCCAAAGCCTTGGATTTGGCTTCCAACAATATTTCTTTTTCTTTATTTTTGGCCTCTTCCAAACTTCGGGCAACTTTGGCTTCCACGGAATTAACTTGGTTTGCTATCTGGAGTTTACGAACAAAATAGCCGACAATTAAGCCAATTGTTGCTCCAATCATAACTTGAATAACCATAATAAAACCTTTCCAAGTTTAGATGGATGCATCTTTAGACCAGAACTATGTCTTTGTTTCAATTAAAAAACTGAAAATTCCCTTGTTAAAAAGGGTAGTGTGGTAATTCTTAAATAATTGGACAAAAAATCGTTCTTCATTGAATCTTCACAAGATGCAATCACTAAGCTAAACAAATACTTATCAATTTAAGCGGCTCCAAGAGCCCTGCGCCTACCGTCAGGTAGGCATTTCTAATATAACATATCGAGGTGCAAAGTCAATCCCCCGGTTTTGTTGATAGTTGATAGTTTATAGTTCTTGGTTTATGCTTTATCTATCATCAATTAACTATTATCTATCAACTTTTATGAAACAAGCTTTACCAAAACTTGGGTATGCCTATGATGCTTTGGAACCATATATTGATGCCAAGACTATGGAGATCCATTATACTAAGCATCATCAAACCTATGTTGATAAACTGAATGCCGCCTTGGAAAAGTATCCGGATTTGCAAGGTAGACCAGTCGATGAACTTTTAAAAAAGCTTGATTCTTTAAAAATTGAAGAAGCCGACCGCACAGCCATTCGAAACCATGGCGGCGGGCATGTCAATCATTCACTATTTTGGACAATTCTTAATCCAACAAACAAAAAAGATGAGAAGCTTATGGCTGACTTAATCAAGGAATTTGGTTCAATCGACGAGTTTAAAAAACAATTTACAGATACTGCGACAAAAATCTTTGGATCCGGCTGGGCTTGGCTGGCTCGAGATGAAAAAGGCAAACTGCATTTGCATGGCATGCCGAATCAAGACTCGCCGTATCTGCATGGACAGACTCCAGTAATTGGCCTCGATGTCTGGGAGCACGCATATTACCTTAAATATCAGAATAAAAGGCCGGAATACATTGAGAATTGGTGGAAGGTTTTGAAACTGATTTAAGATTGACAACGGAATTTGCGAGTATTAAAATAAGTATTACCTAAACTAACGTGGCGGCAGAAAGAAATATGACAAAGATGTCGAAAAACGATGTATCTAATGAAGAATTGGCCCGAATGATCGCCAAAGGTTTTAATAGTGTTGAGATAAGAATGGCGACCAAAGAGGATCTCAAAAATCTGGCAACAAAGGATGACTTAAAGCGAGAGGCAACAGAAATCAGGCAAGATTTAGAAAATCTGGAACTCCGCATTGGTAGTCTGGCATACGCATTTGACGTAAAAGATTTAAAAAAACGTATGGATGTAGTTGAACGCAAAATCGGAGTAAAATAAATGTGGAAAACAATAGTTGATTTTACTGAAATTGAACCAGACGGAGTTGAGCTTAAAGAAATTTTAATCCGGCTTTAATTTATTGAGTTGTCTGTGTCTCATTTTTTGACCATATGGTCAATTTTTAAGACATATAAACCGCCTGACTTGAGGCGGTTTTGATTTATAACAGATCTAATCCTTGACCCGTGCCAGCTTCATGGTAACCAGCGTTCACGCCGAAAGAATTTTGTAATTCTTCGGACTCTGTTCTTAACTTTTTAATAATTTCATTGGCCTCTTCGCGGCTTTGGGCTGCTTCTAGTTTTGGAATGGCACCTTCTAATGCTAGTCGCATCCCTATGTGAGCCCTTTGCTCTTTTGAACCTACTTTATATAACGGTTCTGTATTAATTTTATAAGATTCGACATCGGTACGGATGCCCTGAACGAGCCTATCGCGATCTTCTTTGAATTTCCGATCGGATTCCGCCTGAGATCCTTCTGGTTTTTTTTCAGTTGATTCGGGCTTAATGCCCATCATTGCTTGGTCTCTTTGGGACATTTCGCCCATTTCTTCAGGGCCTGGTCTAGACATAAATTTTTGATTAATTGTTTAAATTCATAATATTATTATCTCATCAAATCGTCAAATATTAAACCGCCTTTTGGCGGCTAATTTATTCTCGAATTTTCGCTTCTTTGCCTTCTCTTGTGTAGTAAAGTTTGGCTTTTCGAGCTGGAGTTTCTTTTACGACTTCAATCTTTTCAATATTGGGTGAATGGATCGGAAAAATTCGTTCCACCCCAACACCAGAAGAAATCTTGCGCACAGTGACTGTGCCGTTCATAGCCTTGCCGCCTTTGGTTGCAATAACCTGACCTTCGAAAATCTGAATGCGTTCCTTTTCCTTGCCATCAGGCGAGATGTCTTTGATTTTCTGGTAAACGCGGACAGTGTAGCCAGCTTTGAGTACTGGTACAGTTTTCAAATCTGCTTGTCTAAATGTTTGAATCATCATAACTAATTTGCACTTGATTAAGAATATTTTTCAAATCAAGAGGTAGAGTGGAGAACAATTCCAGCCACGTCCCATCCATCAACTGAAACTTTAATTTATAAGCGTGTAGGAATTGCCTGGTCAAGATTGTTGAATCTTGCTTTAGTCCGTAAACTTGATCGCCAACTATCGGATAGCCGATATGGGCCAAGTGGGCTCGAATCTGATGTGTGCGGCCTGTATGCAATTTTACACGAAGCAGGGAGAATTGTCCAGAAGCATCTAAAACCCAATACTCTGTCAGCGCCGGCTTAACTTTTCCGCCTGAGGCGCCCGCCTGCCCGGCCGGCAGGGATCCGTCTCTGACGGACATCTTTTGCTTAAGCGGTTGTTTCTCAAGAGGCAGATCAATGACATCATGTTTCTTGCTGGGTGTCCCATGGACTAAGGCTAAATATTCTTTTTCTACTTTCCGATCCATGAAAAGTTGTTTGAAATAATCATAGCTACCGGGATTCTTGGCAACCAAAATTAATCCTGAAGTATCTTCGTCCAGCCTGTGGACTATTCCTGGCCGATGTGGCTGCCCGACTTTTTCAATTCCAGGATAGAGACTTATCAAAGCATTAGCCAAAGTATCTTCTGTATTGCCAGCTCCTGGATGCACAACTAATCCTGCCGGTTTGTCAATCACAACCACCTCCTCGTTTTCAAAAACTATTTTTAATTTGAGATCACTTGGTTTCAGATTATCAGATTCAAACTCTGGTAATTCAATCGTATCGCCAACGATAACCATATAATCCGGTTCTAAAATTTCCATACCGTTAACTGAAACCAAACCATGCTTAATAGCAGTTTGGACTTTGCCTCTGGAAACCTGAGTTTCGTGGGCCAAAAATTTGTCCAACCGGTCAGTTTGATCTGATGTAAATTTAAGCATTTTTGATTAAATCTGGCCTTCGTTTTTTTGTTCGCTTCAAAGCTTCGGCTTTGCGCCATTGGTCAATCTTGGCATGGTTTCCAGAAAGCAAAACTTTCGGCACTTTTTGTTTGTCAAACACTTCGGGTCGCGTGTACTGAGGATATTCCAAAAGCCCATCACTGAAACTTTCATGCACCAAAGATTCTTCTTTTCCCACGACCCCTGGAACCAAACGAGCAACTGTATCCAAAACAACTAAAGCGGGAATCTCGCCGCCGGTCAAAACAAAGTCGCCAATGGAAATTTCCATATCAACCAAGCTCCGAATCCGTTCATCAAATCCTTCGTATCTGCCGCAAATCAAAACTATCGTTTTATATTTTGACAATTTAACGGCTAATTTCTGATCAAATTTCTGGCCCTGTGGCGTAAGCAAAATTATCTTTAATCTTTTATCTTTAACCTTTAACCTTAGATCGCGCAAGGCGCGATCAATTATGTCGACGCGCAAAACCATGCCGGCTCCCCCGCCATAAGGTCTGGCATCCACACTTTTATGCACGCCCTCTCCCCAGTCGCGCAGATTTTTTATTTCAAATGAAACCAACTTTTTCGCCACTGCACGCTTAAGCAAACTTACATTCAGGTAAGATTCAAAAGCTTCCGGGAATAAAGTTAAAATAATAAATTTTACCCCCACACCAATAGTGCGACGGCTTGGTACATTTATTCGAACTTTATTAATTTTTTTACTAATCCCAACGATGGAAAATTTCATTTGGTGTGGGGGTGAATAATTTCAAAACCCGCCGATGAGGCGGGTTTAGATTTTAGAGCTTGAATTCGTCGATATCAGATGCTAAATCGCGATCCATAGATGGTGCGCCTTGACCCATCGGTTCTCGGCGACCTCTGGTCGAACCTTCCGGTTCGTGGATCTTCAGGTTCACCCGAGACTTGCGCTTGGCTCCAACCACCCGCAGAAGCGTGCGAATTGATTTGGCGGTTTGACCTTGGCGTCCGATGACCTGCCCCATATCTTCTGGATTAAGGTGGAGAGTAATTAAGACTCCCATCTCATCCACAGTACGCTCGGTTTTTACATCTGTCGGATGATCAACCAAAGCTTTGACGAGAAATTCTACAAATTCCTGATCTTGTTCTTGTGCCATATCTGTATTATTAATTGCTACTGTTAAGAACTGAAAACTGGCTTTCGTTCGACCTATTTTGAAGCAGTTTCTTATCTTTAAGATATCGAAATAATTCTCTATTGTCAAACTCTAGGCTACAACCGGGGCTTCTGGAGCTGCTTTTATGGCTGGAGCAAGGGCTTCATCTGGGGCGGCCTGGGGAACAGGAACAACCATTGCTGGAGAAACTAGCGCAGTTTCTTCTGCTTGTTTTTTCTTTGGCCGCCAAGCCTTGATTTTCTTTTCAACTATGATTTTCTTTTCTACCAATAAATTATGAACTGTTGGGGAAACCGAAACATGTTGATTGATCCAATAATCCAATCTTTCCTTATTCCTTATTCCTAATTCCTTATTCCTTGGATTATAATTGCCCAAAACTTCCAAAGCCCGCTTGCCCGCGGCGCGGTGGGCTTCGGCCAAAACAATCCTAAAACTAGGTTTGTTTTTTGTGCCCATACGTTGTAGTCGGATAGTTAACATAGTTAATGCTCGCAAAGTATAACAAAACTACTACGCTTGGTCAACCCTGCTTTCGACCAAACTTTAGATGCTTTCTTAGCCAATAAATCAAACCAAAAATTATTAATACCACGATAACTATATCAAATTTCCGAAAATAGATTTCCAGATCATGCCAATGTTCGCCAAGGCGAAGTCCCAGCCAAGCCAAAAAATACGACCAAATGAAGGAACCAAAAAAAGCGTACCCTAAAAATGAACCAAGCGGCACTCGGGCTATTCCTGCAGGAATGGAAATAAAAGTTCTGATCACTGGCAGAATCCGACCGTAGAAAGTCGAGATCGCGCCAAACTTGGCAAAAAACTTTTCTGTGATCCCCAGCTCACCTTCTGATACGTGAACATAATGTTCATATTTTTTAATTAACCTGATCCCGCCATGGTAACCCAAATAATACGTGATGAAAGATCCAATAGTTGATCCAATAGCGCCGGCCAGAGCAAGGCCGAACAAACCAAATCTGCCCGAAACAACTAAAAATCCAGCAAATGGCATAATAACTTCCGACGGTAGCGGAATGGCGGCTGATTCGATAGCCATTAAACAAGCAACGCCGAAATAACCCAAATGGCTGATGGTTGAAGTAATAAACTGGGTTAAAGCTACGAGGATATTTGTCAGCATATTATTCGGCCATAGCCTCGGCCTTCTCTAGCTTAATCGACAAAATCTTTGAAATGCCTTCATCAGACATGGTCACGCCATAAAGCGTGTGAGCCTGACGCATGGTTTCCCGATTGTGAGTAATGGTGATAAATTGGGTTTGATGAACCAGAGTTCCCAAAATTTTTGCGAACCGGACGGAGTTGGCTTCATCTAATGCGGCATCAACTTCATCCAAAACCACGAAGGGCGACGGATATGCGGCTAGCATCGAACAAAGTAAGGCGATAGCGGTTAAAGCGCGTTCGCCTCCGGAGAGCGCTGCGATAGATGCTAACTTTTTGCCAGGTGGAGTGGCTTTAATTTCAATCCCAACAATTTCCGGCCCAGTCTTTTTGTTTCTTAGGCCATCAATAGTCGGCATCTCCTTATCAGTCTCATCCGCGTCTGAATCCGCATCCGCTTGTGATTTCATAAGCGTCATCACAGAACGGCCGCCATTAAACAAAATCCGAAAATATTCGACAAACTTGGAAGAAATCTTTTCAAATGCTTGGTCAAATTGTTTTTTTATAATCTGATCAAGTTCATCGATCACTGATTTAAGATCAGCAACTGCGGAAGTTAAATCTTTTGATTGAGTGGTCAAATAATCGAACCGCTCTGCCGTTTCTTTATATTCATTCAAGGTCGATTCGTCTACTCCACCGGCAAGTTCTAGTTGATGTTTTAGTTTGGAAATTCGGTTCACCAAATCGGATGAAAATTGCACTTTCTTGTACTGACTAAGCTCATCAAACCTGCCCTTCAAAGCTTCTTTACTTTCCCGGATCAAATTTTCCAACCTAGTATCCAGTTTGGCCTTTTCAATCAAAATTAAGTTTAATTCATCCTTGATTGTGATCAATTCCAAATTTTTAGCCCGAAATTTCTTTTCTTCATCCGTCAAAAAACTCTTTTTCTGTTTTTCTTCTGCTAGCAGCTTGTTTCTAACGCTTTTCTGTTCCTCCATGTCCTTTATAATCTGTTCCAGCTCCAAAGTTAAAGCAAGTTTCTGCTTTGACAATTCATCATTTTTTGATTGCCCAAATTGAAAAACCAGATCTTTTAAGCGTTTTTTTACTTCCTCAATGTTATCTGACTGCAAGGCTGCTAGAATCTTTTCAAATTCATGTTGAAATTTTGAAAAATCTCTCACTACAGGGGATTCGACTCGAAGCTTACCTTTGATTTCCGCCAAACGCTCTGCTAACATCAATCTTTTTTCTTCTAAATCTTTAAGATGCTTGTCTAATTGATCCAAAAAATTATCAGCGCTGCCTGATTGCTGTTCTTCTTTCTCCAAAGTTTTTTCAAAACTTAAAATCTCCTTTTCTAATTTGGCAATAATGCCAACCTTGATTCCTAGCCGGTCAGTCACAGCTTTCAAATCAGTTTCCAATACAAAAAATTGGCTACCATAAAATTCCAATTGCAACAAAGCAAGCTCCGCAGCCACAGCCTCGCGCTCCTCCATACGCTTGGCTTGCCGCTTAAGCGACCTTAATCTTGGTTCAATTTCAGCCGCCAACTCTGACACTCGAGCTAAATTTTCTTCCGTCTGCTCAAGCCTTCTTAGAGTTTTTTCTCTTTTTATATAATAAGGCTTAACACCCGAGGCTTCTTCAATTAAATTTTTTATCTCCGCCGGTCCTGCCATAATCATTTGATCAATAGTTCCTTGACTGATAACCGCATAATTAGTCGCGCCAAATCCAGAGCGCATAAGTGCATCTGTGATATCAAGCAGTCTTGAATGCTGATTATTAATCAAATATTCTGACTCGCCGTTGCGGAATAATCGGCGACGAAATTCGACCTCTGAATATTCAAGCGGGATTTTGTGGTCGCGATTGTCAAAAGTCAAAGATACCTCTGCCAAGGACAGTTTGGATTTTTTATCTGAACCGGCGAAAATAACATCCTCGGATTTTTTTCCGCGCAACAGCTTGAGCGACTGCTCGCCCATGACCCAACGGATAGCATCAGCAACATTTGATTTGCCACTGCCATTGGGCCCGACCACAGCCGTCATGCCAGGATCAAAATTCAAAACAGTTTTATGCGCAAATGATTTGAAGCCATGTAGTTCGAGGCGTTTTAAATACATGTAAAAAATTTTATTTCAAAAATCAGAAACTTTCAGCCCATTTTCAGCAGCAGAAATTTCTGCTTCCTGCTTGGAGGGCCCGGTTCCCTTGGCAATTTGTTTGTCATTGATAAACACGGCAACTTCGAAATTTTTATTATGATCCGGGCCCCATTCAGCTAAAACTTTATAGTGCGGTGTGACTCCCAATTTTTCTTGAGCTAGTTCTTGAAACTTGCTTTTTGGGTCCAAAGTTTTGCCGTTTGTCACAATGCTTTCTAAATGATTGATCACAAATTCGTAAATAAAAGTCTTGACAACATCAAATCCTCGATCCAAATAAATTGCGCCAATCAGCGCCTCGAACGCATTAGCCAAAATGACTTGGCGGGCTCGACCCATATCTTTCGACTCGCCGCGGGAAAGCAAAATGTATTTATCCAACTCCATGCTACTGGCAATTTCTGACAGCATTTTATAATTGACCAAAGCCGAGCGTAAATTAGTTAACTCTCCCTCTGGATTTGGAAAATTGCGGTACAAATATTCGGTCGTAATCAATTCCAAAACCGCATCCCCCAGAAACTCCAGTCGTTCATTATGCGGCATGGGCCAACGACGATTTTCATTTAAATAAGATCGATGCGTTAAGGCGCTTTGCAAAAAATTACGATCTGTAAATTGTACTTTAATTTTAATCTCAAGCTTGTCTAAATCCATATGTTAGTAAAAAGGCAAAAATCAAAAGTAAAAACCTTTATTTTTTACGTTTAACTTTTAACTTTGGTTAATTATTGGTGGACGGTAGTGGGTTCGAACCACTGACCCTCTCTACGTCAAAGAGATGCTCTACCACTGAGCTAACCGTCCGCTACTAAATAAAATTTATGAAACAATTTCCGGAGCTGGTAAAACTTCCTCTTGTTCAAATATTTGAGGTTTAATTAGTTGTAAAAAAGCCAAAATCCAAGCGGTTTGTTGAAACACTGCAACCACGGCTTGGGTAACAAAAAAAACAATTGAACCAAATACGATACTAAAAATTGTCAAACCCAAACCGACTGTCGAACCTCCCCTATGATAAGCTAAATATGCTAAAAGTACAAATGGACTGACAGCTAATCCAGCCAAAAGTAAACTTAAAATAACAGACAAAATCATCAAACATAATAAGAGAAAACTAAACACCAATAAAGTTGGCCAAGACTGGCTGATCAGTTCAAAACTGCGTTTAATCGCTTCGCCGATTTTAAAATCATACATAGTCACAAACATGGGAGACAAAAAATTGATGAGGGTTGTAACAATCGATACTGGAATGAAAATTATCAAACCTAGAATGGATAAAATGATAGCTCGAATAAAAAATTTAAGGGAAAACAGATAAAAAATTGGACTGACAATCAGGAAGGCCAAGACTAACAACAGTATCTGCATTAGCACCGTCACACCAAGCAGTCTTAGATTAAATAATCCACCGACTCGTAGTGCCTTTATGAAAGAAGTTTCTTGCTTTTCCAAAATAGCTTTGACTGCGATAATATTTGCCGCCCTGGCTCGGAAAAAAAGTAATATTAATTGAAAAACCAAAAATAATATTAACAATAAAATGAAATTTCCTAAAAAGGGATGATTTTTGAAAATAATTAAATCAGTAGGCACTGGCAAAGACGACGAACTCTGTTGATTTTGAGAAACGTAACTGAAATTTAACAAATTACCCCAAACTAAAAACAGGCCGAAGATCCACAAGAACTTGTTGTTCTTGACTATCTCGTAAGCCTGCTTAAAAATTTTGCGATACTCCAGCTGCATTCTACACAGGAACTGATGCCAGTTGTCCGCTTGTGGTATTTTTAATTAATTTATCTTTTGGAATAATGTCAGCAACCAAATTTTCGAATTCATCACGCTCCAAAGTTTCTTTTTCTACCAATTGGTTGGCGATTAAGGTCAGATGCTTGCGATATTTTTTGATAACATCCGAAGCTGTGCGGAAAGCCCGCTCTATGAACCCAGCGACTTCTTCGTCAATTTTTGCGGCAACTTTCTCGGAGTAATTTTTTTGTTCGGAAATCTCGCGGCCTAAAAAAATCATTTCATGACTCTCGCCAAAAGTCATAGGCCCCAAACTTTCTGACATGCCATAAGCCGTGACTAATTTGCGCGCCAAATTCGTCGCGACTTTTAAATCATTGGAAGCGCCTGTAGTTAATTCATTAAAAACTAACTTTTCCGTGGCATAACCACCCAAAGATACTGCCAAATCCGCCAAAAATTCTGATTTGGAATGTAAATTCTTATCTTCACTTGGCAACTTCATGGTAAAACCAGCGGCGCGGCCGCGGGAAACAATCGAAACTTTGTGCACCGGGTCAGCGTGCGGCAAGACAGTGGCAATTAGCGCATGCCCGGCTTCGTGCCAAGCTGCAATTTCTTTTTCTTTTTTCGAAAGTAAGTGGCTTTTCCGTTCAGGGCCTAACATAACTTTTTCAATAGCAGAAATCAATTCAGTTTGACCCACTTCTTTCATATTTTTGCGCGCAGCCAAAATCGCGCCTTCATTCATAAGATTGGACAAATCAGCTCCAGAAAATCCTGGCGTTCTTTCAGCAATGCTTCGCAAATTGACGCTCTTGGCCAGAGGCTTGCCTTTGGCATGGACTTGTAAAATTGCTTCCCGATCATTGATATCAGGCAGATCCAAAATCACCTGCCGGTCAAACCTGCCTGGTCGAAGCAGGGCCGGATCGAGTACATCTGGACGGTTAGTCGCGGCAATGACAATGACATTGGTTTCATTTTCAAATCCATCCATCTCAACCAAAATTTGATTCAAGGTTTGCTCTCGTTCGTCATGCGATCCACCTAAACCCGCGCCTCGTTGTCGGCCAACGGCATCAATTTCATCTATAAACACGATGCACGGTGAGTTGCGCTTAGCTTTCTTAAATAAATCCCTGACGCGCGAAGCGCCCACACCCACAAACATTTCTACGAACTCTGAACCCGAAATATGGAAAAAAGGAACATTAGCCTCCCCTGCCACTGCCCGGGCGACTAAAGTTTTGCCAACTCCTGGAGGACCAAGCAACAAAACACCCTTAGGAATTCTGGCGCCTAAAGAAAAGAATTTTTGCGGGAAGCGTAAAAATTCCACGATTTCTTTGAGTTCTTCTTTGGCTTCTTTCGCGCCGGCCACATCAACAAATGTCGCGCGCTTACGGCGATCTGATTGTTCCAAAACTTTTGCTCCTGATTGGCCAAATGACATAGCGCGATTGTTTGAGCCTTGAACTTGGCGCATCAAAAACCAGATGAATGCTGCAATCAAAAGAAAAGGAATTAAAAACGGCAGTACAGTTGAGATAAGAAAAGATGAAGACGATGAAGCGTCGGAAACCTCAATTTTCAAATCTTTCTGTTTGCCAGAATCTACTCCAGCATCCTTCAGAGTTGTAAAAATAGACACCCCGTTCTCTTTTTCAGAAATTTGCTGGCTGCCATCTTTCAAATACACAGTCAGTTTGTCAATATTAACCACAATCCGATCAATCTTGCCGGCATTAGCTTCTCCTGCGATTTGAGAAATCGAAACTGTATTTGCTGGACTGGTGTTATTGTTAAATAAAGTAAACGCGCCAGCAATCACGAGAAAGATGGCGAGAATGATTAATAAGTTCCGGATAAAATTCGACATTTACCCCCACACCAAACGAATTTAAAAGTCGATTGACTTCTTAATTCGTATTAATAGTTGTCTCCTGGCCCTTGCCCCAAGCTTGAGATTATGTTCTCTATGACGCGCATCTTGTTCTGAAGCGTAAGCTTCATAATAAACAAGTGTTAACGGTCTTCTATTTCTAGAAGATGGCACAAGTCCTGAATTATGTTTTTTATATCGTTCTATTAAATTCTTTGTAGATCCAATATATAACAGCTGATCCTTCAAACTTTTTAAGATATAAACGAAAAACATAATTCAAAACTCGTTATGGTGTGAGGGTGTAGCTTACAAATTTTACCTAATTTTGGAATAAAAGTCAATTGGTGCCGACGGTCGGATTCGAACCGACATGCTCTTGCGAGTGCTGGGTCCTAAACCCAGTGCGTCTGCCAGTTTCGCCACGTCGGCATTAACTTATTTTAGCTTTTTTAAGAATTCTTTACCAGTTCCCGATTTCAAATATTTCTCTCTTTGTCTGGCAGAAACTCGATCTGAAAACTCTTCTGTATATATTAATTTAAAAGGCCTATATGCACGCGTTGTTCTTTCTTTACCTAGATTATGCTGGACAATCCTCTTTTCAACATTAAATGCTAAACCTACGTAAATATAATTTCTTATCAAACTACTGATCGCATAGACTGAACATTTCATAAGTTAATATCTTAGGTCCTAAACCTTGCATGCCTGCCTGCCGGCAGGCAGGTCTGCTGTTTCATCACCCCGGCATAATATATTAACGAATTGCGGATTGCGAATTACGGATTTATTTTTTGCCTTTTCTAAAATTGTCCAAATAGACCATAAAGCCACCGATCTGATTGCCTAATTCTTCAAGTTTCTTATTTGCGTCCTCAAATTCGTCTTCAGTAATATAACCAACAACTAATGCTATACGTAACTGATTACGAACTTCCCCTACAGAACCCTTCGACATCCTAAGAAACCGTATAAATTCGTTATTATTATTCTTCTCGAAACCTTCAACTATACAAGAGCTAACTCCAATCATTGCACCTCTAATCTGATCCCTGAGTTTAAAATCCTTACTGAATTTTAGATTATTGGATAAATCGTAAACTAACTTTGTCAGCTTCAACGATTCTTGCCAAATTGGCAGTTCTTCGAATCTTTTATATTTCATAATCCGTTAATTCGTTAATCCGTAAATCCGCCAATTATCTGTGAGAAGTATATCAAAAGCCCTTAACATTGACAAAATTGACATTGACAAAATCTGTTGACAAAATCAAGCATTTTTGCTATACTTGGCCGTCATCATCATGATGATTTCGGCCTGCCCGCCGAAGACGAAAGTCAAAGGCGGGTTGCGGTCCGAAGCTCCTTAAAAACCGAATAATTCAAACTAAAATAACGGTCATCGAAAGGTGACCAAACAGTCAACAACTTAGCCGCCAACAGCGGGAGGTGTCACATGTCAGAACAAGGAAAAGTGAAGTGGTTTCAGAATGGCTACGGCAGGGTCTCCCGCCCAGACGGCAGTGAAGCGTTCCTGCCTCCGCGAACGTTCGCGAGAGGTGAGGATATCATCGGGGGCGATGAGTTGGAGTTTGACGTTGAACCTGATCCGGATCCCGCAAGGCCCGGAAAGTTTCTAGCAAAAAATGTGAAGATCATAAACAAGGTCTCACGCCCAACTCCTAGTCCCATCCCAATACCTGCACCTGCAGCGTCGCCGTTGGCTAAGGAAGAACCCGAGGCAAAAGTGTCGTGGAGATTTGATCCGCCAAAAGTGCAAGAAGGACTGATGCTGGTGCGAACCTTCATCGCTTTCAAATTCAACAACGACCCAGTGCCAGGAATCGACGTCTCGCTTTTCAAAGTCGACAGTCAAGCTGAGGAAACTCAAGTTCTAACCCCGACCAAGAAGGCGACGACGAACGAAGAAGGCGAAGTTTACTTCGCTCTGTATCTGGAACCTAGCATTGCTGCGTGCGATCTGTTTGCCAAAGTTGAAGGGAAGAAATATCCTTTCTTCTGGAGCAAGCCGATCACTGCGAGCGGTGCTGATGCTTCCAATGTTTACGACCTGGAACTCACCTCCAAACCGGTTAGGCCTGACGGCAAGTTCATGGTTCGCGCCATCACACGCAAAAATGGGGTCGCTCAATCTGATTCTTTTCACTTTTGTCCAACGTGGGAATGCAAAGTCACTCCCATTCTCGGACACATGGTGGAAATCACGGAAGTCTTTGTCAGAGGAGCTTACACGAGAGTAACTGGCCAACAGATCAATCTCAACACTCCGGACGGTCAGCTGGTAATTCAAGCTGACCAGACCGGACCTGCTGAAATGCGGATCCAATGGCCGGAGCCATGCCTGGAAATGCACACCTCGAATGATGGCGTCGCTGAATTCCTGGTTGAATTCGAAGGGGACAACATGCCTATCGAAGGCCGATACCATGATAAGATTGTCAGCCTTAACCTGGAAAGGTCGATCGATGATGGCAAAAACTGGACCATTGAAGTACACAACCCGCCGCGCGACCTAGATCCAATCACGGGAATGTTTTTCATCAGCGTGATCACCCGGAAAGACGGCAAGCAAGCTGATTGCAAGTTCGTGACTATTTCTGAACCTGTCCCTGTTGAAATCAAACAGATGACAGCCGCAGGACCGGTTGCGGTTATTGATCTTGCGTCAAAGAGTCCAGGAATTTACCAGCTCTATGTCGAATTCACTGGTCTCTATGCCAAGGTTACATTTCAACTCAACGACGGCACCGAAGCCGTCGTTCATCTGCGAAAATAGAGGACATCATGGATGCTTCCACCGAAGGAATAAGGACAATCAAACACTTCATATGGCACACGTTTGAGGAATTGCTGGAGTTCTTCACAGGGGTGACCATCGGAGCCGTCGGTCATTACTTCGTTAGTGATACCGGCGCCGACGGCAAGAAAAAATTCAGCATCAACCTAAGGAACTTCCGCCTCGACGCGCCGCACTTTGCCAAAACCGTGGAAGATGTGGCGGAGTTCAATGCGCTCTGTCTCAAACTCCAACCGGGGCAGATGAAACAGCTCGAACCATGGATGGTAATCCTCGGCAATCATCAGCGTTCGCATATCGAGATCAATATCGCTGAAATGACTCGCCGACAGAATCTGTCGCCTGACGCAACCACGAACAATACTCTGGCTCGACAAGAAGCCTTCACAGCACTGGAGCAATTGGCTAGAGTGGATGCTGCTACTGATCCGGCGAATCCGAATCAGCCTCATCCGGATCCAGTGGAACGTTGGAGGGCCAGAAATGCTCACGCCGTGGCGTTCAAACTCATGAGAGCAAACGAGAACGACTACCCCGGCGCCCGCTGGCCAGCAGAAATTGGACAAGTCTTGCACGAATTCTTAGTGGAGTTCCAAGCGGCGAAGATGACCTGGGATCAGTGGATGACGCAGCTGACTTCCACAATCGATGCGGATACCAACCGTCTCGAACAGGCTCGCATCGCTCGCGAACAAGTTCGCGCGCAAGGTGGATTGCGCGGGGCATGGAACCGGTTCAATCAATCACGACGCCGCCTGTCGGCTTTTCCGTGGGAGTAGGTTTAAGCCTACTTCCACAGAGGTACAATCATGGAAGAAACACTCGGAACAGCACGTTCTGCCACGGCTTGGGGTATGCAAGCTGGTCGCAATGCCCTGGAAGAGACTCGCAATGGTCTCTACGACGTGATCGTACCAATCTACATTCTCGGGCTAGTCCTGCCGATTCCCATCGGCTGGATCGGCGACTTCATCGGTTGGCTGATTTTGCTCGTACCGACCGTCGTCCGACGAGCCAACATTGCACAGGGTTCCTGGTATGGCGATGCACTGGGATGGGTTCTTGCCCATATGGAAAATCTAGCAGGATTTTTCTACCACTTGGGGCATATTCCCGCCGCACTCGCGTTCGTTCTCGTCGGTTACTATTATTGGCAGATTGTCGGTCGCGGCGTGATTGCGGAAGGAGCCGTGCACGCACTGCCAAATTGGCTACAAAACATCGTAGCCAAATGGAGTGTGCTAGCCGGGGTTCTCGGCCGAGATTTCCGCATCATGGCAAGCATTGGCATGTGGGGATCGGTTCTGCTCTGGGTACCGCTCGAATTCCCAGTGTGGCGACACGTCTACCACTACTCCGGAGCACTGGCCTTGACCATGGCTCTGACGTACGTGGTGGCGACGAGCAAGCACTTCGACACGTTCTGGCGAAAATTCTACGGCGGAAATTTGGTCTGGATCGCAGCCAGACACGCTCTGGGACTTATGGGGTACGAGCTCGTCTCCCTATGGGCATACGTAAGCTCGACTTCGTTCGACTTCAGTGACCTCGACTCGTTCGAGATCATGCTTCTCTTTGTGGGACTGGCGCTGGTAGTTGCAATTGTGCTTCCAGCGTTGAGCAAATCAACATCAACGTCAACATCACCAAGCCACTAACAGGAGACCAAAAATGCGAAAAACGATCATTCTATTAGTGGTCCTGGTCTGCGCTGGGTATGCAATTCGCACTTGGCACGTTGGCAATCGTGCGAGTTACTATCGAGAGGAAGCGAAAGTCGACCACAAGATCGGGCAGATGCATGTTGGCAATACCGCCAAGCTCGAAGACGAGACGAATCCAAAACTCATGAAGCAATGGGTCAAAGACGTCGACGTCGCGAGCTTCACGGGGGCAATCCTGCCATCGGCAACCAGGTCTGCCGGCTTGGACAATGCCAAGGATGCCTGGCTGTCTAGAGCGCAGCGCAAAATTCCGTTGAGGCGCGATCCGTACGTCACTGGCGCTCAGAACGCCTGGAAAACGTTCTTTCCGGCGCACGAAGACATCCTCGTAACAGTCGGGAAAGATGATCAGATCTGTAATGGGGAACGGATCAACGAATGCTACCATGCTGATGGGCCATACACAGGTTTCAAGCCCAGCATCATGGATGAGAAAAAAACGGTGATGCAGGATCCGGATCCCAAGCATGGCGGCAACCCATCATCACCGCCGGGAAACTATCGGGCTCTGATAGCCCGAATCAGCCAACGAGGCGGACACACCGCGATTGTCGAAACGGGTTTCCAATTCGCAATTTGCGGTGCAAGCGCTGGGGCTGGCGACACAGAACTCTGGACAAATGGGGCCACTATAATTGGCCCATCGCACAATGTCCAGGATTTCTGGGGCGGTAGCGGCGGCTACAGCTTCGAAGCAAAACCTGATCGGTTGGCAATGACGGCATGCTTGCTTCGACCAGGCCAGCCGATCGTGCCACTCGATTCGCTGGCAACGCTGTCAACAATGGCAGCAAACAATCAATAGGAGGGTATTGGAAAAACCGATTCAGGCTATACGCCTAATCACATACGGGTGTGCGAAGCTACCAAGCTTCCGCACCCGTTTTCTTTTTACCCAGTATATCAACTTCGATAATGGTTTTTGAATTTGCTTTTGCCAAAAGTAGTAGTTATTAATTTTTATTTAACCCTAATCTATAGTTTTAAAATTTAACTAATCAAAAACCATTAAGGGCAAAAGCATCGAAGTTGTATTACTGGGTTTGCCTAAAAAATTATTGGTTTTCTATCAATAAAAATTGATTGTATAAATCTTTTTTTCAACTCTTGATCATCAGACCAAGTCACAATAATCAGTCTGTTCCCAACATAAAAATAAAGTTCTTGCCATGACAATTTAGATTTTCTACCAAGCACTTTCTTCGATGATAATCTCGTTTCTATTTCCTGCAAGATAGTTAAATATAATTTTTCGGCACTGGCCTTATAATTTTGGATAATCAATGCCTCACTCCATACACCGCTGTCTTGGTATAATTCAAAAAAAGCCTCCTCATAATGGCGGATAAATCGCTGCAACTCAACCAAAGCCTGCTCGCTAAATTGCAAATCTATCATGCTTCTGGGTTTTGAGCGGGACCTGTTTTTTCCATTGAGACCGTAGGCGTGCGCGCAATCGCTGGGCTGAAAGTTCCAAGTACGTTTCCATTTCTGCTTTAATCTCATCTAAGGAATAGGTTGTTGTATTATTCTTCTTCATATAAATCAAGTATATCAAGACCAAAAACCATTGACAAGATGGCTTTTTTGTGCTAATATTGAGTGTTCTTTTTACAACGGCTCACTGTCTCATTTCCGGCTCACAAAGCCGTGCCTGTAGGAGGGCACAACAATGAAGCGTTTACTTTTCGCCGCACTGCTTGTGGTTCTCGTTTCGTCGTTCGCGTGGGCACAAGACGGTCAAATCAGCCTGTCATTCGCCGACACGCCGGTCTACCAGATCGTCAACGCGATCGCCGCGGGCCAAGGCTACAAGCTCAAGCCTGCCGACAACCTGCCTGGTGAGAAGGTCAGCATCAATATAGCTGACCAGACCATGGCGCAGGCACTAACGCAGTTGCTTAACCCGCGCGGTTTCGGCTTCCTGATCAACTCCACTGATCACGTGATCGTGGTGTACAAGCAAGAAGGCGTGCCTAACGTTGCTAGTAGTATTGCGACTCCTTCACAACAGCCACGCACCGCAATTCAGGGCGCTCCTTGGGATTTGAGCGTAGCAGGATCATCATATGCGGCTGGAGTTCGAGGGTTCGATGCTCGGGCTTATGCCAGAGAGGCCATGGTAGCCGGAACTTACTTGGAAGACCGAGCCTACCTTGAACAACGTCGATTTTCCGGCAGTGACTTGGCGTACTCTCCGGCGAGCTACGGTAGTTCTGGTTTCGGGCGGGTATACGGCGGGTACTATGGTGGTAGCTATGGCTACGTCGATCCAGTGTATGGCGCGAGATTTCGAGGCGCGGCAACCACAGGATACATGAAGATCAACGCCAACAAAGACACCCATTTTGCAAAGTACCTCCACGTACTACGCAAGGAGGGAAACAATTGGGTGTATGTGGGTGGGGGCGGCAAGTCGTTCCGCAGTTTCCATGATCCGATGGAACTGCCAGTCGGACATCAGACCCTGCGATTCGAGCTACGGCGCGATGGCAAAACCCGCTACCTCACGGAGGAGTTTGATATCATGTCCAAATTCGACCGCCAACATGCGCTACAATACACGGTCGATGAAGATATGTTCAACTCCTTTGCAGATACAGAGGAGATTAAGCGCGAACAGTAATAGAATACCGACGCTTCAAAAACAAAACGGCTGGTCCCTTTCATGGGATCAGCCGTCTTATTATTTTTGATCTATGCTCGGCCGAACAGGGCGTTAGAAATTACAGCAACAATGACGTATGACAAAATAACTACAACCAAACCAATAATGGCGTTTTGTATCGCTTTCTTTCCGGCTTCGGCCTGTTCTTCATTCCCCGCGGAGGTAATATAACGGAAGCCACCATAAATAAGAAAGCCAACTGTGATAATACCTACCACTACAAGAAAAACATCGATATAGTACAAAACTACGTTGGTAAACGTATCAGTTTCTTGTCCTGGCAGCCCAGCTGGTTTGGGTAAATCAAGAGCTGCGAATGCAGGTATCGCTAATAATGACCCAATTAGGAATGAACCTAATAGCAGTATTTTTCTTATCTGCCGCTTCATGAAATTGATCATGTTATACCTGGTTGGAAACCAAAGCGTTGGAGATGACGCGCACGATCACGAACGACAGAATGATTACCACGATACCAATAATGGCATTCGTAATAATTTTCTTAGCTTGTTCCGCAGTCTCTTCATTGCCGGCGGAAGTGATATAGCGGAAGCCGCCGATGATCAGGAACAAGACTGCAATCAAGCCGGCAACGGCTAAAGCAATGTTAATTATCTTAATAACGAACCCTGACACTGAAGTATCGTTTGGCAAGCCAGATCCAGCACCGCTTGGTGTTTGAAATTGAGCAAAAGCAAACGGAGCTAGAGCTAAAACACCAGTTAGCACTAAAACCGAAATTTGAGTTGCTTTTGCAATTGAACTTTGTTTTCCGCCAAAGGCGGACATATTCACTATTTGTTTCATATACTTAATTCTTCATTAATTTTTGATATTGTTATTATACTACGATATTTATCATTACGCAAAAACCTAATTTTCGACCTTTAACCCGTCTGACGGGTTTTAAATATTAAATACTCCCATTTAAAGCATTAATAATTACGGCAACTATGATATAAGACAAGATGACAATAACTAAGCCTATTATAGCATTAGTCAAGGTTTTCTTGCCAGCTTCGGCCTGTTCTTCGTTTCCATGAGAGGTAATGAATTGAAAACCGCCAATGATGATAAAAAGTATAGAGATTATGCCAACAATAGGCAGTAATATTTTTTCAATTACAAAAAGGATAATACCCTTAAAACTATTGTCGCCGATGTTAACAAAGTAATCCGTATTCGGGTTATTAATTTTAACAGCAAAAACTGGCCCAGCGACTATGAGCAACAAAATTATTAAATTAATTATAATTAGTGCTTTTTTCATATTTATCCTCTTACACTTGTGCTCCAAATAATTTAGCGGTGGCAACAACTATGACATAAGCTAACAATGCTACCACTAATCCTATTATAGCCCATTGCAAACTCTGCTTCGCTTGAGTTACTTGCTCCTCATTGCCTTGCGCGGTTATGTAACGAAAGCCAGCAATAATAATCATCAAAATCGCCAGCAAGCCCGCAACTTCCAAAAATCCCGTTATCATTTTTGTCAGTAAATCACCGAAGGTGTTGCTGGTCAAGGGGTTTTGGACTGGATTTGTTCCCTCTGGTATATCTTTTGTTCCGATATAATTGCCAATAGCGGAAATTATAACATAAGCAAATAAACTTAAAACAAAACCTGATAAAGTCCATTGCAGCGCAGCTTTAGATTTCGTGATCTCTTCTTCGTTGCCCCCTGATGCGATCATTCTGAAACCAGAAAATACGACCATGATTATTACAGTCAATCCCATTAACAAACCAAAAGTTTTCGCGAGATAAGTCAGAGCCATTTGAAGAGTGTCAATGCCGGCTGCCGCTGGATTACAAAGCGCGACCTGATTTCCAGCCGAGTCGCTGCAACTCTGCAAATTTGCCATTGAAAAATTGGGGATCAATAAAGCACTCAAAAAAATAATGAATAACAAGCGCTTCATTTATTTTTGGGCAAATTGTTTAAAACGCCAAAAGCATCTTTAACTGAATTTTGATAATCAAGCGTCTGACCTGTAGCAACCGAAATAATAAAATTCAACAATAAAAAAGACGCCATAACTAAAAAAAATCCAATTATCGCATGCGTTAAAGCTGATTTAGCTTTAGTAATTGCCTCTTCATTTCCAGCGGCATTGATCATTTCCCATCCGGCCCAAACAATAAAAAACAAAGCCACTAACCAAGCCCAGGCTAATAAATAATTTATTATGTTTACTACCACTTCTACCAAATCATGAATACTGCATTGATTGGCCGCAATTTCTTCAGGAGTTGGGTTGGGTCCTAAACCAGCGCTGCTGCCGCATTTAACAAGACCTGCCTGCGCTATATTAACTGATACAAATAGCAATAAACATGAAATAATAAATATTATTTTTAATTTTAGTTTCATCGAATTTTAAATCAAAAGTGAATATACTATACCACAAATCTACCGTTGCTGCAAATTAAGATTAATCTGCTGAACTGCATTGCGCAATGCGTCATCAGGGCTGAAATTATGCAAGACCACATCATCAATCATCTTGGTAAACACGCCTTCAAACAAGTTAGCGTCTTTTTTATACACACTGCGCGCAGTCAGAGCGCTTTCGGCAAATGAACCAATCTGCGTATCTGATGCTTGATCTGGCAACATATCTTTCCTGGAAGCCACAAGCTTGTGTTTGGCATAATATTTGGTAAGCTCCGGTTTGCTGCTGATAAAGTTTAAAAAATCCCAAGCCGCGGCAGGGCTTTTGGAAGATTTAGAGACAGCTTCCCCCCAATAATTGGCAAAATTGACTTTAGTCGTCTGTTCGCTGATTTGGGGCGCGGCTGCTACTCCCCAATTCAAATTCGGGGCTTTACTGCTAATCACAGGTGCGGTATAAGCATAGTTTAATATCATGGCGACTTTGCCTTGAGTAAATGCATCAATGCTGGCATCGGACTTGGAATTCCAAGTGTAGGAAGTTTTGGCCGGATCAGTAAATTGGGTATAAAAAGTTAGAGCCGTGGAGCCGGGATTAAATGATTGGTTAGTAGTCGGATCATTCTGTGTCTGGTCAAACACTGCGGTATTCAAATCATTGGAATAAAACTTAGTGCCATTTTGCAGCATTAAAAGACTGATAATATCTACAGCTCTGTTAACATTATTGGAAGTACCCAGAGCCACGCCTGAACGAGCAAACTTACCAGGATTTGATACTTTGGTAATTTTTTGAACATCACTGACTAGTTCTGGCCAAGTGGTCGGCGGTTGGGCGATACCTGCTGAATTTAAAAGGTCTTTATTATAATAAAGACCTAAAACATCAACTGATACAGGAATAGCATAAATTTTATTATTATTGACAAAATCTGAAGTCGCTACGTCCACAAAAGTCTGCTGATAAGTTCGGAGACTCATAAGAGTATCTGGGATTGGAAACATCTTGTCAGAGTGTTTGGCCAGCCAATCATTGTGAATAGTGAAGATATCAGGACCGGTTCCTGCGGCAATGGCATTAACCAGATCCTGTTCATAAGTCGTCACGTCTTTTTTCACAAAGTTAATCGTGACGTTTTTGTGAATCTTTTGATAGTCGTTAATTAGATCCTGGACATTTTCAGAATCTTCAAATGTTTTCCACCAAATAAGCGTTACCCTGCCATTATTGCCAGATTTGGGTGATGTGCCGGACGAAAAAAATAAAACTCCAGCCAAAATTAGAAGCAGAACTATTACACCACCGATAATATAATATTTTTTGTTTTCCATTACTTTTATTTTACTATATTTTTCAAATATTCGGCAAATTCTGATTTGAGATCATCATGCTTGAGCCCAAACTCTACTACAGCCTTAAGATACTCTAGCTTATTGCCGCAGTCATAGTATTTTGCATTCTTAAGTTCCAAAGCGAAAACATCCCTTTTTTTAATCAACCTATCAATCGCTTCTGGCAGCCAAATCTCGCCTCCGCGGCTAGGCGGCATGGTTTCTAAAATTTTAAAAATATCCGGAGTCAACAAATAATTTCCGTGCGTGGCGAGATTAGAGGGAGCTTTCCCAGTCTCGGGCTTTTCTACAATCCTGTTAATTTTATAAACATTATCTTTAACAGCCGTCACGTCCGCAATTCCATAGCGACTAACTTCAGCCTCGCCCACGCGAACTCCCGCGATCATTGGTCCTTGATATTGCTCATAAGCTTGAATCAGTTGTTTAACGGCAGATGGCTGGGCATGAAAGAACTCATCACCCCACATCACGATAAACGGTTCGTCTCCCACCACGTCTTTGGCCATCAGTACGGCATGTCCATTACCTAAAGCTTCTTTTTGCCGGACATAGACAAAATTGGCCAATTCCGAAATTTTTCTGACTGCTTCAAGTTCTTCTTTTTTGTTGGCTTGAGCCAGATGAGCTTCTAATTCAAAATGTCGATCGAAATGATCTTCAATCGCTCGTTTATGCCAACCAGTAACTATAATAATTTGTTCAATTCCGGCTTCAACTGCTTGCTCCACGACATATTGTATCACTGGCTTATCAACGATCGGTAGCATCTCCTTGGGTTGGGCTTTCGTGGCTGGCAAAAATCTCGTGCCGAATCCGGCTGCTGGAATTACTGCTTTACGAACTTTTTTGAGTGTAGACATAGCCCATATATTCTACTCTACTTTCGGTCTGTATTGCAACGCTTCGGCTAAATGATTAATGGCTATGTCTGGAATTCCTTCAAGATCAGCAATGGTCCTGGCTAACTTTAAAATCCGATGATAAGATCGAGCGGATAAATACATTTTTACCACAGCAGTTTTCATAAAATTTTGCTCATCGCTGCCAAGCTGGCAAAATTCTTTAATCTCTTTAATGCCCATTTCAGAATTAGTTTTTATTCCTTTTAAATTCGTAAATCTTTCGGTTTGAATGTCCCTGGCTTTCTGGACTCTAACCTGAATATTTTCTGAAGATTCTCCGGGTGATTCTGAAGATAATTTTTCATATTCCAAACGGCCGACCTCGACATGCAAATCAATGCGATCGAGCAATGGCCCTGAAATCTTTTTTTGATACTTCATGATTTGACCAGGAGTACAAATACAGCTTTTGGTTGGATCTGAATAATAGCCGCAGGGACAAGGGTTCTGAGCTGCAACCAAAGTAAACTGGGCTGGAAATGTGGCTGTGGAATGCACACGCGCAACTGTCACAATACCATCTTCCAAGGGCTGTCTTAGATTCTCAAGTACCGATCGGGAGAATTCCGGAAATTCATCCAAGAACAAAACACCTCGATGGGCCAGAGAAATTTCACCTGGTTTCGGGTTGCTTCCTCCCCCGACTAAAGCAATTCCAGAGGTTGTGTGGTGCGGACTCCGAAAAGGTCTGGCTGTAACTAAAGTTTTATTTATGTTCAATAACCCTGCTACACTATAAACTTTCGTAATTTCTAAAACCTCATCTGCAGTCAGTTTAGGCAAAATTGAAGGCAAGGCTTTGGCGAGCAATGTTTTGCCAGTGCCAGGAGGACCAGACAAAAGTAAATTATGTCCTCCAGAAGCTGCGATTTCAAGCGCGCGTTTGGCTGCCTCTTGGCCTTTGATCAGCTGCATATCAAAGACCGTTTCAGGCGTTTGTAAAATTCTATTCCAATCAGCAGATTCAACCATTTCAACTTTAATCAAGCCTTGTAAATAACCTATAACTTCATACAAACTTTTAACAGGGATAATTTCTATGCCAGTAACCAAGCTCGCTTCCTTGGTGTTGCCTTTGGGTATAAACACTTGTTTAAATCCCCGCTCCTTAGCCATGAGCAAAATTGACAAAACGCCAGAAACTGTCCTTAGATTTCCATCTAAGGCTAATTCTCCAACAAACAATTTATCTTTTGGTTCAAAAAATATCTGACCGGAATTATGTAAAATAGATAACGCAATTGGCAAATCATAGTATGTCCCATTTTTAGGCAAGTCAGCAGGCGCTAGATTTACAGCAATGTGGGTGGGTGGAAAGATAGCACTGGAATTTCTGATTGCTGACTTGACTCGTTCTTTCGCTTCTTGGACAGCTGCGTCTGGCAAACCGACAATAATAGTTTTGGGCAAACCTCCTGAAATATCAACTTCGACCTCGATGAGTGCGGCATTCAAACCTATTAGAGACGCGGAATAAATTTTTGCGGGCATACCCAGTATATCAACTTCCCGTGCCAAACGCCGATTGGCGTTGGTACTCTAATAATCTTAGTCCGGTAAATCTTCTGCCTTGGGTTGTTTTAAGATACTTCTCACGGCGTTTGGCATCTTTCTCTGATAAACAAGCTTCATAGTAAATAAGCTTAAAAGGCAGTCTAAACTTGGAGGAAAAGTTATAGCCATGCTCGTGTTCTTTTATTCGTCTAGTTAAATTGTTCGTATGCCCGATGTAGTTCTTACCGTCTGTTAAACTCTCAAGAATGTAGACATAAAAGAACACGTGGGAAGTTGTATTACTGGGCATAAAAATCTTTATAATAAAAGCCCCAACTCCTATTGTCAGGGCTTCTCGTTATTTGCTACTTTGTTTGATAAAGCTTACTGCTTCATTTAAAGCTTGATTGAAGTCGCTGACTTCAGAATCAAAAATATTAATATAGCTTTTCTTTTTCTCATCCCCGTTGATTTCAGACTGTGTAATCTTCAAAAACGGTTTAGTATTTTTTGCAGACTTGACGTCAAAGAAATAAGTTCGGCGTCCGGCTGTTACTCTGGTTGAGAAAAGTGCTGGTGCAAATTCCATATTTTACCTCGTCCTACCTGCCGACCAGGCAGGCATTAATAATCCATTGAATCTGGCATTGACAATCAGCGGGACTCCGGACAGGCTGGCAACCTCACGGGCAATTGATTGCAACTTGCAATTATGGTGAACATTATTCGCACAATGTGCGCACAAATTTTTCAATTGACTGATGATGGTATGCTTTTGTTTTTCAAATTCGCTCATATTACTCTAATCTTCTAATTACTCCGATTACTTTACCCTGAATCGACCATTCATTTTCAGGGTAGATATTTGGATAATCCTTATTCTCGGCTTTCAAATAAAATTTATTGTCTTTTCCGCCAGAGGCGGATCCGCCTCCGGCGGATTTCACTAAACGCTTAACCGTAGCTTCATCTTCAAGCAATGCTACCACTATATCGTTGATATCTGCAATCTTTTGTTGCTTCACAATCACCAGATCCCCATTCAAGATTCCTGCATCCTTCATACTCATGCCTTGGACTTTTAGGAGAAAAACATCTTTGCGGCCTCGAATCAAACTGGTTGGTAGATTCAGCCAATCTTCAATCTGTTCTTCAGCTAGCATGGGAAGTCCTGCTGTGATTCGGCCAAGTAATGGAACACTAATCAATCCTCGTCCTACAGGTTCACCTTCTGGATTTAAGACTTCAATGCCTCGAGCCTTACTTGATCTGCGGATGTAACCTTTAGTTTCCAAAACCCGGAGTAATTTTGCCACAGCGTTTTTAGATTTAACTCTAAGGCCTTTGGCGATTTCTGAAATTGAAGGTGGAAGCCCTTTTTTTTGGATTTCATCAGTTAATAGTTCTAATAATTGTTTTTGCTTGGACGTTAGTTCATTCATATGTTTGGAGGTTTTCGAAGGAACTAGTAGATTCGGGGCGGCTCCTAGCTTACCGGTTCCTTCGTTTTTACCTTCCATGATTATATGGTATACGATCGTTCACCTAGTGTCAAGAAGCTTAATTTATTAGCAAAATTAAAAAGCCTTTCGACTTTATCCCCACACCAAAATTTTGGTGTGGGGATTTATCCACAAAAGAAAAAAGCCTCACCGCAAGAAACGGCAAAGCTAGTGACTTATTGGCCCTCTGGCCAATAAAGAGGTACGCTTTCGGGCGCGTACAAATCCGTCAGGCTTTGATCGAGCACCGTGCGTTTGATCGCTTCGGCCAACAGGTGCGCCACGGTCAGAACCGTAAACTTGGAGATGTTGGCAACTTTGTCAGCCACGGGGACACTGTCAGTGATGACGACCCGATGAATCATCGAGTCAGCCAAGAGCTCCACCACGTACATCGGCTTTTGGCCGTTCTTGTTCAAAACCCCATGTACTACGGCAGAGACCACGAACGCGGCCCCGGCATGCATGAGCGCGTTGGTGTCGCCAATCATAGTCCCGGCTGAAAGTATTTCGTCGTCGACTGTCAGGCAGCACTTGCCCGACACATCTCCGATCACTCCGTGTACCTCCGATGTCCCGCTATCGTCGGGCCTGCCCTTGTCGATGTAGGCCACTGGCAGCCTCAGCCACGTGGGAAAGGTGTGGAATCGTTTTGCGGCGCCACCATCGCCATTCACGAACACCCAGTCTCCGCCGGTCGGATCAATCACTTCTTTCCGCAACCAGTGGGCCAGCATTGGGCCGGCCGAAACTTCGTCTGCCGCTGGTTCGAAGTAGTGCTTGGTGTGAGTATCGTGAGGGTCAAGAAGCAGTACTCTTTTGACTCCGAGAGAGTGAGAAATGATCTTCGCCAGTGTACAAGCCATGGTGGAAATGCGCGGCTTGTTCTTGCGATCTGAACGGGCATACGGATAGCACGGGAAGACCAACAGGATGTCCTGGGGGCGAGCATTACGAATCGCGTCGAGCAAGGCAATCAGCTCGACGATGTGGTCGTTCACCGGCGGCACCATGGTATGGATCACCACAACGAAGCAGCCGCGAACATTGCTCACTTGGACCTGTAAGTTGTCATTGTCGAACCGAGTCACGGTAACCGAACCATTCAGACCATCCCCGGGGATGTTCTCTTTAGGAAGCCGAGCAGCAAGCGAGCCGCTGATCGCGTAGGCCAAGCTTTCTGAGCCGGTCGTCGCAAACAACTTCACCGGATAGCTCATCTCTTTCTCCAATCAAGAAAGCCCTGTGTTTGTTCAAAATTCATCTGCCTCTTTATAGTTCGAAAAGGACATCTGTCTTAACTCTAACCTAACATAAGTAAAAAACCTAAGCAAAACAAAAAAGCCTTTCGGCTTTATCTCCACACCAAATTTTGGTGTGGGGATTTATCCCCAATTGGTGCGCGCACTAGCTTGTCCGCCGAAGCTTTAGCGAAGGCGGAGATTCAGATTCTGGTGGGCCAGGATGGACTCGAACCATCGACCGCGACTTTATAAGTGTCGTGCTCTAACCAGCTGAGCTACTGGCCCTAAACTTCTTTAGATTATAACATTTTAAGCTTTAGCAGAATAGTAACCGGCTATCGCTTTTAGGCTCATTAAAACCCGTTCCTTAATTCTGGTATCGCTGACATATAAATTACACGTCCCATGTCCGAAGCTTTTATAAGTTAAGTCGGTTCTATTGCTCGATTTAAAATAAGACTTGCCGAAGCTCTTCAAAGCCAAATTTATCTGAGAACTCCAAAAGTTAATTTCGGATTTTTCATGCAAATCTTTATATAGATGTAATCGAGCATTAACTTTCTTCTTAGGGATTCCTAGAGCGTGAGTAAACCAATATAAGGCAAATTTAATCAATTTCGGATCGGAATTACTGACAGATAAAGCTCCTGGCAAATTTTTACTCCCTTCTCCCCAATAAAGAGCAACGCCCGCAATTAATAACTCTCGTTTTGAAAGAGGAAATATTTCGTCCTTGGCTTTAATATACTCCTGATCAAGTCTGCTTTGTTTCTTCAACTGCATTGTCTGCCTGAATCTTTCTATACGAATTTCACTAAAATCCCTTAAAAGTCTCATCTGTTTTTTACTCAATGGATATGGTCGCAACCAAAGACTCAAGGTGCTTTTGCTTACACTCAAAAGGCCTTTAATTTCAGAGTAGCTTTTGCCTTGTTTTCTTAATTTTAAGGCTTGTTCACGAATCTCTATCTTTGACATAAAAAAACGAACCTTTAAAATGATATCTAGTAACTCTAGATCAATAATATAAAGATTCTATTCATACTGTCAACTACTTTTTCAATAGTGGCAACGCTGCCCCGATTATTCCGGCATATTTCAGTTTAGAAATCTTAACTGGAGTTTTATTTATGTAATTACCAACATTTTTTGTCAATTGATTCGCTAATTTCTCCATGCCTGAAAGTTTGGACCACGCGCCGCCCAAAATAATAATGTCGGGATTAAAACTTAACACGATCATATCCAGAAGAGTTTTTAAATATTTATTCGTATTGGCGGCCTGTTTAAAAGTCCCGGTCGAATGTCTGTGATCGCGGAACATCTTACTGTCCAACAAAACAGTATGTTCATATTCTCCCGCAATTCCGTCTTTGCCAAAATAAATTTTTTTATCCATTATGATTCCAACACCAATGCCTGTGCCTAAAATTACTCCGGCAACGGTTTTGTATGCTCTACCCACTCCGATTGAGGCTTCGGCCAAAGCAAATGCTTTGGCATCGTTTAAAATATTTACTGGCACCTTAAATTTATCTTCTAATATCTTCTTAAAATTTATGGATTTAAAATTATTCACATTAGGAAGTCTGGTTATCATGCCATTGGCCAAAACTTGCCCTGGCATCCCTAAACCAATGGCCGAAAAACTCTCATAAGATCTAATTAAATTGACCAATTGCTTGACCAAATCAGTTTGAGAGGTTGATAAAACAGCAAGTTTGGTTACTCTAAATGACTTATCTATCAATCCTGCCGCGATTTTGGTCCCGCCCACATCAATCCCCAAGATTTGCTTCATACTTTTGTGAAAAAATAATCATTATTAAACCTATGATAATCATGACATCAGCGAGATTAAAAGTAAACCCTAATCCTAGATCCAAAAAATCACGGACATACCCTAAATACAACCGATCGATAATATTTGAAATAGCGCCGGCTAAAATTAAAACAACCATGATCTTGCCGGTCCAAGATAAATCTTTCCGATGAGAAAAATAATAATAAATAAAAAATATTAATGCAGTCGCGATGATAATTAAATTTGCCGGTAATCCGAAATTGAATGAAAATCCCAAACCGAAATTTCTGACCAGATGAATATGAATTAAACCAATAAAAAAATCACGAGGGCTAAAAATCAGCTTCGTGATTTGATCTAGAACCACAAGAACAGAAATCAGATAACAGTTAACACAAATTTTTTGTTCCATGTTATCTGTTAACTGATCTATGACTTTGCGTGCTTGATACATGCTTCCGCCGCAGGTTCTGCTCGAAGTCTGGCTTCCTCAATTTCCTCTCCGCCAATTAGACACTTGCCATAGGTGCTGTCTTCAATTCTTTTTAAAGCCGCTTCAACTTTAGTCAGACGCATTTCTAGATCTTCTATTACAGAAAGATCATTGCCGAACTGTTCCGACTCAAAAGCATTTTCGCCTTCTTCAGATCCGACTTCGTCAAATTTTGGTTTGTGTCCGCCCGGGATTTCGGAATCAAGATTTGTATCACGCTTAAGAATCGAATTGAGTTTTTTCTGTTCAGCCACAAGCTTGGTCTTGTTTTCTTCGATGAGTTGTTTATTCATCCCGTTAGAAATTGTGCTTAGTTAATAATAAATATTAATTGCAATTTGTCCCGCAGAATCTTATTTTAAAGATAATTATGCTACTCAATATTTCTAACGGGATTCATAGATCAAGTATACACGAATTTGGATAACAAAAAAAGCCTCATTCTTTCTGGGCTCTGTCTCGCGTAGCGAGATCCCGCTCCGCGGGATAATCAACAACTTTTAAGTTAGTGGTTACAGAGCGGATCATACCGCCCGCAAATATTATATATGTGGCGAGATCCGCCCTGTGGGCGGCCTCTACTGAAGCTCATCTCCGCTCGCACGCTTGCGCGTAAAGCAGAGGTCAACATTCGTATGTAGAAACCGAAAAGGAACAACTTATATATCTAACCAATCTATAAGAGAAGTTCTTCACTGTTCTTGTGGTGCGAACACCATAACAATTTTTGTTTTATGTTTGTTTTATTTTTATACAAACGATTTTTATTTTTGTTTTACAAGCAGCTGGGTTAGAACAGCTATGACGAATAGTGGAGAACGTCAAAGTCTCAAATTTTAAGGCCTTGGCTTTCTCCGCTTTTCGAAAATATTCAATTTTCAAGGTTCATCCCGTTTAGAAATTACATTTCTGTTTTCTAAATCAATTAATCTATCCAAATTGGCTTATTTTGAAGATAAACTGAGTTACTAAAATTTCTAACGGGATTCAATATGACTATTCTAGCAGATTTTTTAAGCCTTGTCAATAATTTGTACTGCAAACTTAAAAAATTGCGAATTTATTAAGCATTTTTGAATTTTAAAACCGGCTTCAGATGATTTATACACATCTAAAACCGACAAAAACTAAAAAATTTATTTATTCAGCCACAACCAAGGCCAGATCAGACTCTTTAGCTTTGCTCAGAGTGGATTTTTCTATGTCAGAAGCAATTTTTGGGTTGTCCTTAAGGAAAATTTTGGCATTTTCCCGGCCGACCCCTAGTTTCACATCCCCAAAACTATAAGTATTCCCTGATTTGATTATAAGACCATATTTAACTGCAGTATCAAGTAAATCTCCAGTATAGGAAATGCCGCCTTCACTGAACATAATATCGAATTCAGTAGTCTTAAATGGCGGGGCAACTTTATTTTTAACAATTTTAGCCTTTACTCGATTACCGACAATGGCCTCACCTTGCTTAATCTGGGCCAGCTTGCGCACTTCAATCCGAACTGATGAATAAAACTTGAGAGCCTGGCCGCCGGTCGTAGTTTCGGGATTTCCAAACATAACGCCAATCTTCATCCGAATCTGATTTATAAAAATTACTGTTGATTTAGATTTAGAAATGATTGCCGTTAGTTTGCGCAAAGCCTGGCTCATGAGTCTGGCATGCAAACCCATATGTGAATCGCCCATGTCGCCTTCGATCTCAGCGCGCGGAGTGAGGGCTGCTACAGAATCAACTACAATAATGTCAACGCTATTGGACCGTACTAAAGCCTCGACAATATCCAATGCTTGCTCACCATTATCCGGCTGTGAAATTAAAAGTTTATCAATCTTAACTCCAATAGCTTTTGCTCGATCTGGATCTAAAGCATGCTCCGCATCCACGAATGCTGCCACCCCACCATCCTTCTGAACCTCTGCCACAATGTGTTCGGCCAAAGTAGTTTTGCCGGATCCTTCGGGTCCATAAATTTCAATGATGCGGCCAACCGGTATTCCTCCAGCCCCCAATGCAATGTCAAGGGATAAACAACCAGTCGGAATAACTTTAACATTCATGGCCTTGGCTTTTTGCAATGTCATGATTGAGCCCTCGCCAAACTTCTCACGAATTGATGTGAGTGTTTCTTCCAAACTGCCGCCCATACTTTTCGGATTACTTTTTGACATATATTTTCTTACCTGACTGTCTATAATTAATAGACTTAATTATAAATCAAAGAGATGAAAATTGCACGTTGCGAATGACTTCTCCTTCGCGACCGAGTTTTCCTAAATCTTTACCATTATAAACTACTGTGGTAGAACCTGCATCAGCTGAAGTTAAAATAATTTCATGTTTTGCAGAAATAACTTTGGATGATCCGGCCAGCATAGTGCCTCGTTGAATTACAATTCCGTCTGCCTCCAAATATACCCACGCACTGTTAGGCCCGATTTGGACTGTTAAATTTACAGCTTGCGGGAGCACCACGGCTGTTTGCTTGGGCTGACTGGTGATCTGCCTTGTAATTTTACTGATTTTATTAAACTTGTTTTTCTCCGTAATCTCAACAATATTAATACCAGGGCTAAGCAGCAGATTTTCTGTAAATTCGCCGATAGGATCAGTTAATACTGGCTGATTATTGATAAATACTTCAGCTCCTGCTTCGGCTTTGCCTGAAACTACAACACTATTATCTGTCACAATTAAGTCAGAAGCAGGATCAATAACTGCCAAATAAGGTGGCGCTAGCACGGAACGAATTTCACTGACCACATAGCCAAACGCAACTAAAGCGACGAGCAAACTCGAGCCAATCACAACTGTTTTTGGGGTAAATGAAAACTTAGATCTCTTAATTCGGCCAGCAGGTTTATCTATTTCAAATCCTCGCTCCTTTTCGTATTGATCGATCAATATTTGTTCTTTGATTCGATAGAAAGAAGCTAAACTTTTTAAGAAGCCCCTGATATAAACTTCAGATGGCAATTCATGGTAATTTCCAGCTTCCAACTGCTCAATGTAAAGAGCTTTGATCTGTGTGAGTAAACTGACTGTTTTAATATCCAAATTAAATTGGTTGCGTATTGAAGATAAATACTCACCCAAGGTATCTATCTTCACCGTTTTAGTTTTGAAAAGCGCTTGGGACATTATTTTTTATTAATCAAATTTACAATTAATTTTACCATCACATTTTTCTGCGAAGGTTTAGATTCGGCCACAAGCAAAGTCAAAGCTGTCAATGCCGCGTCATTGATTTTTCTCTCGCCTCTTTTGTTGAGCAAATAATTATTTTGGATCAGAAACAAAATAAATAATAATGCGCCGATCCGTTTGTTACCATCCACAAACGGATGATCTTTCACGGCAAAATATAAAAGATGCGCGGCTTTTTCATCCAAGCTAGGATAAACATCTTTGCCCCCATAAGTCTGCCTCGTGCTGGCCAACACTGAAGATAATTTATTGTTAACTTCTGATCCAAACAAATTAGAAGCCTCTTTGTCTTTAATCAATCGCGTCTTAAATCGTTCAATGGCTTTTTTTATTTCTTCATAATCTAAGTGCAGTGCTGATTTGTGATTGACTTGATCCAAAGTCAGATTGCCAGAATCAAATTGATTCAAAGTAATCCAAGTATTGGTATAGTCAGTAATAATATGCAGTAATTCTTTTTCATAACCTTCCAAGCGTTTAGCTTCCAAAGCGTGCTGCATCAACCCCACGGCTTGTTGCAATTCTTTGAGTTTCAATTCCTGATTTTCTTTTAATCGTTTCTCATTGACCAAATAGCCTTTAAGCAAATAGTCGCGCAAATGCTTCGTGGCCCAAATGCGGAATTGAGTGCCACGCTTGGAATTAACCCGATAGCCCACTGAGATAATCATGTCGAGGTTATAAAAAGTAATATCTCTTTTAACCTGTTTTTCGCCTTCGGTTTGAACTACCGTAAATTTTGCGGTAGTTTGATTTTGGCTAAGCTCTGCGGTTTTATAGACGTTTTTGATGTGTTTTCCAATAGTATCAGAATCCCTGCCAAATAATTCAGCCATTTGGGCTTGGTTAAGCCAAACGGTATCGTCCACCAAGTTTACTTGGATTTCTGGAGTATTGTCGTCCTTATAGATAACTATTTCCCCTTTGTTTTCTTGATTTTCCATAGATTTTGAGTTACCCGGAATTTCTAGGTAACTCAATTAGTCCCTAAATAATACCCCGCCTCGACTCGCCCGTCTAGCTTATCATCGAGGCGAGGCAGGCATAAAACACAAAAACGGCTCTTTCGAAGCCGCCTTCAAAACAATCTTAAACCTAAGCTTAAAAATTGTCAAATTTATCTACATTTTTATCAAGCCAAGTTTAACTAAGCGGGATCTAATAGCTCCTGGTTTTCTTCCAAATATATCAGCTAAATGTGTAGTTGATAAATTCTGACTAAACAACTCTCGCAATTTCTTATCTTGATCTTGATCCCAAGGCCTGTAGGCATTCGGGTGTATTTCTCTGATTTTTTCAAAAGTTTTTTTATCTATTTTGTTCTCAACTACACCTTGAACATTAAGCTTACCACCGCAACTTAGAATAAAATTTTTCTGAATCTTTTGACATTCTTCGTTCGAAAGTTTGATCAAAGCCGCTTCAGTGAAGCTAGAATTTTCTCGAAAGATTTGATCTTGTTGTAAAATTTCCGGATGAACCTGAAATGTCCGAGCGTTCCACCCAAACAAATGCAAGCCAGTTAGTCTACGGACACGCGAGAGCGCTACGTATCCTTGGCCGAATTCGAAAACATCCGATAAATCCATGGCCGCGGCATCCATGCTCATGCCCTGTGATTTGTGAACCGTAATGGCCCAAGCCAACCGCAATGGAAGCTGGGTGATACGGGCCCTGACGCTACCACCTTCTTCCGTTGTCCACTCCATAGGACCAACTTCCACTCTTCTGCCATTTCGGATTTTGACCACGGGATAGCCGCTGTCATTATTAAATTTTTCCACAATCCCGAGTGTGCCGTTGACAAATCCTTCTTTGGGATTATTTTTCGTAAACATGACAACTGCGCCGACCTTTAACAATAATTTTTCCGGCGACAAACAGCCTTTTTTCAAGGCCTCAACCAAGGCTTTGCGGCCACGCGTGGACATTTGATAATCTTTCGACTGCCCCGATAAACGAGCCAGCATTTGGTCATTAACTCGATCAACTTCGGCGTTATGAGTAAAAAATCGCGGGATAGAATCGTCTACGTCGGCTCTGTTTGTTTTTCGATTTTTGATGTGAACAAAGTGTTCTTCCCCAAAACTATTGCTTCGTATAGCTGAAAGTACTTTCAAAAAATCCGCATCGTCTTGGCGGTATTGTTCTGTCAGATAACAAACGACTGCTTTAGACGACTCCCAAGCCACAGAATTATATGCAAACAAACCTAAAGATTGTTCCTGGGATTTGACAACAATAGGCGGCAACTGAAAAAAATCACCAACCAAAATCACCTGCAAGCCGCCAAAAGGTCTGGATTTATCTTTAACTTCTCGACAAACCGCCTCCACCATAGAAAGTGTTGAACCTGCAAGCATGGAAATTTCATCAATCAAAAGCACAGAGGTACGTTCGATTCTTCTCACAATCCGTTCTGTAGACGAAATTCTATCCAAATCATATTTATCTAATCTCTCTTTGATCCCGATCCCGCTCCAAGAATGAATGGTCATGCCGCCAATATGCGTGGCTGCAATGCCAGTGGAGGCTGTGATTGCCGGTTCAATACCGTGGCTGCGCAAGTATGCGATGTACTGATTGATCAGATAAGTTTTGCCAGCTCCCGGCTCGCCAGTTAAGAACACATTGGCGCCGGTTTTGAGAATTTCTAAGGCTTGAGTTTGGGTCATAAAAAAATTAATGAGAAGATTTATCAATCGAAACTCGAAGTCTCGTATTGAGGCCAATAGCAACCCGATTAAGAAATTTCAGTGTCGGATTATACGTGCCTTGTTCCAATCGAGAAATAACTGGTTGCTTGGTTCCGATTTTTTTGGCTAATTGCGTTTGGGTCAATCCCTGCTCTAATCTTTTTCTAATTAACATTTCTACCAAAGCAAATTCTGGACCCAATTCATCATAGGCTTTCTTAAATGCCCCGTCTTTGAGCATTTCCTTTTTGAAACTTCTGTAATTTCTATAACTTTGCATATATAATATATATAACTTATAAGTTATATTCTGTCAAGCTCTTTTATTTTACTGATTGCCTTTTCTATTTCTCTCTTCGGTGTTTGCTGGGATTTCTTGACAAATCCGCTCAACAGATAAATTTGATTTCGATAAAAACAATAAAAAATCCTGACTTCTTGCCGGCCGCTAATTCTTAATTCAAATAGCCGATCCAAAATCTTTTTAGAATGCGGCGTCCTTAATCTATAGCCAAATTCTTCTAAAAGCTCAAGCGTCCTAGCGACCTTAGCCCTAGTCCCTGCCTCAAGACTCAAAATGAAAACTTCAACTTCCCTACCAATATTTATTTGCATGACTTTGTTGCTAAATACAAAAACGGCTTATTAAAAACTCGTCAAACGAGTCTTATAGCCGCTCTTGGAGATATTATGCTCCCGCTCTAATTATTTTGTCAAATTACACAAATTCAATTTTAAGATTTCGCTTATAAGCCTTGGCGAATTTTTCCAAAGTTTGAACAGTCACGTTTTCATTGCCGGCCTCAATTCGCGCGATATTGCTTTGCGAAGTGCCCAATTTTTTGGCAACTTGGGCTTGGGATAGCTTGGACTTTTTCCTCATTTGCAAAAGCGCATAAGCAATTTCGAATTGGCGACCAAACTCGTCATAATATTTCTTAAAAGTTGGATCTTTCAGTTGCTCGTCCAGATATGGTTGGAAGTCTACTAAATTTGGATGATTTTTATCGTCGTTCATATGATTACTTACGATTTAATATTTTGATTAGATTATTTTCGGCTTTAATAATTTCTGATTCTGGGATTGCTGGGGTATTTTTGAGAAAAGCGTGCAATAAGACAATATTTCTATTGATAAAAGTAAAATAAAAAATCCTGTGGCGATTGCGAGCAAAATCAACTCTCAGCTCCCTTAACTTTCCTCGAATATGCTTAGTATATGGTTCATCTAAAACGCCGTTATGCTGTCTTAAAACTTCAATATACTTTGCGACTTTAACTCGATCTTTCTCTGAAATCTGATCCAAATATTCCTGGACAGGAATTCGACCCGTCAAAATATCTTTATAAAATACTATCTTATACTCTTCATTTTCATTATATATCATATATGATATGGTGTCAATCCCTCACCTTTTGTTTTGAGGATTCTTAAGGAAAAAGGTGAGGGATAAATACAAAAACGGCTCTTGTGAAGCCGCCTTCGGAATTATCCTAAACCCAAGCTATAAATTTGTCAACTTTTGTTTAGAAATTAGATCAATTAGGTAATTAGAAATTTTCTCGCTCCCGCTAAAATTATTTTGTCAAACTGAAATTTCTGATTCTTCTATTAATTTTATGGCAAGCTCGGCTGATTCTATAGTTTTTGGAATAGTATTTCTTGGATGCATCATTTGATAATGTTCTCCGCTCCCGTCCCAAGCTCCACCAAGATCAATTTGATCAATGGCACCTTGCAGATAATCTCTTGCTTGAATTAAGGCTTTATGAAAAGATCCGATACCGCGGAGATTCTCGATGCCGCTCAGATCATGAGTAGACAAAAAATCTTCAATTCTTTTTATTGCCACTTCAGCATTTTGGCGGAGCTGACTCAACTCACCTTCTGCTTTAGGATTATAAGGTTCAACTCTATCCTCGCCAGCCTTTCTCGCCAAAGCATTCCAAGTAGCTTCGTCACCAGTATTACCTGTTCTTTCATTTAAACTTCGTTTGGCATCGGGAATTATCTTTGATCTCATAGCTTGCTCTGCTCTGGCGGCAGTCCAAGCTTTATCAACATCTGGAATTCGTGTTTCTTCTTCGTTCATAAATTAATCATACTCTCCCTTTTGCGCTTCGTCAAAGTCCTGCGCGTCTTTACTCAAATCCGGATATTTTTTAATATTTGGTTGGCGATATTTTTTGCCGATTGCTCATGGGACCAAAAAGTCTTCTCTGGCTGATACTTATTTTTCTTCCACATTCTAATATTTCGTAAAAGTCGGCTGGGTGCGATCGGCGTTCGTATCAGGGCTGATGGCTTTCGATTTTTTATCCTTCCCAACAAAACTTCTTTTGGCGCATCTAACTGGTAAAAATAAAATCTGACTTTGTATTTTTTTGCCAAAGCAGCAAAGTCAGATGGCGCAACAAAAGGCGAGCCTTTCTGTTTCCAAAATCCTTGCGTGACAATCAAATCGATACCTTGTTTAAGATACTCTTCATACATCTTAAATAAGACGGCATTTGTAATTGCATTATCCTTTTTACTGCGTTTGAAATCGGAGATAAACCATTTAATTCTATCCATACTTAACAAAGCGGTGCGCTTTAGTTTTTTATGTACCAAATCGCCCACTGTACTTTTGCCTGATCCCATCGGACCGTCAAGGATTAAAATAAAATTCTTACTCATACTCTCCCTTTTGGGCTTTTTCAAATTCTTCTTCTTCACTCGTTTCTGATTTTTCCGCAGCGCCATAAACTTCCCGCGGCTTAGCACCTTCGCCAGGACCAATTATTCCTTTGTCTTCCATAATGTCCAAAAGTCTGGCTGCGCGGGCGTATCCTACTCGCAAGCGGCGTTGCAAAAGTGAGGCTGAAGCTTTGCCTGCATTTCGCACAATCTCAATAGCTTCTTTCACTAATATATCATCTTCGTCGTCTGAATTTTCAAACCCAGGAACATTCACTCCGCGCTGCGGTTTTTCTACAATCTGTTCATCATAAATCACGGAGCCTGATTGCTGTTTAATAAAATCAACCACGCGCTTGATTTCTTTCTCTCCGACAAATGTGCCTTGAACGCGCTTGGGCTTAGTTAGTTCAGCTGTAACATACAACATATCGCCCATGCCCAGGAGTTTTTCAGCTCCGGCTGAATCGAGAATTGTGCGCGAATCAACTTGGCTGGCTACGGCGAATGCCATTCTGGCCGTGATATTGGCTTTAATCAAACCTGTAATAACATCCACTGATGGCCGCTGGGTAGCCACAACCAAATGAATACCTACTGCCCGGGCCATTTGCGCCAAACGGACGATTGCTGCTTCAACATCATTTTGCGCCACGCTCATTAGGTCCGCCAGCTCGTCCACGACAACGACCAAATATGGCAACCTCATTAAAGCGGCATTATTATATTCGCCAATGTTGCGTTTGTGCACTTCAGACAAAAGTTTGTATCGCCGATCCATTTCCGCCACAGCCCATTTGAGCGCATTCACCGCTTTTTGATGATCAATAATCACACCAGTCATCAAATGCGGCAAGCCATTATACAAATTTAGTTCCACGCGTTTCGGATCAATAATAATAAATTTTAATTCCGAAGGAGCGGCCCGATACAGAAGACTGATTAATACAGAATTAATTGCCACTGATTTGCCAGTGCCTGTAGCGCCTGCGATCAGCAAATGCGGCATGCGGGATAAATCCGCAATCATGGGATGTCCGGCTACATCACGGCCCAAGGCAAACGCCAATTTTGATGGCTGCTCCATAAAATTGTTGTGTCCTAGAATTTCTTTAATCCGCACGATCGCAGTTGACTTGTTCGGAATTTCAATCCCGACCAAAGCCTTGCCCGGGATTGGCAGTTCCATACGCAAGGAGCTGGCAGCTAAGCTTAGGGCCAAATCGTTTTGCAATGATGCAATTTGAGAAAGCTTAACCCCAACCGCAGGCCGGAAAGTATATTGCGTAACAGTCGGCCCGACATTGACTTCACCCATCTCAACTTCTATGCCAAAGTCATTCAATGTTTTTTGAATAATTGCAACGTTAGCCTCGATGTTGCCTGAATCAACTTTGGTTTTAGAATCATCCAACAGATCCAATGGCGGGAACTTCCAGTTTTTTTCAGCCGGAGAAACCATTTTGGTTTTTTTGGCCGGAGTCAAATCGTCCATATCATTGATGAAAACTTCTGGCTTGTCTTTGGCCACAACTTTGTTTGGTTCTCCCACTGTTTCTTTCGTAAAGCCAGCATTAGCTGCGTTATTGATCTTGAGCTTGCCAGGCCTGTTTACTGTTTCCTGATTACTGTTTACTGATCTTCTGAACAAATCAGAAAAAGAAATATTGAATGTGACTAAAAATGAAATAATAATGCCTGCCAATAGCACCACTAAACTTGCGACAAAGCCCATCAAATGCATTAAAGGATAAGAAGCCAAAACTCCCAAATATCCCCCACCTCGCCCATCTTTGACTAATTGAAATGCTTGGTTAACATCGCTTCGTAAAACCCACAGATGCAGAAGGCCTGTCAAAGTTAAGATCAAAAGTACGGCGCCAACATAAGCATGGGTTGAAACCGTGGACGCTTCTTCTTCGGGTTTTTGGCGAAACAAAGCAATGGCCACAAATAAAAAAATCAAGGGCACTAAATAAACGACCCAGCCAAACGCTAATTTTAAGACTTCATTGGCCACTGCGCCAAATGGCCCGGCTAATCCAATGAGGCTTAAGGTAAATAAAATTGCTAAAACAACAAAAAACACCATAGCCACGGTTTTTCTGGTGTCGCGTTTAAGATTCAACTGCGGGCGCTTGAATTGTGGGTAATCGTATTCGTCTTGATTTTTCTTTCGAGCCATGTTATCAGTGATCAGTTAACAGATATCAGATAACAAGCCTGTTAACTGTTCGCTGTTATCTATTTTATGACTTTTGCTTGTTTATTTTAGCACAAAAACGCTCAAAACCAAAAGGCAAAAATATGATATAATTTATGCAATTAAGGAGGATCCCTATGACTCGCAGACGAATCATGGTTCTCGTCGTACTTCTGGTCGTGTTGGTTCTGCTTGCCATCCCTACCGTCAATAGCTACCCTGCGGCCAGAAGCGGCCTGCTCGTAGCACTAGCTCTCTTCTTCGTCGACGCGATCGGCGACTGGATGGAATATCAGGACCTGACTGATCATCAGATCCCGTTCTGGTTTTTCCTGATCCACAAGTACTGGCAATACCAACCAGTCGGTTGACGGCGGCAATCCGCGACTTCTGCCTCAACCAGACCTCGCGGCTTTTTTTATTTCAACGAAGTTGAAATAACTCCGACCGCAGCGTCGGAGTATCTTTGTCATCCCGAGCGAGCTTATAAGGTTAAGCCAAAGCCGCGAGTCGAGGGATCCCTCTTCCAAGCTTTAGGAGGGATTCCTCCACTCCCACTCTCGAAAACCAATGAGGTCGGTCGGAATGACAAGAGGTTAGACCTTCTAGCGATGCAATGATGATATTATACATTTTCCGCGCGGCCGCGTGGTTTTGAATACTATCTTATTTTGGGATTTGTACTTGATATTTATTTAGAAATTAGAGCAACTAGAAATTTTTACTTGATCCGCCACGCCTCTCCATCCTTCACTAGTTTACCTTTGATTTTAAACCCCGAGGCCAGTTTGTGTCCGCCACCGCCGAATGATTTGGCGATTTTCGACACATCAACTTTTTTTTGCGGCTCGCTGCGCAAACTGCCTTTCACCACTTCCCCGTCCTGGCGCAGAAGCAGAGCAAATTTGGCTTGCGGCATATTGTTAAGCAACTCGACAAATCCGTCAAGATCAGCGTCAGTGGCACCAATTTCTTTTAAATCTTCTTCAGTTAGAATCGAGAACACCATTTTCTTATCAGGATCAAACCGGGCGTTTTCCAAACCCTTGGCCCAAGCTTTAATAGCCTGGGGTCGTTTCTTGCCCATGGTCTGAAGCGCGATCTTGTCAATCCTGGCGCCTTTTTTTAAAAGTTCGGACGCGACCTTAAATGCGGCGGCTGAAGTATTGGCATGCTTGAATCCACCGGTGTCAGTAAAGATTCCGGTTAGCAGACAAGTGGCGATATCCTTAGTGATCTCGGCATCAGCAAAAGTTAAAAAATAATAAACCAATTCAGCCACAGCAGAGGTCTCGGCGTCCACGATATTGACTGTGCCAAAATTCGTGTTGTCCGGATGATGGTCAAAATTAATTATTGGCACTTTCAAGTTTTGCAGCCGTCCGCCAAAGTCGCCCGCCTGCCCGGCCGGCAGGGATCCGCCTCCGGCGGAAAATCCTGTTCGCTCGAGTTTGTTGCAACCAAAAAAAATCGCCAAATCAAAATCAAGTTCTGGAATTGTTTGCAGAACGCTTTCTGAACCAGGCAAAAAGCTTAGATTATCCGGAACAACGCCTTTAATTACCGATGTTGGATCTTTTTTTAATTGCTTCAAAAAGGACTGCATGGCTAAAACCGAACCCAAATCATCACCGTCCGGTCCTTCGTGCATGGTTAAAAATATTTTTCGGGAAGAATTGATGAGCTCTAATGTTTTTTTGAATTGTAATCTATTCTTCATAAGTCTTACGAAGCAGTTCACTAATATGCGAGGCGTATTCTTCACCGTGGTCAATCATAAATTTGACTCTTGGCACAAACTTCATAACCAACTTGCGGTTAAGCGAGCCTTGTAAATCAAAGAGGGTTTTTTGTAATTCAGCCAAAACCTCTTTCTGTCTGTCATCTTCGCCCATAACCGTGATCCAGACTTTGCACCATTTTAAATCCGGCGTGACTTCGACTTTGCTAATCGTGGTCAAGCTCGGCAGTTCCATTTGATTTATATAGTCTCCAACTTCCTCATGCAACAAAGCGGCAACTTTTTCTGTCCTACGACTCATAAACTATAAACTTCTGTTCCTAACCGTTTCTTCAAACACGACCAGCACATCTCCTTCCTCAACCTTATTTGAAACCTTGACGCTTGATCCAAATTCAGTCCCGCGCAAAACTTCCTTGGCTTTGACTTTGTTCTGTTGTAATTCCAAAACTTGTCCTTTCCCCACTATTTCTTCCCCGCGTTTAATTTCAAACTGGGCATTATCCTTAATCTTTCCTTCAGCCACAATGCCGCCAATAATCATCCGGTCTTTTTCTGTGCGGAACACTCCTAAAATTTTTACTCGTCCCAAATCCGTCCTAAGAACTTCTGGCGTCAGCATCTCCACCACTTGGCGGGTTAGATCTTCAATTAACTCATAAATAATGTCATACATTTGAACTGTGACATTCTTGGCTTGGGCCAGTTTAGTCGCTTGAACGCTCATGCGCGTATGAAATCCGACAATGACAGCATTCGCACCTGCAGCACGCAAGACATCATTCTCATTAATCTCACCCGCTTCTTCTGTTAAAATATTTAATTTCACCTCGGTATTCTTAAGCTTGGCCAAAGCTTCATTGATAGCCTCAAGGCTTCCGAGCACGTCAACTTTGATAATCAAATTTAAATCTTTACCATACAAATTCAAAGATTTTTTCACTGCCATTTTCTTAGCTCGCTCAGACTTGACTATGGCTGAAGCATAAGCCTTGGCCTCATCCAAAGTCACATAAGTTTTCAGCACATCGCCAGCGCTAGGCACATCAGATAAACCTGTGATCTGAACCGCCATAGACGGCTCAGCAGATTTAACTTTGGCTCCCCTGGCATCAGTCATGGATCGGACTTTGCCAAATGCTCTGCCAACTGCGACAAAGTCTGACAAATTTAATGTTCCATTTTGAACTAAAATAGTGGCCACAAAACCCAAGGTTCTTGAGACATGCGATTCAATTACAGTCCCTAAAGTTGTTCCATTAGCATTAGCTTTTAAATCCAAGACTTCTGACTGAAGCAAAATCAAATCTAACAGCTCATCCACCCCCTGGCCTGAAAGTCCGGAAATTTTCGCCACAGGCACAGTTCCGCCCCACTCTTCTACTGTCACACCATAGTCGGCTAATTCTTTTTTTACCCGCTCAATGTTGGCGTCTGGCTTATCAACTTTGTTTATGGCCACAATCAGTGGCGTGCCAGTCAACTTTGCCCGATTAATTACTTCAATTGTTTGTGGCTTGACCCCATCATCAGCCGCGACCACCAAAACAATAATATCAGTGATATTCGCCCCCCGAGCCCGCATAGCAGCAAACGCTTCGTGGCCAGGAGTGTCCAAGAAAGTAATCAACTTGCCATTACGGCTGACTTGATACGCGCCGATATGCTGGGTAATCCGGCCGGCTTCCGTGTCCACGATTTTAGTCGAGCGGATAGTATCAAGGAGTGTGGTTTTGCCGTGGTCCACATGTCCCATAATCGCCACAATTGGCGGCCGGATCAGATGTTCATCTGGTTTGGCTGTTTGTTCTTTCTTAACTTCATCCGCTACATAACCCAAACCTAGTCTGGTGGTAGATTCTTGAGTTTCTGAAACATTAAATCCTAAGTCAGCTGCGACAATTGCGGCGGTATCATAATCAATTTCTTCATTGATCGTGGCCATGACCCCGTTTTGGATAAGCTTCTTAATCACAGTAGTCACATCCAAACCAAGTTTGACAGCTAATTCTTTCACGCTTAAAACTTTAGGCAAAATGACTTCTTTTGGCTGATCAGTCTTAACAGCAGTTTGGACTTTTTGACTTAAGGAATTTAAAATCTGTTTGGCTAATTGATTGTCAATCTTATTGGCGCGCGGCGAGACATGAAAACCCACGGCCGCAATCTTTGCCCGCAGTTGAGTAGTTGGAATATTTAATTGCTTGCTGAGTGTTGAAATATCCATGGATTACAAATTATTATGCGGTAATTTGCCAAAAAAATCAAGTGCTCATAATTCCTCGCAGCTCACCAAGAAATATTTTATGCTTGATTATTAGCTTGTACTTTCTATTAAGTCCAGGAGACTTACTTTTTTGTTAACAAAAATCCCGCAACTTTGCGGGATTTTTGCTTCTTAGATAAATTGTTATTAAACTCTCGCGCCGACTCTGATTTTCTTGGCTTTGGCTTTCGCAGCCTTAGGCAAAATCACGGTTAGTATGCCGTCTTTCAAATCAGCGCCCACGTTATCGATATCAACATCAACTGGCAAAACTACTGAACGGGAGAAACTGCCCCAATAACATTCCTGATAAAAATAATCTTCACTCGAAGCGTCGAAATCTCGCTTGCGCTCACCGCGGATGGTGACCATGTCATTAGCAATCGTGACATCGATATCTTCCGGCTTAACCCCGGCAATTGTCGATTTAATGATGACATTATCCTTGGTCTGAAACATATCAATCGTTAACTGGCCTTCGTATTCTGACAGCCAATCTTCCTGTGAACTAGCCGGAGCAGTTGATGTGCCTTCTAATTCATTTGTTTCTTCCGTATCTTGGTCCTCCGTCATGGTTTGTGTTCCCATAAGTTTGTTGATCAAATTCTTATCTTTTGGCATAAATTCTATTTAATCGTGTAGTTAGATATTAGTTTATCAGGTTTATGTTGTCAACCCAGTAATACAACTTCGATGCTTTTGCCTTAAATGGCTACTAATTACCAAAAAAAATAAAAGATTAGCTTAAATCTATTAGTAATATTTTATTTTTTTGCAAAAGCAATTAAGCCATTTATCGAAGTTGATATACTGGGTCAAATGACCACGCAGTGGTCAGCCCGGACTCGAGTCCGGGATCCACTTCTAATTTTCCTGATAGTTTTTAACTTTCAAACTGCCGGTTTTTTCCAGCTCACCGGGTCGAATTCTATCAATTACTTCAACAAGAGAAACTGCTGCTTTGGACTTAACTATTGTTTCAAAATTTTTGTTATGATCAGTCATCATTTTACCATCTAGAATTTGCTCAACCATGAATACTGCCTCTCTAGGAATTCTGCCGTATTGTCCGATTCCATGGGATAGCAAATAATTCAAATTCGCTTCTTCATGTCCGGCTCGCACATCGACAAACACGATCGGCAATTTTTTCACTACTGCTTCGGCCATGGATGGTCCGCCGGTTTTGTATACCAGCACATTGGCCACACTCATCCAAATCTCCATGTTATCCACGTATCCCAAAATTTTGACCGGGTGTGGAGCTGGAGCGGAAATTTGCATTAGTTCTTGTTTTAATTCTTCATTGTGTCCACAAATCACAGCCACTTGAAATGATTTGGGGCTTCGAAGCAGTTGCAAAAAAATTTCTTTAGTTGAGGCGCGCGCTCTGCCTGCTCCTCCGACCAAAACCACTGGCATACTGCTCAAAAGTCCCAGTTCGCCCAAGGCTTGCTCGCGATTTATAGGCGAAAAAAACTTTTCAGCGATGATTGTGCCTACTAATACAATTTTAGATTCGTCCACTCCCAAGCGTTTCAGCTCTTCGCGCTGATCTTCGATATTGCAAAGGTACAAATCAGCTTCGTCATACAGCCAAAATTGATGCAAATGATAATCAGAAAAGACAATTACGAATTTCCCGCGATACAAACCTTTGGATTTAAGATATGCCATGATTGCGGATGGCACCACGCCAGTGGAGATGACAATTGGCGGCTGAAATTCCCTCAAAATTTGTAAAACGTTTTTAGATTTAAATGATGCGGCAAATTTTCTAAGCGGCAAAGTCAGAAACAAAACAATTTTAGAAAAATATAAAAATCCCCACAGAGAAGAAATATGATCTAAAAGCAAAAGATATACTTTTCGAATCAGAGACGAATAAGCGCCGGTTTCAACTTGCTCAATATCAAAATTCCGCACTTCAAATTCACCTGACTTTTCCAGCTGCTCCATGATATTGGCAGCAGTGGCTTGAATGCCGCCGCCAACTGATGTATGTAATATTAAAACTTTTGTTTTCATGCTTTGGTTTCAATGCATTGTGTGTTCCGCCGAATTTTGAAGAATACTTTTAAACACATCCGGATTTTCATTTCCAGTCACTTCAAGCACGGCCCAAGCGCCCTTGTTCATTCGAGCGAGCGCGTGATCAACTAAAAGATACTTGCCCGGAACATTTACGGTAAATTCTACTATGCTTGCGCCGCCTGGAAGCACAGCGGTTGTCTGCACGTTATGCTCGAGTAAACCGCCCATGCTTGCCTCCGGATATACCGTATCAAATATTTC
>JAHFJG010000010.1 GCA_023246005.1 Candidatus Doudnabacteria bacterium
GACGCTACGTTTAATTTGGGAATCCTAAGTTTGCAATGGCCGGCAATGACGATTTCTGCCAATGGTCACGCAGAAAAAACTTTCACAGTGAAAATTAACAGCACATTCCCAGGCGGTTCGGACTATGTCATGACCAACATCTTTGGCAATACAGTCAATATTCAAGTTGCCCATGTCTTAGGAATATTCATAGCTCCGAAAACTGGCGCGACATCCACGATTGCGTTTGTTCTAGCATCAGTTACGGTACTAGGTTTTGTTGGCTTCAAAAAACGCTTAGCAATTAAATTATTGTTAGCTAAAGCAATCCATATTTAAAAATAGACTTGCAGCGCCTTGGGGATAAATCCTCACGCCAAAAGTATGGTGTGGGGATAAACCAAGGCGCTGTTTTGATTTGCCCCTATAATCTTTGAAATTTGCAGAGCGATTGTTTGTTGTTTATGATGTAGGTAACAAACATATTTCAAACAAAAACCGAACAATTTGTCGGTTTTATTTTTAATACCACCATGTCTAATGCCGGAAAAATTTTAATTACCGGAGGCGCTGGGTACATTGGCTCTCATACGGTGAAGCTCTTGCAAGAGCAGGGGATGGATGTTTTGGCGCTTGATAATTTGTCCACTGGACACGCGGATAGCGTTAACTGCCCTTTAATCGTAGGGGATTTGTCTGATAAAAATTTACTTGGAAAAATATTTTCTGATTACCAAATCGATGCCGTGATTCATTTTGCCGGTTCTTTGATTGTCGAAGAATCTGTATCGTTCCCGCAGAAATATTTTGAAAATAATGTTGCCAATGGTTTGAATTTGCTAGACGCCATGGTCAAACGGGGTGTAAATAAAATTATTGACTCGTCTTCTGCAGCGGTTTATGGGGAGCCGCACTACATGCCGATTGACGAAGATCATCCCCGGAAGCCAGTCAATCCTTATGGTGAAAGTAAATTAGTTTTTGAGAAAATTTTGCGGTGGTATGCGCAAGCCTTTGGATTGTCTTCAGTCAGCTTGCGTTACTTCAACGCTGCCGGTGCCAGTCTAGACGCAAGTTTAGGAGAAGACCATCCAGTCGAGACTCATTTGATTCCAAAAGTTTTGCGAGTCGCGGCTAGACAGGAAGAAGTTCTAAAAATTTTTGGGAATGATTATCCAACGCCGGACGGCACATGCATCCGTGATTACATTCATGTTGTTGATTTGGCGCAAGCGCATTTTTTATCCTTAAATAAATTGAATCAAGATTCAGGCTGCTTTAGCTACAACGTTGGAACTGGCAAGGGTCGATCCGTCGGTGAAGTCGTCAATGCAGCCATGGAGGTAACACATAAAATGATCCCGATTGAATATGCGCCAAGACGCGCTGGGGATCCGGCTATTTTAGTGGCAGACGCAGAAAAAATCAAAAACGAATTAGGTTTTGAAGCCAAATATTCTGATTTGGAAATCATAATGAAAACCGCCTGGGCGTGGCATCAGAAGCTTTTGGATAACCATAAATATAAACAGCAAGAATTACAGATGCACTAAAAATCGCCTAAATGGCGATTTTTTGATATGATTTAAACTATGCATTGGTTTTTTATTGCCTTGATTTCTCCTTTTTTATGGAGTATTTCAAATCATATTGACAAATACCTTATAGGAGGATATTTAAAGAAAATCAAATTTACCTCTTTTGTGATTACGACCTCAATTTTCACCGCGGTTTTCGCATTAGGGATTTTTGCATTCAAGCCGTCGGTTATTCATATTCAATTCGATTATTTTTTATTGCTGATTTTAGACGGCATTTTTTCCGCAATTTATTTATTTCCTTATTATCAGGCACTGGTTTACGAAGAGGCTTCGATTGTGGTTCCCATGTTTCAAATGATTCCGATTTTGGGATTTATCTTGGGTTTTATTTTTCTTGGAGAACATTTAAAGCTTGAACAAATTTTAGCAGGAATAATAATTATTTCTGGCGCCTTGGGTTTGTCATTGGAGTTAAATGAAAGAATTCGTCTTAAGAGCAAAGTTTTTTTTCTTATGCTTGTTTCTTCGCTGATTGTTTCATTCGGGGTTTTGATTTATAAGTTTGTCGCTCTGCATACGGGATTTTGGACTGCGATTTTTTGGCAGCAAATTGGCATCGTCTTGACAGCTTTAAGCCTGATGATTGTCCCGGACTATCGGGAAAATTTTATGGAAATGGTTTTAAGGCAGAATTCGACTTTTCTGATCTGGGAAGGAATTAATGAGATTGTGTCTCAATCTGCTGCATTGATCTTTGGTTACTCTTATCTGCTGGCTCCAATTGCTTTAGTCCAGCTCGTAGGCTCAGTTCAGCCATTGTTTGTACTAATATTAGGAATTGGTGTAAGTATCTTTCCTGCTAAATTTTTTCCAGAAGACATTTCACGCAAATTTCTTATACAGAAAGTCATGTTTATTTGCTTAATTTTATTTGGAAGCTACTTGCTGTTCAGAAATTTGTAAAAATTGTTCGAATTTGGTATAATCTTCTATATTATTGAACTTAGAAACCAATATGTCTGACACAATCAAACTTTCCGTTATCATTCCGGCGTACAACGAAGAAAAGCGCATTGAAAAAACTTTACTGGACGTAGATGGTTATTTAGAAAAGCAAAATTATAGCTATGAAATCATAGTTGTAGACAATAATAGTAACGATCACACCTTCGAAATCGTTAAAAAATTAGAGACCACATCTGTCCAAAACGCAAAAGTCATAAATCAAACGATTCAGGGCAAGGGCGCTGCGGTGAAGTTGGGAGTAGAACAGGCCTTGGGCCAATACATTATGTTTATGGATGCGGACGATGCCACGCCGATTTCCGAAATTGAAAAATTTTGGCCTTATTTAGAACAAGGCATTGAAGTTGTGATTGGCGATCGATATCTGGATATGACGCATCAGGCCAAGCAGCCATGGTATCGGACAATTCTTTCCAGGGGAAGCAACTTGTTGATCCAGATTGTTTTGATTCCTCATATTCATGACACTCAAGCCGGTTTCAAGGCATTCAACGGAATTGCTGCAAAAGAAATATTTAAGCTCATCACAATTTACGGTTGGGCGTTTGATATGGAGTTGTTGGCAGTCGCCTTGAAATTGAGTTTCCGAATCAAGCCTGTGTCAATCATCCGCGAGGAACGCGGCGGCAGCACGGTCCCAGCCTCGGCATTTCTACAATCACTCCGCGATTTATTCATAATCAAGTGGAATTCTTTAAGAGGGAAATATTCCGCTAAATGATACAAAATTTTCGGTTAACTTATCCAAAAATTCTTTTCGGCATTTTGATGCCAGTTTTTTTATTTATTTTTGCTCCGCACCGCCTCCAAACCGAGTTCCGGCTCCGAGCTCTGGATATAACAACTACCGATCCGTTTTTCACCTCCAAGGATACTGATCCGGACAAGCAGTGGTATTTGCCGAAAACAAAAATTCTCGATGCTTGGGGATATAGCAAAGGATCAAATAACGTGACAGTGGCGATTATTGATACTGGTATTCACGCCAGTCATATCGAATTGAATGATGGCCGCGTAATCAGCGGTTTCAACACAATAACCAATCAGGCGATTCCGGCTAGCTCCGATTCGGACGATAATGGGCATGGCACTGCTGTTGCCGGAGTTATCGGCGCCATTCCCAATAACGGCAAAGGGATTGTTGGAATTAACTGGAATATTAAACTGATGCCAATTAAAGCTTTGGCAGCAGATGGGACTGGCGATATATCGACAGTTGCTGCGGGAATCGTTTGGGCCGCCGATCATGGCGCGAATATTATCAATTTAAGCTTAGGCGGCGAAGGGTTTCCAGCAGACATAAATTTAAGCGCTGCCATTACTTACGCTTTCCAGCATAATGTTTTAGTTGTGGCAGCAGCAGGTAATGATAATGCTGATCAAGGATTGAATTTGGACGTTGCTCCTGTTTATCCAATTTGCGCGGATAATGGTCAAAATATGGTATTAGGCGTCACAGCTACCGATGTCAATGATCAAAAAGCTAATTTTTCTGATTTTGGGCATAATTGCGTGGACATTTCAGCGCCAGGCAAACGAATTTTAACTACGGCATTTATACCATCTGATCCTTCGAACAACGTGCTTATTTATGGTTCTGGAACTTCAATGGCCGCGCCAGTTGTTTCAGGCATTGCCGCGTTAGTTAAATCTGTTAATCCGAATTATACGAATGTTGATTTGGAGAACGTATTAATGAAAACCGCTGATAACATTGATCCTTTGAATCAAACTGCTTGTTCGGGCGGCAATTGCAATGGTTTTCTGGGCAGCGGACGGGTTAATGCTCTTCGGGGCATAGTGCCTCAGCCGATTCTAAACGGCAGTTTAGTTCGGGAAGCATTAAGCGGAAATATTTATTCTGTTTCAAATAATACGAAACGTTTGGTTTCTAGTTTCGTCATGAATCAACGCGGACTTGATCCAAATAAAATAATAAATGATACGCATGGCCAATTGGCAAATTTTATTTTAGGCTCTGCTTTGCCGCCGCTTGATGGGACATTAATTAAAGTCCCCGACGACCCAGAAGTTTATATTATTCTCCAAGAATTGAAACACCCCCTGACATATCTCGTTTTTATATCTAGAGGATTAAAGTTTTCCGATATTAAGATTGTATCTCAAACAGATATCAATTCTTACGCTGAAGGAGATTGGTATTGGCCGCCGGATGACACAACAGTCTTGATTAAGGGTAATCCTTTAGTTTTTGTCATGAATCAGCAAGTCGCCAAGCCAGTGACTTATTTTGTTTTCATCCAGCGGCATTTGTCATTTAATAAAATTATCTCAGTAAGCCTTGATGAGTTTCTTCATCTGCCAAGGTCTACGGATATTTATTGGTTAGCTCCTGTAGACGGGACATTGGTTAAATCAGATACTGCTTCAGCGGTTTATATCATACAAAATGGAACCAAGGTCTTGTTGTCCGCTCAAGCTTTTTTTGCACGTGGCTATAGTTTTAGGAATGTTAAAACTTTGCCTGAATCGGAAATTGCGGTCATAGCACCGGGCGGCATAATAGGGTCCTAAAAATGAAACCAACACTGTCGACAATTTGTTTGCTGATTTTGTTCGCAGAATTAGTCCCTAACTTATCTTCCTTTGCACTAGCGCAAGGTTCAATTGACTCGGCGTTTAATCCGAGTCTGATTATTCCAGATTCAGCGTTTGCGGATGTCGGAACATTTGGCACCGCGGCCGGAATTCAGAAATTTTTGGAGTTAAAAAATTCGGCGCTGGCTAATACCACTCCTGATTTTTTGGCTAAGTTAAAAGAGCCGGACACTTTGACTAAAGTTGCCTTAGAAGATTCGGAGCCAAACTTGACCAGGCTTAGAACAGCGGCCGAATTGATTTATGATTCTGGGACCAAATGGGGACTTAACCCCCAAGTGCTTTTGGTCATGCTTCAGAAGGAACAAAGCTTGATTACAGGAACCTTTAGTTCTGATAGCAGTTTGCAGACAGCGCTTGATAGAGCAGTTGGTTTTGGCTGTCCGGACGATCAGCCGTGCGGCAATATTTTTATTGGTTTTTATCGGCAATTATTCGGTAGCTTTGATTATAGCGGCAGCCGATGGCTGGGCACATCAGCTTCTCTGATCAAATCATTTAATGCTCAAATCGATGGCGTGCGCGTCGGTCGAGGACCTGCAGTGAATAGTTTAAACCAAACGTTTGGCAGTCCAATCATTCGGACTGCGAGAAAAGGGGACACAGTTATCTTTGATAATACTTTAGGCGGGTATGAGGGTGTAACGCCGCAGCAGACTGTGACTTTGGGCAATTTTGCTACGACTGCTTTGTATCGTTACACGCCGCATGTGTTTAATGGCAATTATAATTTTTGGAAATTTTATACAGCCTGGTTTAAATACCCCAACGGGACAATTGTTCAAAAAATTGCCGATACGGCCCAGTACGTGATTGACAATGGCACGAAGCGGCTGTTTTCCAGTTTTGTCGCAAGCCAGCGCAAGCTTAATCTGACAAATATAATTACAGTTTCCCAAACTGAATTTGATTCTTATCTTACTGAAAAACCACTCACCCCGCTTGAAGGGACTTTGATTAAGGGCGATATTGATCCCACCGTGTATTTAGTTGCTGATTCCAGCGTTCATCCAATTTCAGGTCCAGTGTTTGCTCAACGCAAACTTTCATTTAAGAAAGTCATAACTATTCAGAAGGCAGAAGTTGCATCATACGATCAAGGCAGCTTCGTCGCCCCAGTCAGTGGGACTTTGATTTTGGGTTTAACCGATCCGACTGTGTATATTATTGATGACGGATTCAAGCGGCCGATTTCTGCCGACATCTTTAAAGTCCGCAAACTTTCGTTTAGGAAGCTTATGAAACTTTCTGACGCCGAAATAACCAGTATCCCAATCGGTCCTTATTTGACCCCGCCGGAAAAAACCGCATTTAAAACCAAAACTGATTCATTGGTTTGGTGGTATCAGGACAATTTAAAACATACGGTATCAGCATTTGTCTTTAAACAAAGAGGAATAAGAAATTTTCCTTTGCTGACTTTGTCTGACGCGGAAGTCACGAATATTCCAACAGGTAACCCGCTGGCGCCGATTGATGGAACAGTTTTCAAGGGTGACCAGTCAGCCGCGATTTATAAAATGATCAGTGGATCCAAGCGCATGTTTACAGCAGCCTCTTACAAGAAAGCTAGATATCCGAAAGCTACCATTTTGCCGCAAGTTGAAGTTGATCAGTATCAGCCCGGAGATGATATTGTCAAATAGTGTAGTATAATGATTGGACATGGAAAATATTATTGAGGTGAAAAATTTAGCCAAGAAATACGGCAGCTTCACAGCAGTAGACGGAATCAATTTCTCCGTCCAGGCCGGTGAGGTTTTTGGCATTCTGGGTCCCAATGGCGCAGGCAAGACCACCACCCTCGAAATGATTGAAGGCTTAAAGCCCATGACTTCTGGAGAAGCAGTTTTGGATGGCCACAATGTCAGTCGCGAAACCAGGCTGGTCAAATCCTTGATTGGGGTTCAACTGCAGTCGTCTTCGTTTTTTGATGCTTTGAATCTTAAAGAACTTTTGGAAATTTTTGCGTCTTTGTACAACCGCAAGGTTGATGCCATGGAATTATTGCGAGAAGTCCAGCTGGACGAAAAATGGAAAGCACAGGTTAAAGAGCTTTCCGGCGGACAGAAGCAGAGATTTTCTATTGCCGCGGCTTTGGTCAATGATCCCAAGGTTTTATTTCTAGACGAACCGACCACTGGCCTTGACCCGCAAGCGCGCCGAAATTTGTGGGATTTGGTCACATTGATAAACAAGAAAGGCAAAACTGTTGTGCTTACAACTCATTATATGGATGAAGCCGAAGTTTTGTGCGACCGGATTGCAGTTATGGATCACGCGCACATTGTGGCTATGGACACGACGGAAAATTTACTCAAAATGCCCGGACTGTCTACGATTGCGCGTTTTCGAGTAGACAAGCCTTTAGTTGATGGAGCGCGGTTAAAAACTTTGACTGGCGTTACCGAAGTTGAACACGAGGATCACACTTATCGACTCACAACTGATAATTCGGAAGCGACTTTGGCTGATTTGTTTAAGTTCGGCCGAGAAGCGGGATTTAAATTACTTGATTTGCAGCTGCATCAGCCGACATTGGAAGACGTGTTTTTAAAGTTAACTGGTCACGCTTTAAGGGACTAATATGCGCACCCTTGCAATACTAACTTGGTCAGCCATCAAAATGTTTGCCAGAAATAAGCAAGCTTTGTTTTTCACATTCTTTTTTCCGATTTTACTAATGACGGTTCTTGGGCTGATCAACTTTGATAAAACCTCCAAGATTGACGTTGGATTAGTCCTTACTGGCCCGCCCAACCAAGCTACGGCGCAGTTTGTCGGGGCGTTGAAAAAAATTGACTTCTTTACGATCCACGAAGGCATCGAAACCGACGAACGCCAGGCGTTAGTAGACGATAAGCGAGCCGCGGTGTTTATTATTCCATGGAGTTTGATCCCTGGGCCATCCAAAGTCACAGTGGTCAGCAACGTCGGCAACCCGCAGGGAGCGGCCACAGCGTTAAATATCATCAGTGGAATGCTGGATAAAACAGCGTTGAGCATCACGGGCGCCAGCAATTTTTTCAACGTCATCAACGAAGAAGTAAACACTCATCACTTAAAGTATATTGATTTCTTGCTGCCTGGGCTGATCGCGCTGTCCGTTATGCAAATGTCAGTTTTCTCCGTGGCTTTCTTATTCGTCAATTACAAAGAAAAAGGAGTGCTGAAACGATTGATTGCCACGCCAATGCTGCCATCGATTTTTGTCACTTCCAACGTTATTACCCGAATGATTGTGACTTTATTGCAAACTACATTATTTATTGCGCTCGGCGTGTTTATTTTTCATGCTCACGTTATCGGCTCGTATTGGTTGATTTTTTTAATCGCGGTTTTGGGCAGTATTATGTTCTTGGGATTGGGCTTTACCATATCGGGCATTGCTTCCACTGTGGAATCAGTTCCGCCGCTGGCTAACCTTATAGTCTTCCCAATGTTATTTTTGGGTGGCACGTTTTTTCCGGTTGATTCATTCCCAGCGTGGCTGGGACACATTGCCAAATATTTGCCTTTGACTTTTTTCTCTGACGCCATGCGTTCGGTCATGACCAAAGGTTATACGATTTCGCAAATTTCAAACGATTTGTTATGGATGTTTGGCTGGGCTATAGTCATGGTTGTCCTGGCCAACATTACGTTTGGGTTTGAAGAGAAAAGACAATAGAGAGCAATTTCTAATTGACCTAATTGGTCTAATTTTTAAGCAAAAATCGCCAGTTGGGCGGTTTTTTACTTGTCTAATATTTTGTCCGATCGGACAAAAAGTTGTACATTGCCTAAATGGCGGTTTTTTGGTATGATTTGAAATATGAAAGAAGTTGAAGTCAAGGCCAAACTGCGGAATAAAGATAAAGTTGTGAAAAAACTTCAGGATTTAGGTTGTGACTTGTCTGAGGAGATCATTCAAACAGATAAGGTTTTTGCGCCAAACGATGTTACTAATTTACCAACGGGCAGGAATTTACCGTTTTTGAGGATTCGTGAATCCAAAGACAAGTATTTGCTGACTTTAAAAATTCCGCAAAGTAATAGTTTGGACAAGTACGAACAGGAAACCTATGTTACAGATCCTGCTGCCTTGGAAAACATTATCTTACGTATCGGATTTAAACTCATGGTGACAATTCGCAAGTATCGAAGAAAATGCACTTATAATAGCTGGGAAATTTGTGTGGACAAAGTTGAGGGTTTGGGTGATTTCGTGGAAGTTGAGCAATTATCAGAAGATGGGGACAGTGAAAAAATTCAATCTGAATTATTTAATTTTCTTAAAACTCTGGGCATCGAGGATGCTGATCGCGAGCATTTTGGTTATGATGTGTTGATTTGGCAGAAACAAAATAAATAAAAAAACCGGTGAGAGGGAATCTCATCAAAAGGGCTCGACTTAGGAACTAGTTTATGATATTGTTTCCTTACTTTTGAAGGAGGTTTTCATGCAGTTTCCAAGCGAACGCAAGGTCGAGATTCTCGAACAAATCAACGTCCTGGCAGCTCCGTACGGACTGCGAGCCGAATACCTTGGTAACTTCTCGACTGTAGGTGTTCAGGGTGATGACCGAAGCTACACGCCGACGGTGGTGTTGATCGGGCCTCACCCTGGCGATGAAGATCTGGCAGCACTTTCGAGGGCAATTTCGAACAACACGCCAGTCAACCGCGTGACGTTTGAGCTCGTAGCTGCAGGCAAGCCATTACCGTTTCATACATCGCTCAAACCACCAGCCACGACCGAGATCTCATGATCTTCGTCGTTTTTATTTGTGAAAGCAATTTATTGTTTGTATACTTAACTAAACATTCTTCAGGAGGAATGACCATGGCTTTGATTAAGAGGAGTCCTCGCAATGCCTTTCCTTCTGATGGAAAGGTGCTTGTAGTGGGCATGGACGCGCCGATCACATTGCATTCGCGGTTCATGAATCGGACGTATTTCTGGTGGCCCGAGCAACTCCGCCGAGCTGAAGATTTTCCGCCGAAGGTCGCGGCCCTCATCCTGTCCAAGGATTTGGTACCCGGAGACGAACGGCGAATCCTAGACATCGCAGACAATAAAGGAGTGAAACAGATATCGAAGGCTAGCGGCCTCGTGAGACTTAAAGAACTGCTCAGTACGTATCTCAACGGCGTCGATATGGCCGTCAACCCGGCAGAACCTGACGGCAAGCCGGTTCTGTCGCCGCGCCCGAAACCACAGACACAGTTTCATCTCGTCCGGAAACCGGAAGCTGCTCTTGAGGACGAAGAAAAGATGCCCCCCGCGGGTCTAGGCGAGGTCCAGACCAGCTTAGGATTCTTCTGGATTCCAATCGGACGAATCCGCATCTTTGAAGATCAGCCGCGAGAGTATTTCGACCAGGTCAGCCTCGCGCTGCTGGCCGCAAGTATCTCTGAAGGCGGCCAAGAAGAGCCTATTTGGGTGAGACGTCTTACAGACGACTCAGATCACGACTACGAACTCGTCGATGGCCAGCGCCGTTACCATGCGTGCACGATAATCCATTTCACGCACATGAAGGCGGTGTTTAAGCTGCCCAAGAGCAAAATCGAGCAGTACAAGCTGTCGGTAATCGGGAACTTTGGGCAAGAACCTCATCCGCCGCTTGAGATTGCGAGATCGATCTACAAGCTAGCCTACGGATTGCCAGAGTTGCAAGCGCTGTCAATGACCAGGCGCATCGACTTTCTGTCGCACGTCTATGTGAAGTCGCCTGGTTGGGTTACCTATCACCTGTCGCTTCTCAGGCTCGTGCCCGATGTGCAGGCGATGATGGAGCCCACAGTTCCGAAGGATCAACGCCTGCCGATCCTTATAGGCAGTTATTTGAGCACTATCGACAACAAGCCGTTGCAGATAGAAATCGCGAAGCTCGTCGTGACACAGGGACTGTCGGTTAACCAAGCGCGCGATTACGCTCGGAGGCGCGCCCTTGAACTTGGGGCTTCAGTCGGCACCGGCCGCAAAAGGCAACCCAAGGACGACTACCTCCGATTCATGAGGTTTGTGAATCGAATTGCAGCGGAAGGGAATATCCAGCTCGAGATTTCAGATGAAGGGTTTGAGGCGATGTTCAAGCCGCGCACTCCTGCTGAGCGCAGCAATACCTCCGCGAAACTTGCAGACAACATTAGGACACTCACAAAGTTAAAGGAGAAAGTTGATAAGATAGACAGAAAGGGGTGATGATACAAGTCATTGCCCGTTTTTTTAAAGTTTTTGCCAATCCAGCCAGCTGGAAAGCTCGGAGGCTGATTGAACATAGCCTTTGATATTTATTTCAGTGCCTTTGTGAATTCCTAAATGCAAATGTTTACGTTCGCCATCGGTTTCGGTTGGCGGTTGACCTAAGAAGCCGATTTTTTCACCTTGAGATAGTGAGTCGCCAATATTTTTGACAATACTTTTGAGACTAACATGGCCGTAGATCACTGTCACGGCCTGGTTATTGATCGTGCAAGATTGCACAAGAACGCCACCGTAGCCGGTAGCAGTTCGTTTGGTCAAAATTTTGCCAGGACAAATTGCGTAGAAGGGGATACTGGAATTTGTTTCTTGGGGAAAGGTTTCAAAATCAACACCAGTATGAAAGCCGGTAAATTTTTCCGGTTGCACTGGAGAAGTTTTCGGCGTGATATAAATTCCAAAAGGTTTTTTAGTCACGCGCTCACTAGCGCGATCAACCGGATCAGCCACAACTTTTGAAGGCGCGGGAGTCGGACTGGTATATTTTATGGTCGGGACTACTGCTTGTCTATGGACAAAAAAATAAATAATGCCTCCCAGGATTATGACCAATACAATAAAACCAATTTGCCAAGAATTTAGTTTATTCATAATCTAATTATGCGCTACTTCTTATTCTGCTCCAAATTCAGTATAATATAATAAGATATGCTACAAATCGGACGCAATATTTTAAGCCTTTTAGTTTCAAGGATACTGGCCGCGGTTATCCTGTTTTTAATTTATACTCGCTTGATCCAATACCTGGGTCCTTATGCCGCAGGGCAATATGGGCTTATGGCGGCTTATTTGACAGTATTTAGTTTTTTTATCGATTTAGGAATGCAGCAATTGGTGATTAAAAAAATCAGCGAGGACAAAACGCAAGCGTCAAAATATCTAACTAATTATTTTGGTATCCAATTTTGTTTCGGACTAGCGTTCATGCTAATCATATACACGATTGTTAGCCTAGCTCATTATCCGATCTTAGTTAGACACGCTTTATATATCACAGGATTCAGTTTATTGTTGTCATCCATGACCATGCCGTTTATGGCCGTCATCAATGCGTTTCAGAGATTATCAATCATTGCCAGAGTAAATTTTGCTAATTCCGTAATCAATGCCAGTATGATGCTGGCAGCCATAGTTTTTCGCCGTAATATATTTTTTCTAGCATTCATTCCAGGTGTTGTCGCAGGGTTTGATATTATCATATACGGATTTGTCGTAGCGAAAAAATTCGCCAAGCTGACTTTTGATTTTGATTTTTCTTTTTGGAAAAAGATTTTTCTTTGGAACTTGCCCTTTATGTGGTTGACAATTTTCAGTATTTATAATCGGATTGACAGCTTGCTGTTGCCTCACCTGCGCAATTTCACTGAAGCAGGGTATTATTCCGCGGCGTATAAATTTTGGGACACTTTGGCTTTTTTGCCAGCAGTAGTGGCCGCGGCATTGTACCCTTATTTTGCGGACCGATTAATGCGGGGTGAGAAGGAACAAGTTAGAGAAGTTTTGGAAACATACACCAGGTACATGATTGCTCTCGGGATTCCTTTAAGCATCGGGGCTTATTTTTCCGCCCAGAAAATTTTGTTGTTTTTTGCAGCATCATTTGTGCCCGCGGCTCCAGCCCTTTGGTTGCTGATCGCTGCTGTGTCCGTATTGTTTATTTATGTCCCGGTCAACAGCCTCATCATTTCGCAGAAAACCAAAATTGCAACTATAATTACCGGATGCAATCTTTTATTTAATTTGATCGCAAATTTAATTTTTATCCCGAAATTCGGCTTTGTGGCCGCGGCTGTGATTACCTTAATGAGCGAAATCATCCAGCTGGTCGGCTATACGATAGTGGTTAAGCGGCAAATTATCGATTTTAATTATTTGTCAAATTTTATCAAGCCAGTTATTGCCGGAATCATCATGGCCGCGGCACTGATGTTTTTGAAAAATTTGAATCTCTGGTTATTTATACTTATTGGGGCCTTTGTTTATAGTGTTTGTTTGATTTTGCTCGGGTTCTTCAATCATCATGACTGGGAACTATTGAAAGCGTCAATCAACTTTAGAAAGAAAATAGAAGTATGAAAATAGGCATAGAAGCAGAACGGGCGAATTTGCCCAACCCCACAGGAGTTGAGCGCTATGCCGCTGAAATGATCAAGAATTTCGCGCGGTTGGATCGCAAAAATGAATATGTATTGTATTTTAGGACCAAACCGCAGCAATGGTTTTATGATTTGCCGAAAAATTTTTCCATGAAAGTTATTCCATTCCCAAAGTACTGGACACAGATTCGGATTTCATGGGAAATGGCGCTGCATCCGGTGGATGTGCTGTTTATCACAGCATCGGCCTTGCCGCTTTGGCATCCTAGGAAATCAATTGTGACTGTGCATGACGTGGCTTGGAAAATGTTTCCATATGCTTTTACCAAATTTATGCGCAGGTATTTGGAATGGTCAACTTCGTTTGCCGTGAAAAATGCGGCAAAAGTCATCGCTGTATCCGAATCCACCAAACAAGATCTGGTAAAGTTTTATGATATAACCGCAAACAAAGTTATAGTCACTCATTTAGGCTTGGATGGAAATTTTCGGCCTATGAAGTATGAGGAGGTTCAGCCTATGTTAGATAAATATAATTTAGTTTATCAAAAATATATTTTATTTTTGGGCACAATCCAGCCTCGAAAAAATATTATCCGCCTGGTTGAAGCCTACCAGCAATTGAAAAAACAAAATCACGTCGAAGAAAAATTGGCAATTTTCGGCGGACGCGGTTGGCTGTGGGAGCCGATTTTGAAAAAAATAAAGATGGTCGGTTTGGATGGCTCAATCAAGTATTTTGATTACGCGCCGCCTGAAGATTTGCCGTATTTATATGCTGGCGCCAAACTACTCACTTTGCCGGCTCTATATGAGGGATTTGGTCTTCCTCCGCTTGAGGCCATGGTATCGGGTGTGCCCGTGGTTGTATCAAATGTTTCATCCTTGCCAGAAGTAGTGGGGGATGCAGGAATATTAGTTGATCCGAATTCTGCAGATTCGATTGCTGATGGATTGCTGAAAGTTTTGACTGATAATAATTTACGCGAGCAGATGATTGTTAAGGGCTTAGAGCGCGCTAAACAATTTACCTGGGAAAATACGGCAAAGAAGACGCTTGAAGTATTTAATAGTTTATGAAAGTATTATTAATAATAATTTTTACAATTGCATCCATTGCCAGCTTTTGGCAATTTTTGCGCAGTAAATATAAATTATCGCCGCTTTTGCTGATGCTTTCGGCTTGGTTTATCGCCATCGCAATTTCACAATTACATTTATCAAGTTTAGAATTGATTTGGCCGATTAAATACTGGTATTTGATTTTTGTATCATTGGCAAGTTTTGTGCTAGGAGTAATTTTTGTTGATAAGGTTGTCATTCCGACCGATAAGGAAAAGCTTACAAACTCGCTCGGGATGACAGATACTCAAAAGCTTCGATTGATCATCTACTTTCTCTTTGCAATTTCACTCGTTGCTCTATATTTCTTTTATAAAAAAGCTGGAAACTTCCCGCTTTTTGCCAAAGATCCGGACGCATTCCGGTTCGCGGCGGATGATCAGGTGCCGGGACTTATCAATTATTGCGCCCAACTTGCTCGAATTTTTATTCCACTTTCATTTTTTCTTATATTTTTCCAAACATTTTCGTGGAAGAAACATTGGAACTTAGTCTTTTTTAGTTTAATAGGGGCAGGCAGTTTAATTTTGTTTACTTCCCGCACGCAAATTTTCTTTATTGATTTATGGGTCATGGCTTTATATTTGTTGATGCGCAAGCCAAATTTTAAGCAAGCCATCAAGTTTTACCCATTCTTTTTGGCAGTTTCGATTGTGGTTTTGGCCGCAGTGCCGCTGATCCGGCAATATAGAAGTTATGGCGCGGATTATTTGGGACATATTACGGGCATAAACATCGCGAGCGGTAATCAAATCGCTAAAGCTTTTTTGCCCATTTATGTCGGAATTTCGTTTAATCAGCAAGCGCTTTTGCGCGCGGAAAATTATTATCAGACTCACGAGTTGCTATATGGCAGAGTTTCACTTGATCCGTTTACCAATTTGCTTGGCAAAATCATCAAGCCTTTGAATAAATTTAAATCGCATTATGATTTAGGCGCGATTTTTTATTCTTGGTGGAATACGGGGACGTATTTGTTCCCATTTGTGCAGGATTTTGGCACTGCCGCATTTTATTTCGTGCCGTTCATTATTGCCGGTATTTTGACGCTCGTCTGGCGTTACTGGGAGTCATCACCCAACTTTTTGTCTCTGAATTTATATGCTTACGCTATGTTTTTTATTGTCATGACCGTGTATTTATCGTTCACAGTGAGAGCGGAGATGTACATAGATTTGGCGCTGTTGTTTGTCAGTTATTTTTTTGTTTCAAAAAATGAAGGTTAGCATAATTGTCGTCATTTATAACAGCAAAAAATGGATCAAATTAGTTTTTGATGCGATTTTGGCGCAAACACATAAAGATTTAGAAACGATTGCCGTAATTTGCGGCAATGATGATGGATCAAAAGATTTTTTGCAAACTAATTACCCAAGTGTAAAAATCATTGATCCAGGAAAAAATCTTGGTTTTTCCACAGCCAACAATCTTGGAATTAAAGAATCAACAGGTGAATTCATTCAGCTGGTGAATCCGGATTTGATTTTGGAGCCAAATTATATTGAGGTGCTGTTGAAAGCATTTGCTGATCCAAAGATTGCAGCTGCCACTGGCAAATTGCTTCGTTATGATTTTGAAAATAATCAAAAAACCAAGATTATTGATTCAACCGGGATTGTCATGTCTGTTTCTGGTCGTGCCAGAGACAGGGGACAAAACCAAATTGATATTGGCCAATTTGATAATCAAAAAGACGTTTTTGGAGTTTCGGGTGCAGGACCAATGTATCGTAGATCAGTTCTGGAAACAGTTAAGTTTGGCCAAGAATACTTTGATGAGGATTTTTTTATGTACTGGGAGGACGCGGATTTGTCTTGGCGGTTCAACAATGCCGGATATAAAAATGTTTATGTTCCTAGTGCTGTGGCTTATCATGGCCGGACAGCAGGGCAGAGCGAAGGCGGGTACCTGCATATCTGGAAATTCATTCAACATCACAAAAAGTTAAATAAACAAATTCTTAAGCTTAATTACAAAAATCACATCTTGATGTATATAAAAAATGCCAAGAATCTTTGGCATCCGACTTTTTGGCTGCGCGAGATTGCCATGCTTGGATACATTGTGGTTTTTGAAACTAGTACTTTGAAAGTTATACCAGAATTGTTCCGTCAGATTCCCGGAATTTGGGCAAAAAGAAAAGCCGCAGCGAATTTACGCTGAGGCGAGTACAATGAATCTTTTTGTTGAGTTGTCCCTTGAGGCGGCGATCTTTTTGGAAGTAGGCATGAGCGATCGCAAATCGCTGACAATTTCATCGATGGTGCCAGAAATGAGCGGAACCTGTTCGACAGCTTTGAAGTAGTTGATGGTCGCGGTAATCATCTCTGCCCGAAGGTCGAAATGGTTTTCATGCATGATCCCGGGTTTAATCTTGTCTTTGTATAGATTCAGAACAAGAGCGGCGAGAATGTCCTGTTCGACCATCGGATCTGCCTGATGTGTTGAACTCACGTGTCCTCCAATGAAGTTGGGAATGCTTAGATTTTAGCAGTTTTTAGGTTATAATAGCAATACCTTATGGATCTGTCGGTTATAATTGTCAATTACAATACAAAAAGTCTGCTCCAGAAATGCTTGGAGTCAGTTTTTGCATCTCAAACAAATTATCAATTTGAGGTTTTAGTTTCGGATAACGCTTCTACCGACGGCAGTGTTGAAATGCTTAAACAAAACTTCCCTAAAGCCAAATTAATTGAAAATACGGCAAACCTCGGCTTTTCAAAAGGCAACAATGTTGCTATCAAACAAGCTTTGGGAAAGTATATTTTGTTGCTGAATTCAGACACAGAAGTTCGAATCGATACTTTTGATTTGTCTATTAAATACTTAGATGAACACCAGGAAGCGGGTATTATGGGATGCAAAGTTTTAATGCCGGATGGAAGTTTAGATAAAGCTTGTCGGCGCCGGTTTCCTAATCTTTGGAATTCATTTTTGCGACTGTTTGGGCTAAAAAAATTTAGCGACTATAACATCAATACGCCAATTGACCAGGAAACCGAAGTTGATGCAGTCATGGGCGCGTATTTAATGATTAGAAAATCAGTCGTTGAAAAAATCGGATTGCTGGATGAAGAATATTTTATGTATGGCGAGGACATTGATTGGTGCTGGCGTGTGAAAGAAGCGGGCTTTAAGGTTATGTATTATCCGGCTGCTCAAATTACGCATTATAAATATGGTTCAGCCCAGACAGCGCCGTTTAAAACAATCAGGCTTGCGCATGAAGCCATGAAAATTTTTTATCGCAAGCATTACGCCCAAAGATACAATTGGCTGTTTAATCAATTCGTTTATTTGGGAATCAATCTGCGCATGTATCTGGTTTTGATTTTAAATATGTTTAGGAAAAAGAAAACAGTCCACTAACTGGCAGAGCTGAATTTACAAGAATAAATATTTTTGTTAATATTATTCCCATGGACGATCAACCTTCTGAAACAAATTTGAGCTCCAAACAAATTAAGGTTTATGCCTTAGTGGCTGTGATGATAATTGCGGCATTTGGGTTTGGCTTTGCCGCAGGGCAAGGCAAGATTAAAATTAAATCCGGAAAAATTGAGATTACCAAAGGGCAGCAGCCGCCTGCGACTAGCGCTGATTATTCGCTGCTTTGGAACGCTTTAGATCTTTTGAATGCCAAATACGTTGACCGGCCGCTTGATCAGCAAAAATTGATGTATGGCGCGGTTGCTGGCTTAGTGTCGGCAGCTGGCGATCCTTACACTGTATTTTTTAATCCAACTGACGCCAAAGCGTTTACCGAACAGCTGCAGGGCTCGTTTGATGGCATTGGCGCCGAGCTTGGCATGAAAAGTGAACAACTGGTCATAATCGCGCCCTTGGAAGGCACGCCGGCGTCCCGCGCAGGACTGCTGGCTGGAGACGAAATTTTGGAGATTAATGGTGAAACTACGAGCGGAATGTCTGTGGATGTGGCAGTTTCAAAAATTCGAGGAAAAGCAGGGACTAGCGTCAAGCTGACAATTTTGCATAAAAGTAAAATGCAACCACAAGATATTACCATCACGCGGGCTAAGATTGTCATCAAGAGCGTTAAGCTTGATTCAAAAATTGTGGGCAACCCCAACGTTTCGGTCGGGGCAAGAAAAATTGCAGTGATCAAAATTAATCAATTCGGCAATGATACGAAAGGATTGCTTGATTCAGCAATTGGCGCTGTTGTTTCCGGAAATTATGCCGGTTTGATTTTGGATTTGCGCAACAATCCTGGTGGTTACCTTGAAACAGCTGTGAGTACGATTTCGAATTGGATTGACAGCGACAAAATCGCAGTCAAAGAGATTAGTTATGGAAATTCGGAAAAAGATTATACCACTGCCGGCGTGCCGAGATTAAAAGAGATGAAAACTATCATTTTGGTTAATGAAGGCTCAGCTTCAGCTTCGGAAATTGTGGCTGGAGCACTGCAGGATTATCATGCTGCGACATTGGTCGGCGTGAAAACTTTCGGTAAGGGGTCAGTCCAGGAATTGCAAGATCTGACCGGTAATTCAGAAATCAAGATTACGGTGGCAAAATGGTATACGCCGAAAGGCCGCGGGATTAACAAAACCGGGCTTGAACCGGATATCAAAGTTGATTTAACTGCTGACGATATAGCCGCTGATAAAGACCCGCAAATGAATAAAGCGCTGGAATTGTTGAAGTAGGGTATAGAGTTTAGGGTTTAGAAAGGCCGAGGCTTTCGCCTCGGTTTTATGTTATAATTTAAGCATATGAATTCAAACGAATTACGCCAGAAATTTTTGAAATTTTTTGCAGAAAAAGGACATAAGGTTGCGCCTTCAGCTTCGTTAGTTCCGGCCAATGATCCGACAGTTTTGTTTACCACGGCCGGCATGCATCCGCTGGTGCCTTTTTTGTTAGGCCAGGAACATCCTGCTGGCAAGCGTTTGGTTAATTTTCAAAAATGCTTGCGCACAGATGACATTGATGAAGTTGGCGACAATGTTCATAATACTTTTTTTGAGATGCTCGGCAACTGGTCTCTGGGAGACTATTGGAAGAAAGAGTCAATCGAGTGGTCATATGAATTTTTGACTGACAAAAAATATTTAGGTTTGGGAAAAGAAAAATTAGCGGCGAGTGTTTTTGCAGGCGATAAAGACGCGCCGCCAGATGATGAGTCAGCTCAAATTTGGAAATCATTGGGATTAAGCGATGATCGAATTGCGTATCTTGGAAGGAAAGACAATTGGTGGGGGCCGCCCGGCCAAACAGGGCCTTGTGGCCCTGACACGGAAATGTTTTATTGGACGGGCAAAGATCCGGCGCCTAAAAAATTTGTTGCTCAAGATTCCCGGTGGGTCGAGATCTGGAACAATGTCTTTATGCAATACAACAAGACTATTGACGGCAAATTCGAATCGCTCAAGCAGAGAAACGTTGATACCGGCATGGGCCTGGAACGCGCGACAATGGTTTTGGAAAGCAAAGAAAATATTTATGAAACCGAGCTGTTTTTGCCAATCATCCAAAAGATAAAAAATTTGTCTGAGAAACAGGACCAAAAAGCGGAAAGGATAATTGCGGATCACATGCGTGCGTCAGTTTTTTTGCTGGCTGACGGCGTGATTCCGTCGAACAAAGATCGTGGTTATGTATTGCGCCGCTTGATTCGCCGCAGCATCACTTATGGACAAAAACTTGGAATCGAACATGACTTCACTGGAGAGATTGCAGCTGTAATAACTGGCGAATACGGCGAAATTTATCCAGAACTAAAAAATGCCAAGATTGAGGAAGAATTGAAAAAAGAAGAATTAAAATTTCGAGAGACGCTCGGGAAGGGGATGAAGCTGTTGGAGAAGAAAGAATCAATCACCGGAGCTGAGGCATTTGATTTATTTCAGACATATGGTTTTCCGCTCGAACTCACCAAAGAATTTGCAACAGTTTCCAATCCAACCGAATTTGAGCAAGAATTCAAAAAACACCAGCAGCTTTCTCGTACTGCCTCTGCCGGCCAGTTCAAAGGCGGCTTGGCCAGCCATTCGGATAAAATTGTCAGACTGCACACTGCTACACATCTTTTGAATGCGGCGCTGCGGAAAGTTTTAGGAGACAGCGTCTGGCAAAAAGGCAGCAATATCACAGAAGAGCGGACGAGATTTGATTTTACTCATGAGAAAAAAATGACAGACGACGAGAAAAAGCAAGTTGAAGATTTGGTTAATGGCTGGATTGCAGCTGATTTGTCAGTCAAAAAAGATCTGCTGCCGCTTGAACAGGCCCAGAAGCTTGGGGCAATTGGCGTATTTGACGAGAAGTACCTAGACATAGTTTCGGTGTATACTATATATGATGGGAAGTCCGAAGAAGTCATTTCCCGAGAATTCTGCGGCGGCCCGCACATTGAACACACTCGTGTGATTGGAAATTTTAAGATTAAGAAAGAAGAAGCCGTTTCAGCCGGAGTGCGGAGAATTAAAGGAATAATTAACTAGGTTATAGTATGATCAACTTAGAAACAATCTCTGGACTGCCTTTGGAACTTGATGAAAAAACTTTCAAGCTAAAGTTTAATCCGCCCTTAGCTGAAATAATTCCTGATATCCGCAAGTTTTCCGATATGATACCTGTTTTGATTGACAGGTCCGCGGAACCAAAATCGAAGGTTGAAGAAATGTACTACATGTACCGGGATATTCATTTGCCTGCTGATGAGGCTGTAATTCGCAAAAATAATATCCGTTATGACATTACAGTTATCCCTCCGGTCATGATTGGAAAGGAATTTAACAAAACTGTCGGACACTATCATCCCATTATTCCTGGCTCCCAAAAAATGTCTTATCCAGAAATATATGAAGTACTCGAAGGTCAGGCTTTGTTTTTAATCCAGAAAATGGATCAAGATTTTAAACAATTAATTTCGTTTTATGGAATTGTAGCGTCAGTTGGCGATAAAGTGATTTATCCTCCAAACTACGGACATATAATCGTCAATATAGGAAAAGGAGTGCTGGTAACCGGCAACTGGACTTCATACGGATTTAAATCTTTATATGAACCAATCAAAGATCGCCACGGTATGGCTTACTATGTTTTAACTGATGATATTAAACCGTTTGTTATGGTCAAAAATGAGCATTATGCAGATCATCCGCCAGTGCGCATGCTTACAGTGGCTGATAAGATTCGCACAGAGTTCGGTTTTGAATCCACGAAACCTATGTATACAAGTGGGATTAATAATCCAAAATTGTTAGAGTTCCTGAACAACCCGACCAAGTATGCAATTGAGCTTTCCACGATTACTTCATAATGCTAGAATTACTTCATTATGCCTCCAAAAATCATTAAATTAGCCAAAAAAGATGACATCGCAGCTGCAATTAAGCAGATCAAAGGCCTTCACGACCGCGAGGTGATTTTTGAATTAGAAAAAGGTTCGGTAGTGCTTGCGACTTCTGACAATCTTAAGCTTCTAAGAAGAGTCGGCGAGGCATTAGGGAAAAGTATAAAAGTTAAGACAGATGATGATGTCGGCCGGATTCTGGCAAAAAAAGCTGGTGTCTTGTTCGGCGAGGCAGAACAGCCAGGAAAATTACAAAGGCCATCTTTGATGCGTGTTGCTAGAAGCGATGTTAAGCCGAGGTTTTCTGATATTTTAGGAGCAAAAAGGGGATTGACCAAAGTGACAGAAGGGATTAAGAAAGTTTTACCTTTGTCGAATATTGAACCAGCGGTTAAATCATCAGTCAGTTTTTCTGCTAAAAGAGATTCAAGTTTCAAAAAATCACGATATTTTTTTTCTAATATATTTATCATTCTTTTTGTAGTTTTGGTGCTAGGAGTAGTCGGTATGGCAATTTTTCTGCCGTCAGTTACGATTACGATCACTGCCCGATCAGAGCAATTAAGCAGAGATTTGGAGATTACAGTTGATAAAAGTTTTTCAAATGTAGATTCAAACAAATTGCAAGTGCCAGGCATCCCCGTCACTCGCGAAGTTTCTGAAACTAAAAATTTTCCCGCTACCGGGATTAACTTGAATGGCACAAAAGCTGCCGGTAGGGTGACAATTTATAATTTTACCAGTAATATTCTAACACTCAAGGCCGCGACCACCACCTTGAATGCCAATGGCAAGAAATATTTTTTTACTAAGGATGTGACTGGAATTAAACCAAACGGCCTTGCCAATCCTGACATTCAAGTTATCGCAGAACAGCCAGGGGAGAGTTATAATCTCGCCGCAAATACGAAGTTTCAAATCATCAATTCAGCTCTTGGCAGCGCCAATGTTTATGGTCTTAATTCGTCTGGTATAGGCGGTGGAAAAGCCACCAGTACTACGGTGTTATCTCAAGAGGATTTGGATAAGGCCGTTGATAGTTTAACTAATGCTATCGTGGTCCAGGCTGCGTCAGATTTAAGCCAACAAAATGGGGCCAAGGTCGAACTTGTATCTTCCGGCATCAGTAAGGAAATTTTAGCTAAAACCGCGAACAAAAATGTTGGAGACGTCACTAATAGTTTTGATATGACCATGATTGCCAAAGTTACGGGTTTGGCGTTTAAGGACAGCGATGCTACCGGAGTGGTGTTGGCAAAAATCAATGAAGTCTTATCAAGCGATAAATATTTGGAAAGTGATGCCAAGTCTCAATACCGGGCCCAGTTTAAATCAATAGATATTCCTAATGGCCACGGAGTTTTGGCCATGCACTTTGAAACTATTGTTGCTTACAAAGTTGATGCAAGCAACTTAACGAAAATTCTCGCCGGGAAGAACGAAACCGAGATCAAGGAAATATTATTGAGCAAACCAGAGATTGACAAGGTCCAAGTAAAGTTCTGGCCTGATTGGTTTATTCACAAAGCTCCGCGCTTCAACGGCAAGATTTATATCAATACTGTGCTATTGCAAAGTAATTAATAAGAAGAAAAGACGAAAGGCCAACAGCGTAAGAGCAGCAATGGATTTATGTAGAAAATGGCTTAGATTAGCCAAAAAATTGATCCTGAAACAAGTTCAGGATGACAATCAGCCATAATCGTTTGACAGCGATCGTTTATTTTGTTACTATTGCTAAGCAATTCGCTTAACATCTACACATATTCCTACTGTTACTCAAGACTTCGGGTCGAATGCCCCACAAAAAAATACCATTGAATTAGAGGGTAAAGTCGTAGAATCTCTACCCAATGCTGTTTTTCGTGTGCAGATTGAGTCCGGCCAGATTATTTTGGCTCATATTGCTGGCAAATTACGGGTAAATAAAATTCGAGTTCTGCCAGGTGATCGAGTCATTGTCGAAGTGACGCCTTATGATCTAACTCGAGGACGAGTAATTAGACGTCTTCGATGATAAGAGATGAATCCCGTTAGAAATTTTACATAGTTTATTTTAACGCAAGATTATATTTAACGAGACAGTTATAATTAATAGAGTAATTCACTAATCATTATTTCTAAACGGGATGAAAGTACGAGCATCAGTTAAACCCATGTGCAAGAAATGCAAGATCGTCCGTAGACGCGGCGTGGTTTTTGTTATTTGCGAAAATCCTAAACATAAGCAGAGACAAGGTTAATTTATGGCACTAGTACGTATTGCTGGAGTAACCCTCCCCCAACAAAAAAGAATCGAAGCAGCTCTGCCTTATATTTTCGGCGTGGGTTGGCCAGGTTCACAGAGAATTCTGGCGGCAACCAAGATTGATCCAAACAAACGAACATCAGAATTAACTGAAGCTGAAGTGGCCAAGATTCGTGAATTTATAGAAAAAAATTATATGGTAGAAGGAGCCTTGCGCCAGCAGATCACCAGCAATATTAAATTAAAGAAAGAAATTGGTTCCTACCAAGGCATCAGGCACATTCGCGGCTTGCCAGTGCACGGCCAGCGAACCAAGACTAATTCCAGAACCAGACGCGGCAATGTCAGAAAGACCGCAGGCTCCGGACGCAAATCATCGGCAGAAAAGACTTAAATATAATTTCTAATTTTTAATTACTAATTTCTAAATCATGGGTCAGCAAAAGGCAACTACAATTCTTGGAGAAGAAACGAAGGCTACTGCTACTAATGTCGCATCTCCGAAGCGCAAAAAATCCAAGATTAAAGTTGCGCGCGGCAAAATTTTTGTCCAGTCAACATATAATAATACCATCATCACTGTGACTGATCCTAATGGCAATGTCATTGGCTGGGGCAGCGCCGGCAGAACCGGATTTAAAGGCAGCAAGAAATCGACCCCTTATGCTGCGCAAAAAACCATGGAAGATACCATTAACCGCTTGAAAGACACAGGATTAAACGAAGTTGATGTGTTTGTCAAAGGCATTGGCACTGGCCGCGAATCAGCAGTTAGAGCGCTGCAAGGATCAGGATTTAATATTTTATCGATTCAAGACCAAACTCCTATTCCACACGGCGGAGTCCGACCAAAGAAGGCTAGGAGAGTATAATTTTATGACAAATCCGAAATCCGAATATCTAAATCCGAGACAAATTCAAATATCGAATGTCCAAAATTCTAAACGTTTTGATATTTGTGCTTTGAATTTAGATATTGTTTCGAATTTAGCGCTTCGTGCTTCGAAATTAAGTCAGGAATAAAACATGGCGAGATACACTGGTCCTAAAATTCGATTGTCCCGCAAATTCGGCGAAGCCTTCACCAAGAAAGCCGAAAAGTATTTGGCTAAGCGCAATTATCGCCCTGGCCAGCATGGCCAGAATCCGCAGCGCGTTTCTGAATATGGCATGCAGCTTCGGGAAAAGCAAAAAGCCAAAATTATTTATGGCTTGATGGAGCGCCAATTCCGAAAATACTACGAAACAGCCAGCAAGAAAGTCGGCGCCACTGGTGATTTGCTGCTTCAACTTTTGGAATTTAGATTAGATAATGTGGTTTTTCGCATGGGATTTGCCCAGACCAGAGCCCAGGCCAGACAAATTGTTTCGCATGGATTCTTCGAGGTTAACGGAAAAAAAGTTAACATCCCGTCGTATCAGGTTAAAGTCGGGGATGAGATTAAAATTCGAGAAATTAAACATAAATCGGGGTATGTTAAGAATTTAGTGCCGGTTTTGGCTGCTGCCAAAACAGCGGAATGGCTGTCTTTAGACCCTAAGAATTTTTCCGGTAAAGTTTTATCCAAACCTTCCCGCGAGCAGCTGGATAACAGTTTGAATACGCAATTAATTGTTGAGTATTATTCAAGATAATTAATTTTTTATAAACATATGGAAAATATTTCTTTGCCGAAAAAAGTTTCTTTCGAAGAGTTAGGGAAGAATAAATATAAAGTCATCATGGAGCCGCTGTATCCCGGCTACGGAGTTACTCTTGGCAATAGTTTGCGCCGAGTTCTGCTTTCGTCCTTGCCCGGCGCTGCTGTTGTAGCTGTAAAGATTAAAGGCGTGGATCATGAGTTTTCCACCATTCCTAATGTCAAAGAAGATGTGATTGAGATTATTTTGAACTTAAAACAGTTGCGTTTGAAGGTTCACACTGATCAGCAAGTCAAACTTGAAATGAAAGTAAAGGGTGAAAAGGAAGTCACTGGCGCTGATTTCAAAAAAAATTCTGATGTTGAAGTCGAAAATACGGATTTACACATCGCAACATTGGACAACAAATCATCTGAACTTGAAATGGAAGCGGTAGTGAGCGTTGGCCGCGGTTATGTGCCAGTTGAACAGCGCGAACATGAAAAATTGGAAATAGGAATGATTGCGGTGGATGCTATTTATTCGCCGGTTCGATCAGTAAACTACGAGATTAATAATGTTCGTGTCGGCCAAATCACCAATTATGACGAACTGATTTTGACTATTGAAACTGACGGCACGATCAATGGCAAGGATGCGATTGACCAAGCTTCTAAAATTTTAATGGATCATTTTGCTCTGTTTGGCAAAGACAATTTGGAGCAAACAGCAGCCCCAGTTCTCGACACGATAGCCGATGAAGGGATTAAAGTCGCTGAAGAAGATGACCTGAAATCTTTGGATTTATCTAACCGTTCATATAATGCATTGGTTAAAAACCATATTAATAAGATTTCCGAACTGTCAGCGCTTGATCATGACCAGCTGATGAATACTGAAGGCTTGGGTACGAAATCAGTTGAGGAAATTGAACGACTATTAGCAGAATATAAAGCAAAATAATGCGACACCTTAAGAAAGCGAAAATCGGCAAAGGCAGGGATCATGCCAGAAAACTGGTTCGCTCTTTGGCCGCGTCAGCAATTGTTTATGAAAAAATCCAGACCACCGAGGCCCGGGCCAAGATTGCCCGTATACTGGTAGAAAAAATGATTACTAAGGGCAAGTCCGCCCTAGGCGGATCCCTGCCGGCCGGGCAGGCGGGCGCCTCCGGCGGAAAAGATATCTCTTTGCATAATAAGCGCCAAATTTTTTCTGCTCTTCCCAACAATGCCGCACGCAAGGTCATCGAAGTCTTAGGTCCTAGATATAAGACACGGATCGGCGGATACACAAGAATTATTCGATTAGGTAAATCGAAAGACGGTATGCCGAAAGTGCAATTGGAATTAGTAGAATAATATGACCAAGACATTCATCCCGAAAACGAAAGATATTAAGCGCGCCTGGTATGAAGCTGATGCCAGCCAGTTTACTTTGGGCCGGTTAGCTTCAAAAATAGCAACTATTCTTCGCGGCAAGCACAAAGTTACTTTTACTCCACACATGGACGTTGGTGATTTTGTGGTTGTGAAGAATGCCGAGAAAGTAAAGTTCACCGGCCGCAAGCTGGCGCAGAAAAAGTATTATCGGTTTAGCGGTTACCCGGGCGGACTTTACACAAAAAAATTATCTGACCGAATGGAAAAAGAACCGGAAAAAGTCATTCGCGATGCGGTTTATAACATGATTGATTCTAATCGTCTGCGAAAGCATATTTTACGCCGACTGAAAGTCGTAGTCGGGGATAAGCATGAATTCATTGTAGAAAAGGAGTTAAAATAATGGAAGCTTTGCCAAAGAAACCCATTCATAAGTCAGCAGCTAAACTACACCCAGCTCACCATGCTGCAAGAAAACCGCGCGTAATCAAAGAATCGGCTAAGCCAGAAGCTGCGATTATGGAGCCTGAAGTTAAGCCAGTGGCGCCGAAAATTCCACACGGGAAAAGTTATCATGCTGTGGGACGCCGCAAAACTGCAGTGGCTCAAATTTTATTAACTCAAGGCGCTGGGGAGATTAAGATTAATCAATTGCCGTTTGAAGGATATTTCCAGACTGCAGATTTGCAGCAAATTGTCACGCATCCGCTGCGCCAACTCGGATTAGAAAAGCAGATGAATGTTAAAGCCAAAATTCATGGCGGCGGGATTCATGCCCAAGCTGAAAGTCTGCGCCACGCGATTTCTCGAGCTTTGATTGCGTTTAATCCAGAATCCAGACGAACCTTGAAAAAATTAGGTTTCCTTACCCGCGATCCAAGAGTGAAAGAGCGAAAGAAACCAGGCTTGAAACGCGCCCGCCGAGCGCCGCAGTTTAGCAAGAGATAAGATTTGACTGAAATATTTCTTGCTTGTATGATAATTGTCCATGACAATTACGAAATGCGACATTTGCAAGAAAGAGATAAAAGATTCTGATAAATCAGTCAGTGCCCGTTTCCATTGGGCTAGCAAACAATTTTGTATAGATTGTGGCAAACTAATTACTAATTTTTTACTCAAAAATAAATTAATTTCGGCGGTAGAAATCAATAAATAATATGGATGACAAAGACTTAAAGCAAATTAAGGACCTGTTTAAGCAAGAATTTAAGACCGGATTTAGAGAGAGTCTAAATGAATTTTGGGACGGGAATCTCGAACCTGCTTTTACGGATATACATAAAGATATAGCCAATCTTCCGACAAAAACGTTTCTTACAGATAAATTGGCTAATCTGGAAGGTGATTTGGTTAAAAAACTTCGTAAAGAGGACGAAAAGATTAATCGATTAGCGGAAATCTTGAAAGACAAAAATATTCTTACCGAGCTGGACATTCAGGAACTTGGCAATCTCCAAGTTTTTCCTAAATAATGAAATTCAAGCACTAAATTGCTTACTAAAATCGCTCTCAACTGGGCGATTTTTGTTTATAGTTAAAAAACTATCGCGGTTTACTTAGATATCGTCCATTCCAAAATAGTCTTGAGTTTGTTTTCAATTGTTGAACAGATGTTCTTTATAGTCGTTTGATGAACGCTGAAACTTCCATTTCCTGCTGGGTCTTTAATATCCTTATGGTTTTTTGTTATTTCCGAAAAAATATGTATTTTATTTTTCGCTTTAGGGAATTGGTTTAGTAAAGCATTTTTAGCTGTAGAAAACACTTTTTTGTCCATAGCAATAATTACTGCCGTTTTTTTGATTACTGCAGGAGTTATTTTTTGGTAAAAGTGGTCAGTTAGATCAATCCTGAATTTCCGTAAAGTCGGCGATGCTGCTTTCCACTCTTTTCTATATTCAGTTAAATTTGTGTGTCTTGGTTTAGCAATGCCCATTGTTCCCTGTAAACCATACGATGCTACAGAAAATTTATTATCCAGATGATTTCTTTCCAAAACTTGAGAAAGATATTTTTCTGCAACCACAGAACGATGGATATTGCCATTACACACAAAAACAATCAATTTTTTCATAAAGTATATTTATTATAACAAAAATCGGTGGGTGGGAACTAAAATTCAGTTCCCACCCTTCCTAACTACGGCAATATCTCAACAATCCCTTTCGGCCCGTTCACTCGCACCCTCATCCCTGTTTTGAGAATTTGAGTGGCACGTTGGACGTTGAGAACTGCCGCAATGTTCATTTCCCGAGCGTAAATTGCCCCGTGAGCCAGAAGGCCGCCAACCTCTGTGATCAGCCCTCCCTCTGCACCAAGAATTACTAGAACTGGCGACCAGGCAGGATCAGTTGTGATTGTAACCAGCACCTTGCCTTGGCAAAGTTGCAAGATTGGCTCGCTGTCCGTGAGGTTTCTGACAACCACCACTTCGCCTTCAGTTATTGCGTTGGTTACACCAATTCCCCTGAGCACATCGGAGTTGGCAGAGGTATATTTGCCGATTTCTTCTAACTGGTCGGCAAACATAATTGGTGGCACTTCTACCTTCCTTTCCTGTTTACTTTTCTTGCTCCTTTCCGTGGCCAGCTTTCGCATTTCGTCTTCGTTTTCGCAAAGACGAAATACTTCCTCTGGGTTGAGGTGAAAAATCAACCCGTCTGGCCACTGAAGCCGTTGCTCCATTTGTACTGCCAGTTGTCGCAACAGGGCGTATCCCTTGAGGAAATGAAACTTCACAGCTTCCCGCAAAGGCAGGTAGGTCCGAACCGCCCTAACTTCACGGCAAAGGTTAGAGCTTTCGCTCCCAACTCTGGCCGCAAGGTCTCTCAGCAGTTCTTCGACTTTCGCTTGAGCGTCGGCGTAGTCGGGTTCTAACAACCCAAGCTTCTCGGACAACTCGACTAAGAGTTGCGGCTGGTCGTGGTATCTTGGAGTTGAAATTTCCAGCTCGTGGCTCGCAAGATGACCATATCGGACAAGAACGGTGTCGAGAGTTACCTGTCCTTGTCTGAATAGCCTCAAGTCAGCGTTGAACTGAAGATTGGGGTTATCTTCGGGTGACACACCTCCTGTGAGAACGTTAAGATAGCCCTCACCATCCTCTCCAAAAAGTTCACGCAACAAGTTACGCAAACGAGTGAAGGAGAAGAAGCCAAGCCGAGTGACCTTGACGAACAACAGGCAAGCTTGGGTGCGAAGCAGTTCACAGGCTTCAAAGTAACGTCTTTGAAGCTCGCAGATGTTACTCGAGGCCTCATTAGCTAAGTGAGAGATGTTACTATCCCACTCGGCCAACGCAACTTGGGATTCCTTCTGCAGCGTATCTTCCAAACCACGAATTGAAGTAAAGAATTGATGATAAGCCAGAGCATATTGCTTTGCTCTTGCTGTCCCAAAAATCTTTGCTAAAAACTCGGGATCAGGATTTTGCTGATACAATTGCACTTCTGGATAATTACCCAGTGATGGATTTTCCTTGATACTGCTCAAGTAATAATCCACCAATCTGCAATAATCATCCAAAGGAACGCCCTTGATGCGATAGGTGAAGGCATCGTGAACGATACTGCACCTTGGTTGCCCAGCGACTAACTGAAAGAATCCAGTTTCTAACTCTTCGCCAATATCGTAGCCCATTTGGTTGCGAGCAGTTCTAATTGCACCCTGCCCGTGAGCAAAACAATAAGTGAAGAGGCCGAAACTCATCTGGGTTGGATGTGGAGTAAGTAGTTCACTGACGTTCTGATCACTCAGAGCATCAGGTAGTGTTGAACAGCCCAACCTCTCCAGTCTGATTTCTTCGTTTCGCAAGTCACTTCTCACTGAAGCGATAACTTCCTGAACCACGGAAGTCTTCCCGTTAGTTGTGATGTTGCGAGACTGGTTGAGATAAAGTAGTCCTGTTTCTTGTTCAATCGCCCATTCGATGTCTTGCCCCGTTCCAAAGAAATCACGTAGTTTTCGACCAACCGAGACAAGCTCGCAAAGCTGATGAGACGAAAGCGAAGGAGTAAGTGCCCCTTCTTCACTTAGCAATTCACCAGTGGTCGCATCCACGTAGTAACGCTTGGGTTCAGTTTGTCCTGATACCAAGCCTTCGGCAACGCCTGCAACGACTTCTATGACCATTGCTTTGTCATCTTGGGTTACAGGATGATGGGTGAACAACACACCAGCCACTTCGGCCGGCACCATTTCTTGCAAGATCAAGGCCAGTTGGTCTGAATTGACCCCGTGTAGTCCAGCATAGGTCTTTACGGCCTCGCTATTCAATGCTGCGGCACAATCCAAGATAGCTGGTTCAAGTTCCTCTTGGTTTACGAATAACCTGCTCTTGAACTGCCCTGCCCAAGACAAGGCTCCGTCTTCACCGACAGCCGAACTACGGACTGCGAGACCTGATTTGAAATCCAGATTGTCGTGAGTCGCTTTCAGCAGTTCCGAAGCAACCAAACCATCGGCGAGTATCGCTAAAACTTCGTCCGAACTGAGAATGATGGCTTCTTTTACCAGTAGCCCAAGGGACTGTATTTGGGCTAACCTGAAAGCCTTGCATCCAACGATTGTTTCGCCAAGGCTAAGAGCCTCAAGTAATTTACGCATCGGTTTTCCTCCTCAAAGATGGAAAGTTGCAGCACAGAACAGATATGTTTTGTGCTCGTGTCTAACAATCTACGATTGCTAATCACCAAAACAAAACACCTTCCGCAAAATCCAGAAGGTGTCTCGTTTCTTATGAGTTAAGACAAACCTAACATTGGACTTTGCATAAAAGCAAAGCCCGCCATCCGAAGCTATTTGATTGTTTTAATGTAAGGTAATTCATATAGAGGTTATCTTTTTAACAGTAGCATCAAGTAAGATTTTCATTGTATCGTAGATTTGGAAATTGTCTTGCTTGGGTATTAGTAACTGCAAATCTGTGCAAGCCAGAATGATATTTTTAACCTTCTTTTTTCCGAAGTCCTGTATTATCTTTAAGAGCAGATCCCTATCTTTATTATCGTAACGATTTGATGTAATGTTAAGGATCAACTTGCCGATTTTAGCCTGTTGTAAACTGTCTGGAACAAGCGTGGCTATGCCGCTTGCTTTTAACAGTTTTTCATATAACTTATTTTTCGTTGTGATTGGTGTGGCAATAATACCGACTTTATTTATTTTTTGTTGTTTAAGAAATTTGGTAGTTTCTTCCAAAATGCTTAAGACGGGTATCTTCACTGCTTGCCTTATATCGTTGATAAACTTATGTAATGAATTGCAGGGCAATACCACAAAATCAGCTCCTGCTTTTTCCAAGTTCCTTGCTGCCGCTAAAAGTTGCGGCAAAATTCTTTCTTCTCCAATGCCGTCTACAATAGCATCCTTTTCAATATCAAACCTCAAAGGAATGCTGTTAATCAGAATGGGCGGATAGCTGGTTTTATCTATTTGTCTACACGAGAAAATTAGCTCTAAATAAAATTCAGAGGTTGTTTCAGGCCCAAGCCCACCAATTATTCCTACAGTTTTCATAATGATTATTAGTTAATTATAAACAAAAAACACCTTCGCAAAGTCCTAAGGTGTCGTGAATGTTAGTCTATTCTATAACACAAACTAGGGACTTTGCTTATTGCAAGCCCCAGCTCCAGATATTCAATGTTATAGACTCATTTTTCATATTGGTTATATATTACCCCTTTTTACGGAAACTGTCAATGGGGGAGTAAGTTTTTGTTTTTGTCTTAATCTTTAGTGCTTGTTTGGGAGCAGGAGGGTATATGACCCTAGTTCATTCTGTTCAATGAAATAGGTCTTGCCTTTCCACTCAAATTTATAAAACCAGTCCTCCGGCTGGGTTTGTATCCAGGCATTAGCCGCCATAATGCCGGACCCGATTTGATCCCTAGCGGCAGGGGTAGGAAATTTGATTATTCTCATTTAAATCCTTTCGTGGTTAATAGGGGAGTATTTTTATTTTTGTTTTGGTCTTAGATTTAGACTAATTGCTTTACAGCAATGTAGGCAGAAATCTTTTTGCCAAGAGCATTAAACTGCTCTGGCTGGTCAGCAACGAGTGAGCGTTGAAGCATAAACTCGTTGATTGACTTTTGAAGAGAAGCCTTCATAATGTTTGACTTCATTTCGTTAGTTAAGCCAATTTGCTTAACCGCGATTTTCTTAGTCTTCATAGTGTCCTTTCTTTGCTTAATTATTACGGCCTGAAAACACCCGGCGCAGGCCTGGCAGTCAAGGGAGCTAAAATCATTTTATGGCTGACTGCAGATAAATTGATTTTACCCTTGATACTGACGGGAACGACGGGTATAATTGAAAGGCCATAAGTAAGCATTTATTCTATGCCAGAACTACAACCCGTTGTAGAAAAACCAAAATTATTAAAAACTGACACAAGGCAATGGACATCAGGGAGAGTCAAATTTGCCGTGATCGGTTGGGTTGGTAAACCAGATCGTAATTATATCGTTTTGGAAAAGAATTTCTTTGGGAAATCTCGAAATCCGGATCAAAAGTTCAATTTACGAGAGTCTGATTGGGTCAATCTAAAAAAGTTAATTGATGGAGATTTGATAAAAGCAACTGAATGGCTCCCCACCGTTCAAATAATTGATCAGAAAAGTTTAGATGAATTTTTGAAGCAAAATCCGGATGCGTTAGAGAAAATTCTAGCGAGTCCTGATATTCTAAAACTAAACGAGCAAAGTATTGAAAGTTTGAACAAATTGGTTGTTAAACTTTTCGAAATAAAAAAAGACCAAGCAGAAGTTATACTGAAACAATTAACGGCCGCATCGAAACAGGATTTAGAGTTATTTTCTAAATTATTAGAGGATTTGCGATTGAACCAAATTTCTACCTTAGCATCTTTGATTTATCAAAAATTAAAAGTTATCGACTTACTTGAAACTGTTTGTATGGATTCAAGTCGGAGCGAGAGAGATGTGCATAAAATTTTTGAATCAAACACATGGCTTTTAGGTAAGCAGTTTGAAATTTTACAGAGCGATAAACCTTTATCTCAATATTTTGAGACGAATGTTAAGGAAGACCCCGAGACACGAAAAAGGCCGGATCTTATCCTAAAGCAACTTCCTTTCAGCAATGATATTGTTTTAGTTGAATTTAAAGCTCCAGGTATTAAGTTAAAGGCTAAACATATTGGGCAGGTTTTGGAGTATAAGGCTTTGATTCAACAAAATAAGCCCAATGTTAGCAATATCCACTGTTTTGTCTATGGCTACGAAAAAGACCACACTTTTACAAAATCAAATGATGTTGTTTTGAAGACATTTTCGGAAATCATTGCAGAATTAAGATCGGAATTCAACGAATACGAAAAATTACTTAATGAGAGCCAACAGGATATTGGAATTTTAGAGCAACTAGACGACTCTGACATTCCATTCTAAGCCTATTAGTTTGACCGTCTTCAAGCCAGGGTTTTTAACTGGTATAATATAGATATCTTTAAAAATCGAATAGTTTAAATCAGCTATGTGGTTTAGATTGAATTGAAGCAGACTCGTAGTATCCCGCAGTTTAGCAAACGCTAAAATGTTTAAATCAAAAATCAAAATAGTTCTGGATATCATTGTTGTTATCGTCATTTTTATTGGCGCTTTTTGGCTAGGCAAAATAGCCCAGCAGAACATCCAAATCCAAATTGAGGTGGCACGCTTCGGTTATTTTGGAATTTTTATTGTCGCCCTGGTAACAGGCTTTAATTTAGCGGTTCCGATTCCAGCCATTTCTTTTTTACCGGCATTTGTGGCTTCCGGCTTAAATTTATATCTGGCGATTTTGATCATAACAGCTGGCGAGACGATTGCCGACATGGTAACGTATTTTATTGGAGCCGCCGGCCGGGGTTTGTTTGAGAAAGCGGCCAAAAGTAAGATCACCAAAAGATTGGATGCCTTGCGTCAAAGTCATCCATTGCTTCCAATTATTGGATTGTTTTTGTGGGCATCTTTGGTCCCTGTGCCAAACGAAGTTTTAGTAGGGCCTTTAGGTTTTCTTAAATATCGAGCTTATGCAATATTTTTAACAGTAGGCTCGGGGAATCTGGTGTTTAATATCTTGTACGCCCAAGGCGTAATCAAACTATTTTCAGTTATATAAGCGCTATTATTCGTTGTTTTGTTTCTTTTCTCTCTTTCGTTTATTTGGATCCAGAATTTTTTTGCGCAGCCTCAAACTTTGTGGAGTGACTTCCAGAAGTTCATCGGGACCAAGATATTCCAACGACTCTTCCAGGCTCATAGTTTTTGGCGGGCTTAAGATCAAAGCTTCATCCGAACCAGAGGCTCGCATGTTGCTTAGTTTCTTGGTTTTGTTCACATTCAGTTCGATATCTTCTGCCTTGGCGTTTTCGCCCACGATCATACCCATGTAAACCTCCACAGCTGGGCCGATAAACATGGTCCCGCGTTCTTGGGCATTGTTTAAGCCATAGGCGTTGCTAACACCCGACTCAGAGGCAATAAGCGAACCATGGGGCAAGTTCATTTGATTAGCCGCTTCTACTGGCCGGTATGAGTCAAAGATGTGGTTGATGATGACTGTGCCTTTGGTTTGAGTCATGAGCTTGCTTTTTAATCCAATAATGCTGCGAGTGGACATGACATAATCCAAATGCACTTCGCCGTTTTGTGTGTGAATGATTTCGGCCAGATTGCCCTTTCGTCGGCCGATTTCTTCAATCACAGCACCCTGATAATCATTCGGCACAATCGCGGACAAGCGCTCGAATGGTTCGGTTTTGGCGCCGTTTTCTTGCTTAAAAATAACTTCTGGTTGAGACACCTGCAATTCATAACCTTCCCGGCGCATGGTTTCAATAAGGATTGCCAGGTGCAGCTCACCGCGGCCAGCGACTTGGAAAGTATCCGGACTGGCTGTGTCCGTGACTTTAAGCGCGACATTGGTTTCTAATTCCTTATAAAGCCTGTCGCGTAAATTTCTGGAAGTAACAAATTTGCCTTCGCGGCCGGCGAAAGGCGAGTTGTTGACAGCAAAAGTCATTTGCACAGTTGGTTCATCAACGATTATAGGATCTATCTGCTTAGGATTACTCGGGTCTGTAATGGTGGAGCCAATGGTGATATCTTCCAAACCAGCAACAGATACGATTTCGCCTGCAGATGCCTCTTCCACAGATTGTTTTTGCAATCCTTGAAAAACCGAAATGTCTGTAGCGCGTCCAGTGAACTTAGTTTGGTCTGGCGCGATTTGCATGATTGATTGATTTTTTTTGATCGTGCCGGAAGTAATTTTGCCAATGCCCGTTTTGCCTTTATAAGAATCATAAGTCAGAGCCAAAACCAAAATTTGCAGCGGCTCGTTTTCCATAATCGTAGGGCCGGGAATTTTTGCAACTATTGTCTCGAAAAGGGGAGTCAGATCAGTACCTGGCTTATGATGATCAAGCGTGGCTAACCCAGCTGTGGCTTGAGCGTAAATAATTGGAAAATCCAGCTGTTCATCTGTGGCATGCAAATTGACGAACAAATCAAAAGTTTTATTGACTACTTCATCAATCTGCGCATCCGAGCGGTCAATTTTGTTAATCACAACAATGGCCTTGTGGCCTAATTCTAAAGCTTTCTTGAGCACAAATTTGGTTTGTGGCATTGGGCCTTCTTTGGCGTCAACAAGCAGCAACACTCCATCCACCATCCGCAACGTGCGTTCAACTTCACCGCCAAAGTCAGCATGGCCTGGCGTGTCAACGATATTAATTTTGACATTATTGAACACAACCGAGGCGTTCTTGGCTTTGATCGTAATGCCGCGCTCCCGTTCCAAATCCATGGAATCCATGATCCGCTCGCCCAAATCCTCGATATTGCGGTGGGTGTGGGTTTGTTTAAGCATGGCGTCAACCAAGGTTGTCTTGCCATGGTCAACGTGAGCAATAATGGCGATGTTTCGAATGTCTGCTCTTTTCATATGTATATAAAATAAAATCGGCTGAGGCGCCGAAGCACTATCAATAGTAGCATACTCTTGTGCTATAATCAAGTCATGGATCCTATCAAACAAGCCAAACTAAGCCACATCAAAGTTTGCGAAATTTGCAAACGACACGACCCAATGGTTAAAAACTATTCGGAAGATTATGATTTGCAAACTTCTATCCGCGATTACGTCGAAAAAACTACTGGTGAAAGAATTAATGTCGGCGATATCGCTCATCTTTGCGATTCGTGTTACGGTCTTGTAAATGATTCACGAGAAGAAGATGAAGAATAAAAATAGTGAGTAGTTGGCAGTATATAGTGAGTAGAAAATAATATAAAAATCCGTCTTTAGACGGATTTTTATATTGCTGCCTAAGTAAGCTGTAAGCCGAATTCTGTCTGTTCCGCCGAAGAGACGGAGAGGCAATCATCTATCTAGGCCAAACATTGCTGTTTGGCTCAAGCTGTCAACCCGCTCTCAAGGAGCCTATTTGACATTGCACTAAAAAGTAGGAATTTAGCCGTTTCACCTCTGGCATTACTGCCGGAGCTCGCCCTGAACCATTCGCTTGTGCTTCAGGTTCAGGGCGGTTTTGCGATCTCTCACAAAACCGTTTCTGTTCGCATCCCGAGGATTACTCCCGACGGGCGTTACCCGCTACTTTTGGTTGCATGAACTCATGAGAATTCCATTCAACCCACGTGTTCGGACTTTCCTCCCTCATTTTGCAATGAAGGCGATCGCCGCACTTGCTTAGGAAGCAAAAGGAAGTTTAGCCTTTTTCGCCCGAAATGTCAAGATTGTTGACAATTCAAAGTTTTTCCTATACTCTATTTATGTTCCTTTAGTCGAAGGGAAGTACATTAAGATAACATAGGGTTCCTAGTTTGGTTTCAAATTAGTGCGTTTCCCTTTGTTTAAAGGCTAGAAAATGGCAAAGAAACTTTTTGTCGGAGGCCTGCCTTACACCACAACCAGCGATGATCTGAAAAATCATTTTTCAGGCGCTGGATCTGTTGTGTCTGCGCAAGTCATTACTGACAAGTTCTCTGGACGATCCAAAGGTTTTGGATTCGTAGAGATGTCTTCGGATGACGAAGCCAACAAAGCTATTGAAATGTTCAATGGCACTGACTTTGGCGGACGATCGTTGGCTGTCAACGAAGCACGCCCAAAGACCGAAGGCGACCGCGGTTCTCGCGGCGGATTTGGCGGCGGCGATCGTGGCGGACGAGGTCGTAGAGACAGCTATTAAGCACTCGTTACGTTTGCAAAACTACCGGCTGTCGAAATTTTAACAAATTTCGCAGCCTGCGTTCTCGTCCCGCTAAGGCGGGATTGCGAAGGCTAGTTTTGCAAAGTATCTCGTTAATAAAAAAAATGTCAAACAAGACCCCGGCGAAAGTCGGGGTTTTGTGTTATAATAAAGGTCATGAATCCCGTTAGAATAATGATTAGTTGGTTTATAGCTAATTAACATTTTAAGCGGAGAATTCTATTTTTCATGATGATTAACAATGTTAAATTTCTAACGGGATGAAGCGTTCAGAACTGCTATTTAATTTAATTTCAATACCAGTTGATCTATTAATGATGCTAATCGCAGGTATTGTAGCTTTTTATTTGCGCGTGAAATTAGAAAATTTGCGGCCAATTTTGTTTTCTTTAACTTTTCAGTCCTACTTTAATATTTTGCTTTTGACTAGTCCAATTATTCTGGTAATCTTGGGTCTCGCCGGATTATATAATCTGAAAGGCACGCGTAGAATTTCCTCGGAGTTAGTCAAAATTATTTTAGCCATATCATCAGGGCTACTGCTGGTCGTCATTTTGTTTTTTTTCAACCAAACAGTCTTCCCGTCCCGATTGATTATCTTGTTAACGTGGGGATTGACCATTGTTTTGATCAGTATTGGCCGAATTCTTTTGTTTCGCCTCCAAGTCAACTTATTTCGGCGGGGGATTGGTTTGCATCGCCTGGTCGTAGTTGAACCACCGGATAAAACCTATGGTTTGATAAAAAAAATTGAAAAACGTCCGGAGCTGGGTTTTAAAATTTTAGCTAAGCTTAAATCCAATTCCTCTACAGATCAGCTGATTGCGGAACTTGAATCACTTCAGCGACAAGTTGGGATTGATGAGTTGTTACAGTCAGACCCAAACGTTGACCCAACCACGAGCGCCAAAATTTTGCAATTTTGCCGCGATTATGGCATTCGATTTAATTTCGTGCCGAATTTGTTTGAAACCGAAACCACAAACATTGCAGTGGAAACAATTTCAGGCATCCCAATTATTATTTTGAAAGGCACGCCGTTGGAAGGCTGGGGAGCAGTAGTCAAAAGAACTTTGGATATTTTGATTTCCGGGCTGGCTCTGATTATTTTGAGTCCAATTTTACTGATCATAGCCTTGATGATCAAATTAACTTCCAAAGGTCCGGTGTTTTTTCATCAGCCGCGCGCCGCAGGCTTGGGTGATTTTGAATGCTATAAATTTCGAAGCATGCACCATGAAATGAGCGAAGGGACTGAATCTGGCGATAAGATGCGGGAAGAAATCGAAAAGCAAAATGTCCGCCAAGGCCCGTTTGTTAAAATAAAAAACGATCCGCGAGTCACTCCTGTGGGTAAATTTTTGCGCAAAACTAAACTGGATGAATTGCCTCAACTTTGGCATATATTTGTTGGACAAATGAGTTTGGTGGGGCCGCGCGTGCATATGGTGAAGGAAGTTGATCATTTTCGCAAAGATTATAAGTATTTATTTATTATAAAACCAGGGGCAACCGGGCTGACTCAGATTACGCAAGCAACAGACAGACCCGAGCTTTCCTGGGAAGAAGAAATTAAGCTTGATGAATTTTACATTGAAAATTGGTCGATTTGGCTGGATCTGTATATTATTCTGAAAACATTTCTGATTTTAATTGGCCGCAAACCGAAAGTTGATTATTGATGAAAATTGCTTTAGTGCACGAATTTTTAAACCAGCTTGGCGGGGCGGAACGCGTGCTTGAGAATTTTTTGGAAATCTGGCCCGCCTACGCCAAGGCTTCGGCGAGCGAGCTGGATGCTACAGTCCATGTGATTTTGTACGACAAAGACAAAACGCTTGGAAGATTTGAAGAATACAAAAAGAGGATTAGCTGGCTCAATGCTTTGCCTGGCGTAAAAAGACACCCAAGATTGTTTTTGATTTTAATGCCGGGTGCAATTGAGGGTTTCGAATTTGACGATTACGATGTAGTTTTGTCAGACTCGTCGTCTTTTGCCAAAGGCGCCAATGCGAGAAATAAACTTCATATTTGCTACTGCCACACACCCACAAGATTTTTGTGGACTGAACCGGAATATTTGGACTATCAGGAATATCCAGCCCTGCTTAAATTTTTTGGGCACCTTGTTTTACCAAGGCTCAAGCGATGGGATTACCAGGCGGCCCAGAAGCCGAATTTTTTCATTGCCAATTCTTCAAACGTCCAGCACCGCATCAAGAATTATTACAAGCGCGATTCAGTCGTCATTTATCCGCCTGTCGACACGGATTTTTTCAAGCCTCTAGGTGAGAAAAAAAATTATTTTTTTACCGCTTCCAGGCTTGAGCCCTATAAGAAAGTGGAAGCGATTATTGAAGCCTTTAACCGCCTGGGCTGGCCTTTAAAGATTGCTGGAAAAGGCACGCACATGGAAAAGCTTAAACAAATATCAAAGCCGAACATTGAGTTTTTAGGCCGCGTGTTAGATGAAGACTTGCGCCGGCTTTATTCGGAAGCTAGAGCGTTTGTGTTTGCGGCCGAAGAGGACGCGGGAATTGTTTTGATCGAAGCCAATGCTTGCGGTACGCCAGTAATTGCCTTTAAAGCCGGCGGGGCGAAAGAAATGGTGAAGGAAAACATAACAGGAATGTTTTTTAACGAACAAACCGCCGATTCTCTGATGGAAGCCTTAAAGAATTTTGATGTAACCAAATTTGATCCCTTGAAGCTGCGCGAACATGCGGAAAAATTTAGCAAAAAATTTTTTCAGCAAAAGATTAAAAATTTTGTTGACGAGAAATATCTCGAGTTTCAGAAAGGAAAGCTATGAAGATCGGATTAGATTTGCGTATGGCGGGCGGCGGATCGGGAATTGCCCGATACATTAGTGATCTTTCGCACGAAATTTTAAGCCAGGATTCCGCCAAAGGCGGATCCGCCTCCGGCGGAAAAAAAAACCAGTATGTTTTATTTTTTAGAGACACAGAGCAATCGGAAGACTACAAGCAGTTTGGCCAAAAAATTGTCATAACCGGCATCAGGCACTATTCTTTGGCTGAACAGTTAAGACTCCCAGAAATTTTAAAAAAAGAAAATCTTGATCTAGTTCACTTTCCGCATTTCAATGTGCCGATTTTTTATCGCCAGCCGTTTGTGGTGACCATTCATGATTTAACTCACACCTTGTTTCCTGGAAAAAAGCCATCACATTTTTTTCATAGACTGGCTTATTATATGGTATTTAATGCAGCAATCACGAATTCCAAAAAAATTATTACAGTTTCAGAATCAACCAAAAAACAAATTTTACAGCACTTTCGCGTTGATGAGAAAAAAATTTTAGTTGTTTATGAGGGCCATAATCAGGCCTATAAAATGCTTGGCAAGGATGAAGCTTTCCAGCAAGTTTCTAAAAAATTTAACATCAACAAACCATATTTGCTGTACGTCGGAGTATGGCGCAGATATAAAAATCTGCCCATGCTTGCTAAGGCTTTTGATCGCTTGCTTGATCAGGGCTTTGACTTACAGCTAGTTTTAGCCGGCAGTCCAGATCCAAATTATCCGGAAATCAAAAGTCAGATAACAGATATCAGAAATCAAAATAGGATCAAAATGCTGGGAAGAGTCAGTGACGAAGATTTGAATTTACTTTACAATGCAGCTGAATTGTTTGTTTTGCCCTCTCTGATGGAAGGATTTGGCCTGACTGCCTTGGAAGCGTCAGCTTGCGGCGTGCCCATTGCTTGTTCCGATATTCCGGCTTTGCGGGAAGTATTGGGCCAGGGCGCGGAATACTTTGATCCAAATAATTTGGAAAATATGACTGATGTGTTATTTAGTTTGTTGAAACGACCGGAAAGGCTGGAAGAATTAGCCAACCTGGCTCTCAAGCGCGCAGATTTGTTTAATTGGAAAAAAGCTGCTGAGGAAACGGTCGAAATTTATTCTACAAGTGTCAGCGCAATGCTGAACTTGATTCAGCATCTTAAAACAAGATCCTGACTTTCGTCAGGATTGCGAAAGATAAATTATGAAAATATTACTAGCCGGCGGCGGTAGCGGTGGCCCTGTAACTCCCATTCTGGCTGTGATCCTGGAAATAAAAAAACTTGAACCCCGGACACAATTTTTATTTGTGGGCACCAAACGAGGTCCAGAGTCTATTATGGTAACTGACGCTGGATTTAAGTTTATTTCAATCCCAGCTGCCAAATGGCGGCGTTATTTCTCAATAAAAAATTTATTTGAACCGTTTATTTTTGTCGCGGGATTCATTCGAGCTTGGTTCATTATCAAGCAATTCAAGCCTGATGTCGTGTTTGCTGCCGGCAGTTTTGTCTCTGTTCCGATTTGCTGGGCTGCGAAAATTAAAAAAGTAAAAATTGTGATTCACCAACAAGATGCCAGAGTCGGTTTGGCCAACAGATTAATTGCTCCGGTCGCTGATCAAATTACCACAGCGTTTGAACAAACCAGTAAGCAATTTTATTCCGGCTCTGGCATGGATCCGAACAATCTCAAACCAGCCGCAGAATGGGTGGGAAATCCGGTCAGGCCGGATTTGCTGATCAAAAATAATTCAGCCAAATTTTTTTTCCATCTTCACGAAAGTTTGCCGATTTTGCTGATTCTTGGAGGTGCAACTGGCTCGGCTCAAATTAATCAATTGTTGTCAGAAATATTGCCTGATTTGGTGAAAGCGCATCAGGTGATTCACCAAACCGGTAAAGGCAAAAATATCATTAATTTTAAACACGAGAATTATCATGCGATTGAATTGATTCCGTTTAGGGAATATGCTTCGATTTTGCAAATGGCGCATTTGGTCGTTGCTCGCGCAGGCCTCTCGACGATTGCCGAGCTTTCGGCGCTTGGCAAGGCAGCAATAATCATCCCGATGCCTAAGACGCATCAGGAAGAAAATGCTAAGATATTAGCAAGCTTATATGCTGCGATAGTCCTGACAGGCACAGACGCGACTTCAGACAATCTTAATCGTATAATTAATAAACTTAAGTTTGATTTAAAATTTACAGAAGCGCTGGGGGAAAATATTTCTGCAATCATTCCCACAGATGCAGCTCGCCGCTTGGCCGAAATTATCATCAAAACCCATGCTCAATAATCGTCCAAAAATTGGCATTGCTTTATCCGGAGCTTCTGGGCGGGCGATTGCGCACATTGCGGTGCTGGAAGTTTTGCGCGAACATCGCATTCCAATCGATATTATTGTCGGATGTTCGTCTGGCGCCATAATTGCCGCAAGTTTCGCAGTCGGGACCATGGACAAGCTTAAAATTTTTATCCATGAGCTGACTTTTCCAAAACTTTTGCGGTTGTGGTCAACAAAAAACGCCAAAGGCGGCTTGTTCCATTTACATAACGATCACATGAACAAAGAACTCAATGTAATTACTAGGGGACTGAATTTTGAAGACATTCAATCAGTTAAGCTTGCGTTTTCTGCAACTGATTTAAATACCGGGGAACTTGTAACTTTGTCCAAAGGAAACATAAATAAAGCTTTTAAGGCTTCTGTCGCAATACCAGGTTTGTTGGAGCCTATGGTTTCCGAAGGGCGAGTTTTGGTCGATGGCGGCTTGGTTAATATCGTGCCGACATTGCCGGCCAAACAGTTAGGCGCTGATATTGTGATTGGCATAAATTTGGCGGCCACAAAATTTATTTACGAAAAAAGAATGCCGATTTGGCGCGGCTATAGATTTTTGACTAGATTGATGGGTCTGCAATTTATTCGCGAAAAAGTAATTCCGAAATTATCCCCTAGGCTGTTGTTTCGCATAGATACCCAATCAGATGTTTTAGAAGCAAAGGACATAAAAATTCCAGGAGTCATGTCGGTTTTGTCCAAAGCCATTGATCATTCGTTTGAAATCTCCGAGCAATGGGACGAATCACACGTGGCTTGCGATTTGATGATTGAACCGAATGTCAAACATTTCGGAAAAGTTGAACTTAGGAGTTTGGAAAAAATCTATGAGGAAGGCAGAAGGGCAGGTGAAGCGGCGATCCCGGAAATAAAAAAATTAATTGCTGAATTTGAATCATCAGTCTTATCTCAACAAGCAGAAGTCACAGCATGACGATTAAAGATGCAAAAAATATCTATTGTTTGGGTATCGGCGGCATTGGCGTCTCGGGCTTGGCTCGCCTTTTTTTGAGCATGGGCAAGCAAGTTTCTGGATCAGATCTCAAACAATCGCAGATAACAGAAGAGTTACAAAAACTCGGGATACAAGTTTCAATTGGTCCTAATCCTGAAAATTTACCAGATAAACCGGATTTGGTGATTTACTCGCAAGCCGTGCCACTGCAAGATTTAGATCAATTCAGAGCTGAAAAATTATCTCAAGCCGAAGCGATAGGAGAGTTGATGCAGGACAAATTTGGAATTGGAGTCACTGGCACAAATGGCAAATCAACCACAACGGCTTTGTTAGGCCTGATACTCGATCATGCTGATTTGGATCCAACTGTTTTGATCGGATCAATCTTAAGTCCCAAGAATGAGACTGAAAAATTCAAAGCCAATGTGAGATTAGGAAACGGCCAGTACTTTGTGGCTGAATCTGACGAATACCGCCGTAAGATGCTGGAAAATAAGCCAAAGATGATTGTGGTAACGAATATTGCTTTGGATCATTTGGATTATTATAAAAATTTGGATGATATCAAATCAGCTTTTCTAGAATATATCAAATTACTGCCCAAAGACGGAATTTTGATTTATAACGCGGATGATCATAATACCGTAGATGTCTGCAAGCATGCTGCTTGCCACAAATTCACTTTTGGCATCCATCATTATGCGGATTTGCAAGCCATCAATCAGATAACAGATAACAATAAACAAATATTTGATTTGCATTATGATGATGTGAAAATCGGGAGTTTTGAACTTCACGTACCAGGCTTGTTTAACATTTCTAACGCTCTCGGAGCGACTTTGGCCGCGATCAAGCTCGGAGTCAAGATCAAAGTGATCCAAAAGACCCTCCAGGATTATGCTGGAATCTGGCGGCGATTTGAAGTTGTCGGAGAGTTGCAAGGTAAACCCGTGATCTCTGATTATGCTCATCATCCAGCCGGAGTTGAACAGACCATTGCGGCGGCCAAGGAATTCTACCCTAAGAAAAAAATTTTGACGGTTTTCCAGTCGCATCATAGGAATCGGACCAAAGCTTTATTTTCCGAATTTGTCGATTCGCTGGTGAGAGCAGATGAAATTATTTTGTCTGAAATT
>JAHFJG010000037.1 GCA_023246005.1 Candidatus Doudnabacteria bacterium
GTTTCTTGGGTAGAGCGAACTTTTCTTGTTTTCATAGTTGGCGGCGTTAATATCTTTCTGCCACCATTCTACTCTACTCCGAAATCCCAAAGGTAACCCTAATTGCTGCAATTGTAACATCGGCTTGGCAAGGAATAAAAAAACGCCACAAACTTCTGTAGCGTCAACCCTGTCCCAACTCCGAATCACGCCAGCATGCAGGCCAGAGCTTGAACCATTCCGAGAGTCTTTTCGGCCAACGCGTCGGTCGGCTCCAAGCCACGAACATCACAAGGCCGACTAACAGGATGTACAAAAAATAGATCAACCGCAAAATTCCCCGCACGGGTGCTGGCAGCATGATATCCTCCATAGGCTAGCTGTGATAATTTTACTCCAAAAAGAACAACGCCGCAATCGCGGCGCTTTGTCTATAAACGTTGTTCTTTTTCAAAATCTGCTAATTTTTGTTTTCTTATCTCTTCTTGAGCTTTCCCGCTCAACGCCCCATGCCCTGTACTCTCCCAACCGCTGACAGAATCGTCTTCATATTTTGCGCGCCACTGTGTTTCGCCGCCTTCCATTTGAAATTGTATGTCAGAAACTCTTTTTTTCTGCGCTTCAGTACGTTCAGAATGTGTCAATGGACCAAACCGTCTTTCATTAAACATAATAGGAATGATTAATATTATCCATAGTATACTTCATTTTCCCAACAATTTCAAAAAATCGTTTTCTTCTAATATCCCACGTTCCAAGTTTACTGACTTATGGAATAATTAAATACAATCCCGCACAGCGTTACCGCATTTCCAAGTTCAGATTCCAAATTGGTTGCTAAGGTAAATTTTCCCGCAACGTTACCTGTGTTGTAGTATAAATATAAATCTTTGCCTGCCGGATCAAGAGGAACCTTTGCTAAATACTGAGTAATCAGGGGCGCGGGCATGGAACTTCCACTAAATCCCCAAACCGAATTATTAAAATAAGTGCACCAACCGTCCGCGTTACCAGGCAGAAAACCGTTGGCATCATAATATAAATTCAAAGCCATAACGACCTGTCTTAAGTCAGCTTTTCGCCTGGCATCACGAGCTTTGGCTCTAGCAGTATTCAACGCCACCAAAACAATCGAGGCCAAAAGGCCAATTATGGATATGACGACGAGTAGTTCAATGAGGGTGAAGCCGCTTTTACTCTCTCTCTCTCTCTCTCTCTCTGATTTTAGTTTTTTGTTTCATTTGACGAAAGTTATTTAATCAAATTTTGTAATAACTTAGGGACTTCGTTTGTCGCGACATCATAAACAATAGCCAAATCAACGTCCATATAATCATGGACAAGTCGGTCGCGCATAGCCATGGCTTTTTTCCAATCAACGTCGGGATAGTTTGATCTCCCTTGATCAGAGAGTCGCTTCGATGCTTCACCGATATTCTCTACAAGCTTAACGATAGCAAATTGTAATTTTTCATCAGATACAAACTGATCGTAAGTTACCTCTGACGTAAAACCAATGACTTTTTGGCAAAATTCTTTAATTTCTTCAAGATATACCTTATCTTTGTCCATAAACCAGCTTGAGGTCCCGTTCAATTTGAGGTCGCAAAAATTTATTAACCCCTCCCTCTGTGACTAAATCAATCTCGTGATTCAGAACGTTGCGCAGGCTGTCGTCAAGCCGGAGATAAGCGGCAAAAGTCGCCGGGCCACTAAATTTTATAAGAATATCAATATCACTATCAGCCCTCGCTTCACCCCTTGCCACACTGCCAAAAACACCTGCATACTCAATGCCGGATTGTTTTAAAATAGGGATGATTTTATCCTTCACTTCTTCTACGGTCATGTTAATATATTAGCACCTTATTTTCGTCCCAGCAACAAAAGAAATTCTTTTTCATCGATTATTTTCACGCCGAGTTTTTCGGCTTTGGCGGCTTTACTGCCAGGATTTTCACCAACGACCACGTAGTCGGTGTTTTTCGAAACTGAACTGACCCAGTCGCCGCCCGCGGCTCGCACCGCTTCTTTGGCTTCTTCGCGACTGATAGAATCAAGCGAACCTGTGACGACAACTGATTTGCCAGTCAGCGGAGTAGTTTTAATTTTGATAGTTTCAATCTTGACGCCGGCTTTGATCAAATTTTTGACCAGCTCCTTATTAGCTTTGTTGGCAAACCAATCAAACACTGATTTAGCGACCACTTCCCCGATGTTTGGGATAGCGTTAATCTCTTCAATCGAGGTGTCCATTATTTTTTCGATTGATCCAAACCTTTGCGCCAAATCAAATCCGGTTTCTTCTCCCACATGCGGAATGCCCAGGGCGTAAATAAATTTCGGCAAAGTAATTTTTTTGTGTTCGGCAATTGAGTTAACAATATTCTCCGCACTTTTCTCGCCAAACCGTTCGAGCGACTGGATGTCTTCTTTTTTGAGCTTAAACAAATCCACGACATCGGAAATCAAGCCCTCGTCTTTAAACCGTTTCAAAATCTTAGGTCCCACAGTATAAATATCAAAAGCGGAAACAAAATGCTCCATGCCTCGAATATTTCTAGTCGGACACCGTTGATTAACACAAAACCAATCCACACCATGCCTTTCCACCGAAATTTTGCATACAGGACAAACCTTTGGCATGATAAACTTCTTTTCCTTGCCGGTTCGAAGCTTGGGCAAAACCTCAACCACGTCAGGAATCACATCGCCTGCTCGCTGAATAACCGCTGTATCGCCAATCCGGACATCTAAACGCTTAATTTCATCCTGGTTGTGCAAAGTTGCTCTTGAAACAGTCGTACCGCCTACAAACACGGGACGCAGATGAGCTACAGGCGTAAGCTTACCTGTACGGCCGACCTGTACGGTAATATCCTCAACTACTGTTGTCGCTTGCTGTGGTGCAAATTTGTAAGCCACCATGCCCCGCGGCGCCTTGCCCACTACACCTAAACGCTTGAATGTTGAAAGATTGTTAACAGATACTACAATACCGTCTATGCCAAAGGGCAAATGGTCGCGTGCCTTGGCCACTTCGTCATAAAACTTTTTGACCTCAGCCAAATTTTTTACTCGCTTTTGGTAATTCGAAATTCGGAATCCGTAATCTTTTAATTTTTTATGGACATCCTCGTGAGTTTCTAAATCAGAATTTACAATATCATAGGCATAGTACTGCAATTTTCTGCTGGCTGTAATCTTAGGATCAAGCTGGCGGATGGATCCGGCTGCGGCATTGCGCGTGTTGGCATACAAGGGCTTGTCTTCTGCTTCTTGCTGCTTGTTTAAATCTTCCCAAACTTGCTTGGTCATGATCGCTTCACCACGAACTTCAAAATCTTTCGTAATGGTCAGCTCCAAAGGAATGGATTGGATTGTCTTAATATTTTCTGTAACGTTTTCTCCTACAAATCCATCGCCTCTGGTTGCTGCAATCGCCAATTCGCCCTTCTCATAACGCAGGCTAATGGCTAATCCATCAAACTTAACCTCGCAAAAATAATCAAACTTCGCATCTGGCAGCAATTTTTGGATCCGCTCCTGCCATTCTCTGACCTCATCTTCGGAAAAAGCGTCATTCAACGATAACATCCGCTGTTTGTGCGTGACTTTTTCAAATTTACCTAAAGCTGACCCGCCCACACGTTGGGTGGGTGAATTTTTCAGTTTGAACTGTGGATATTTCCGCTCCAGAGCGATCAACTCATGAGTTAACGAGTCATAAATTTCGTCGGTTACAGTCGGATCATCCAATACATGATAACGAAATCTTAGATCATTAACCTGTTTTGAGAGTTTTTCAATCCTGCTTTTGGCTTGGGTTTCAGTCGTCTTTGACATATGATTTTTATTATCGTAAAATTGGATTAGAAAAACCAAATTTGAGAGATGAAATATATAAAACCCCACTTGTCACCCGAACTACGAGCCCAGATTACCCCGCATACCAGGCGGGATATCCGACTTGCTACAGCTGGGATATTTTTTTTGGTTGGCAGTATCATCTTAACAGTCAATCTTTGGCCGAAAAAAGACACTTCTATCTCTAATAATAAGACAACTGCCGCGATTATACAACAAAAAGAGGTCTTAGGAGCGGCAACTATGGTGACAACCCCAGCCCCGTCTCCAGCCAAACCAGACTTTACCCAATATACGGTCAAAGCCGGTGATACTCTGTTTAATATCAGCCAGCAATACAATGTTCGCTGGGATTCGATTGCCCAAATCAATAATTTAAACGAGCCTTACATTTTACATTCTGGACAAGTTTTGAAAATTCCCCAAGCCACCACAAGCAAGGTGCCAAATAAAATTTATACCATCAAGAACGGCGATACCTTGGCCAGCATCGCGCAGTCCTTTAATATTACGGTTGATGACATTATTGCCGTTAATCCTAATTTACAGAAATCAGGTTTAATTACCGTCGGTCAGGTGATCAGGTTGCCATAAAAAAGTTAATAATTGACACTCAGTAGCAAAAAAATCCGCAAAAATCTGCGGACTTTTTCTTTTTGCAATTTATTTATTCTCTTCCATGCCTCGGATTTTTCCATTATTAGTTGAAGGAAATAACCACACGGCCGTTGCCGCCTGGCGCGAAGGAGTTTTGCCCTACCTGGCCTATGCCACCTAGTCCAATTCCGGCAATATAGTTGGCAGCACCTCCACCACCGACATTTTGGCGGTTGCCCGCTTGGGTAGAGCCGCCGGTAACGCCGCCGATATAACTCGAACCACCACCTCCTC
>JAHFJG010000011.1:0-12644 GCA_023246005.1 Candidatus Doudnabacteria bacterium
ATCTGCTATTATTTCAAGGCTAACTGGGGTGTGTCGCATTGTAAGCCGAATTAGGAATATCGAATCAGGAATTATGAGTTCCTCTTTGATTCCTAATTCATAATTCATCATTCATAATTCTCTCATATGCCCAATACTAAGTCCGCCATTAAAGCTGCTAGACAGAACATCCGACGCCGAGTCGTGAACCTTAAGACGCTGGAAGCGATTCGCAAAGCTACTAAGCAGGTTCGCAAATTCGCCACTGCTGGCAGTAAATCTGATGCGGCCCAAGCTTTATCCGCCGCATTCGCAAGTCTTGATAAAGCCGCGAAAAAGCACATTATCCATAAAAATAATGCCTCGCGAAAGAAATCCAGATTGGCCAAGCTAGTCGCTAAAATAAAATAACAAAAGCCACCCAAGAGGGCGGTTTTTTTATTTTATTATCTCTTTTATCTCCGAAAGGTTATTAACCACTTTCCAAGCGAGTTCTTCTAAAACCTTGTCTTCATATTGGGTTCTAATCGCAATGCCCCGGCCCGTAATTCTAAACAATTCGTAGTCGTTGTAACTGTCACCCACTGGTATACATTCTTCTGGTTTTAAATTAAATTTTTGACAAAACTCGTGAAATTGTTTCAGCTTTATATCTGATTGATTAATTTCATAACTAAAATCTTTAAGATTACCTTTATCATCCCAAAAAAGTTTGGCGTTAGCATAAAAATCATCAGCGCCTATTTTCTTGGCCACAAGCTCTGCATAAATTTCATTAGAACCTGTAATCGGACAAATAAGCATGCCTTTACTCTTTAAATATCCGGCTACTTCCAAGGATTCATCTCTTAGAGGAATTGCGGAAAGAATTTTTGTAAATTTTTCTTTGGAAACAGGGCCTTTTCTCGTCCACATTTCTAAAACTCTAGCACCAGCTTCTGGCTGAGTAAGCTTGCCTGATAAGTTATCTTCATAGATACCGATGCTTTCTTCTTTAGTAGCCCCAAATCCTTCGGCCAATTCCCACCATGAATTCTTTTGACTCAAAGTCCCGTCAATGTCAAAGATTACAGCTTTGATGTCTTGCTGACTCATATCATTTCATTGCTTTTCTTATAGCTTCAATCGCCTGATCTTTATCCTCAAAACCAGTTATCTCAATGGTCTTTTGCTTTTGTTTCGCGACTTCAGCATAAAACTTTTTAAATTCTTCCAGGTTCAGTTGACAATTCGGCTCGTCAGCCAAAACCGCGATGACTTTATCGTCTGGTACTCCGCGATCCAGCATTTTCACAATCCCAATCGGCCGAGCCGAGACAACACTGCCTGACGGAATTGGCTTATCGCCCAGCAGGACTACATCTACGGTGTCTCCATCTCCTGCCAAAGTATGGGGAATGAATCCATAATTATAAATAAATGTGAGTCCTTTTTTAAAAACGAAGTCCACATACATTTCATCTTTATCTTCATTGTATTCAATCTTGTCTGGCGAGCCTTTGGGAATTTCAACAATAACGTTAAATTGTTCTGGCATTCCTAGTGGTGTATCCTTTAAGCTCATGATTTTGTGTTCTCTCCGCCGGAGGCGGATCCCTGCCGGCCGGGCAGGCGGGCGCCTATGGCGGACATCTCTGCCCAATTTTCTCCAATTTTCGCATCAGCTTCGATTGGCACTTTTAATTTATAAACTGATTCCATAATTTTCTTAATCAGTTTGGCATATTTTCCGGCTTTATCTTTTTTAACTTCAAACACTAACTCATCATGAACTGACAACAACATATTCGCTTCCGGGATTTCTTTTTCTATTTCAATCATGGCCATTTTCATTATATCCGCTGCCAATGACTGAATCGACATGTTGACGGCTTGGCGCTCGGCTGCGCTTCGAATAGCAAAATTCGATGAATGGATATCTGGAAAATATCGAATCCGACCCAGCGGGTTGGTCATGAGTCCATCCTTGTGAACTAACTGAATCAAGCTCGCGATATAGGCTTTGAGCTGGTGGAAGGCTTCATAGTATTTTTTGATATACTCAGCAGCTTCGGCGCGCTGCATGTCCGAACGCTCGGATAATCCAAAAGCCGACACGCCATAAAGAATGCTGAAATTGATGGTTTTTGCATCGCGTCTTTGGCTCGGAGTCACGTCTGCTTCTTTTACACCAAAAATTCGAGCAGCAGTCGCGCTATGAAAATCCTGGCCGTGCTGGAAAATCTTGATCATTTCTAGATCCCCTGAAAGCGATGCGGCAATGCGCAGCTCGATTTGTGAATAATCCAAAGACAGCAAGATATTGCCTTTTTCTGCGATAAAAGCTTTGCGGACCTGGTTGCCGAGATCCGAGCGAATCGGAATATTCTGCAAATTTGGATTAGAAGATGACAGCCGACCAGTGGCGGCTACGGTTTGACTGTAGCTGGTATGCAAACGGTGATCAGACTTGGAAACTAACTCTGGCAGTGGATCGACATAAGTTGATTTTAGCTTGGTTAATTCCCGGTATTCAAAAATCAGCTCAATAATCGGATGCAAGCCCCGCATTTTCTCAAGCTCTCCTGCGGCGGTAGAAACCCCGCCAGATTTTTTATTTTTCCTAAGATTCTCTGTGGGGATTCGCAACTTTTCAAACAATACTTCCTGCAACTGTTTTGGCGATGAGATATTAAACTCAATGCCTGCCAGTTTATGAATTTGCTTAATCAGCTGATCAATCCGTTTGCCTAATTTTTTTGATAAATCAATAAGCCAAGCCAGATCAAGCTTAATTCCGCGCCCTTCCATATTCTTCAGCACTTGCATCAATGGCAGTTCAATCTCTTGGAAAATCCGCATCAATTTTTTTTCTTCGAGCTGTCGAGCCAGACGCGCCCACGAACCAGAATCTCCGACCTCATAATTACGCTGGCCGGGATTGAGCAAATAAGCTGCGATCAATGCTTGATCTTTAGAAGAGATTTTTTTCATTTTTGGGAAGCCTGGGAATCAAGGCTTTAATTCCTAAAGCGTGTAACAGCTCAATAACTTTATCCTGATTATAGTGGCCAAGTTCGCATTGGTCAAAATCAAAATCTCCGCCAGAGGCGCCCGCCTGCCCGGCCGGCAAGGACCCGCCTCCGGCGGACAAATCTCCTTTCTGATCAATATAAGCCAGTTTCTGCGACAAATATGCTTTGGCTTTACCGGCTTCTAGTTTTTTCAAAGTCCCTACCTTGATTTTCCCCGATCTTTTCTCAACGGCTTCATACACTCCATTTAAAGAACCAAAAGTTTTGATCAATTCCAACCCGCCCTTTTCGCCAATCCCAGGTACGCCAGGAATATTGTCCGAGGCATCGCCGCGAATCGCCTTGTAATCCACCCACTGCGATGGATGCAGGCCATAAACCTCGATCATTTTGTCTGTATCAAAAATTTGAATATCAGAAAAACCAATTTTGAATCGATAAATTTGCGTATGATTATCGATTAACTGTAAAAGATCAAGATCTCCCGTGACAATGATATTCAAAACATCTTTGGGCGTTTTATGCGCAATGATGCCGAGTAAATCATCGGCCTCGTAGCCGGCTTTTTCGTAAATCGGAATGTCTAGCGCTGTCAAAATTTCTTTTAGTTTTGGCAATTGTATATTCAGCTCATCAGGAGTTGGTTTTCTGGTGGCTTTATAATCAGCAGCCAGCTTATCGCGAAAAGTTGGACCCTTAATGTCAAAAGTCACTAGCGCGTGAGTGGGTTTAATATCAACTAAAGCCTTAAACAGCATGGATAAAAATCCAAAAATCGCGCCAGTGGGAAACCCGCCGGGACCAGTCATGTTCGGCAGAGCATGAAAAGCGCGGTGGAACAAGGCATGACCGTCAATGAGTAGGAGTTTCTTTTTGAATTCCATGAGTTAAGTCTATCAAAAAACTGCCTACTTATCGAGGCGGTCTTTGAGATCTATATTATTCCTCTGTTACCCGAAACACTTCTTCGACATCTGTGATTCCTTGCAAGGCCTTCAAGATTCCATCTTGGGCCATGGTGATCATGCCGTCAGCTATGGCCTGATTTCTAATTTCGGTGGTTGTAGCCTCTTTAGTAATTAATTTTTCAATTGCATCATTAATAGTAAACACTTCATAAACTCCCAACCGTCCTTTATAGCCAAGCCCGTTACATTTCGCACATCCCGGAGAATGATAAACTGTAACTTTCTTAGGAACTTCCATATCTGCAGTTTTAGGAATGGATTTCAAAATCAATTCCACTCGAGCTTCAAGTCTTAGTGAAAGTTTGTACTCGACTTTACAAGCAGTGCAAATTTTCCTCACTAGGCGCTGGCCAATGATTGCGTTAATGGCAGGAGCCAGAACAAATGGTTTGACTCCCAAATCTAACAAGCGCGGAATAGCAGATGGCGCATCGTTGGTATGCAAGGTCGAGAGGACAATATGACCGGTTAAAGCCGCTTGGGCTGCGGTTTCGGCAGTTTCTAAATCGCGCATTTCTCCAACCATGACAATGTCAGGATCCTGGCGCAAAACTGCGCGCAAGCCTTGGGCAAATGTCATGCCGGCTCTGGCGTCAATCGGCGTCTGAGTAATGCCCGTGATTTTATACTCTACTGGATCTTCCAAAGTAATAATCTTAACCCCTGGTTCGTTTAGTTTATTTAAAATCGCATACAAAGTCGTAGTTTTGCCGCTACCAGTTGGACCTGTCGTCAAAATCATGCCATTTGGTTTTTCCATTTCGCGCAAAATTCGTTGATTGGCCAAGCCAATTATTCCCAGTTCTTCAAACTTAAAACTGCCTTTATCTTGCCGCAAAATTCTCATGACAATTGATTCACCGAAAGCTGAAGGAATTACCGACACCCGAATATCGATCGGGATATTATCGTAAGTGAAACTAAAACTGCCGTCCTGTGGGGTTGAAGTAACGTTTAATTTTAGTTTAGATAAAATTTTAATTCGAGAAACTAACTGGTGGTGGACTTGATTATGCAAACTAGCGGCGTCTTGCAAGACTCCGTCAATTCGAAATCTAACTTTCACCGTGCCTGATTCAGGTTCGATATGAATATCGGATGCGTTCAGATGGAGCGCGGCTCCTAACATTTGTTCAATAATTTCCGTGGCTGAAACAGCGGAAAATTTTTCTGCCAATTCCTTCAGCGAAGTAATTTTAAAATCCGTGCTTACAAGTTTAATCACATCGGATTTATGGATTGTCGAAATTATTTTCGCAAAACCTTCAAACGCATGCTGAAAGCTTGAAACCGAAATTAAATAAGGATCAACTTCGTACCCTTCTTGCTCCAAACGCTTAATAAGCGGCTTGAGACTATCACTCAAATCTAATATTCCTAATTTGAGGACGCGACCTTCTTTATAAAACGGAATAGCCCTATAGGCTTCAGCCTCGTCTTTGGACACCAATTTCAAAGTCTGCATATCAACTGGAAATCCATAAAGACTGATATACGGGATTTTTTGTTCAGTGGCTTTTCGTTCTGTTTCTGCTTCTTCAAATTTGCGGTCAAGCTCGCTATACACCTGTTTGACCCGCATAGCTTTATCATCAGATGCTGAAAGCATAAAATTAAGCTTAAAAACTTAAATTTAGTATAACATTTAAGTAGAAATTTTTAAATCGTCCCTTTTAGTTTCACGATTGCTTGGCTCAAAATTTCCAAAACCTGTTTTTCAGCCTCCTTAACGCCAATATTAAGTATAAATTTAATTGTTTGAGGGTTAATGGTTTGAGGCTGGTACTGGCTGAAAATCAAGCTTAAATTAAGCGGAATTTGGGAAGAACAGAAAACACTGGTCAAATTGTCTGTGTCTTCTTTTAAAAAGAGGAAAATTTTGGCAAAATTTAGCTGTACTGCCATCTCTTTAATAATACTATTGGCGTCCTCTTCGCTGGCTTCTGATTTTTCCAAATCTGATTGGTTGATGGCGGAATAAACTAGCAGATTGTCAAAATCCTGCCTAAGACGCGCCAGAACCCTGCCCCAGAGTTTGAGCAAACCCAATGTTTTACTTTTATATAAATGTGAAACAATTTCCTGCTGCTTAGCCCCAAGACTGACTAGCTGGGATGCTTTGAGAAAAATTTGTGGCGTGGTCCGGACATGCTGAAAGCTGTTGGTCTCAATAATAATCCCAGCCAAAAGTTGCGTGGCAATTGATTCATCAATCAAACTTCCTTCAAATTTGTTGATTAAATCAAGGATGATTTCAGAACAAGAAGTTGTGGTCAAATCCACCAAATTCAACTGTGCATAATTTTCATTGCTGGCTTTAAAGTCAATATTTAAAATAGGGGTTTGAAAAAATAACTGCGCATTCTGGTTATAAAATTCACCCAGCTGTTCCAGCGAACCGATTCCAATCAGGATCAAAAGATCAAACGGAAAATTTGAATTATCAAAACTGACATCGGCCGGAGTAAATTCTCCGCTGATCGGCTTTAAAAAAATTGACAACTGCTCGGGATTTTTTTTATAGCTTAGTTCCTGCATTTGGGTTTTTTTAGTCGCCACATTTATAACCAGGCTTTTGGTCAAATTAATCTGACGAATTATATCAACAATCCCCGGCAAAAAATCAAATCGGCTAGAAACTTCCGTGTAACTTAAAAACGTAACTTCTTTTTCAAGTTTTTTCAAAAATGCCTGCAAAGCCAAAGATGCGGCTAAACTATCGCCATTGTTGCCAGGAGCAACGATTAAAATCGTTGAACTTTGTGAAATTTTATTAATCGTTTGTTGGATTTGATCCATGGTTATCAATTATTCCTTTGCAGATAATCATAGTACTATAATAGGTTTCGCTCTTCTCGTCAACTCGGTCAAAATGCTACAATAATGTATGCTTAAATACTCTAATTTAGACCAAGCTGGTGTAAAAAAAATCGCTTTAGAATTAGGCAAGCAGCTAAAAAATCGCCCAGCAATCATTGGTCTTGTTGGCCCTTTGGGAAGCGGAAAAACAACCTTTGTTAAAGCATTTGCCAGACAATTTAATATTCATAAGATCAGCAGCCCAACATTTGTCTTGCGCCACGAATACCCAATCAAACAAGGCAAACTCTACCATTTGGACTTTTATCGTTTGCAAAAACCAAAACAATTAACCAATCTGGGATTGGATGAGATCCTGGGCTACGAAAATATTATACTAATCGAATGGGTGGATAAATTTCCGAAGATGCAAAAGCAGTGCGATATATTAATCACTTTCAAAGTAAAACCAAAAAATATCCGCGATGTCATTATCCAAACTAAATAAATTATTTTTTATCTCCTGCTTACTGCTTATTCCAGGATCTTTTGTCAAAGCTAAAACTGTTTCATTTAATGATAAGCAATGGGATATACCGACAACTTTCGCTCAAACAACGCCTGCGGTCTTTATCCGCAATGACTTTGACCTTTTGCAACTTACTCAAGCGGCTGTCATGGGCTCTAGTCTTAATGGATTAGAACGCCTATTTAGTCCAGAAACTATTACTAACATCGAGGATATCACCGAAAAAATAAACCAGCCAGCCAAAGATGCGTCTTTGATAATTGAAAATAATAAGGCCATCCAATTTGACCCAGGACAAAACGGCCAGGCTTTGGATTTATACGCTCTAAAAAATTTGCTGCTCCAAAATAGCAATGATATTTATTTGCCCGTATTGGTTTCCAGACCAAAAATTGCCCTCGCTGACACCAACGCTCTGGGAATTAAAGAACTGGTTGCTACTGGTCAATCTAATTTTTCAGGTTCGCCCAGCAACCGGATTCATAATATTACTGTTGGAGCTGCTAGATTTAACGGCCTAATTATTCAACCAGGCGCGGAATTTTCATTTAATAAATATTTAGGAGAAGTTGATGGTGATCACGATTTTTTACCAGAACTAGTAATTAAGCCAGAAGGAGTGACTCCAGAATTCGGAGGGGGCTTATGCCAAGTTTCATCTACAACCTTTCGAGCAGCCATGAATGCAGGCTTACCAATTACGGCTAGACGGAATCACTCGTTTGCGGTACAATATTATGCTCCACAAGGCACTGATGCAACAATTTATCCTGGCTCGTCAGATCTTAAATTTATTAACAATTTGCCAAGCGTTATGCTTATCCGCACCCGGATTGAAGGGAAAAAATTGTTTTTTGATTTCTTTGGCACCAAAGATAATCGAGTGGTGACGTTTGAAGGCCCAAATCAGTATGACAAAAAACCAGACGGGTCAATGAAAGCTATTTGGACCAGACACGTGACATTAAACAACCAAACCACAGACCAAACCTTTAAAAGTGTTTATCTGCCTCCGGCTCAATTTCATCACGATACCCCAGAAACATTATCCCAAACCCAATAAACTTTATGCCAAATTACCAACCGAGCAGAAAAATTCTTGATCGTTACGCTAAAGTTCTGGTCGAATTCGCCTTGGGTGGCGGAACTGGAATCAAAAAAGGAGACGTGGTGCGGGTCAGCGCTAATGAATCCGCGGGTCCGCTTTTTCTGGCAGTGTGCAACGCGGTTTTGGATGCCGGCGGACATGTCATTCCTCATTATTCTCCAGATGATGAGCAGGGTGATAAACGGCGAAACTTAAGCCACAACCGATATTTTTATGAAAATGCTGAAGATCATCAGCTGGATTTTTTTCCAGCCAAATACCTCAAGGGTCTGGTTGAGCAGATGGATCATTCGATTTTTCTGCTCTCCACCGCCGATCCCCACGCGCTCAAAGGTGTGGACCCAAAAAAAATTATGCGGCGAGGTGTCGCCCTCAAACCTTTCATGGATTGGCGTCATGAAAAAGAATGGCAAGGAAAATTCACCTGGACTATCGCGCTTTACGGCACATCAGCTATGGCTCGTGAGGCTGGGTTGTCAGAAGAGGAATATTGGGACCAGATTATTAAAGCTTGTTTTTTGGATCAAACCGACCCGATTGGCAAATGGAAACAAGTTTATCGGGACTTGGAAAATTATCGCATAAAATTAAATAAGCTTGCGCCAAAAACCGACCGTTTGCATGTGGTCGGGCCAGACGTAGACCTTTGGATTAAACTTGGAGAAAAGCGCAACTGGCTGGGCGGTAGCGGCCGGAACATTCCGAGCTTTGAACTGTTTACTTCGCCGGACTGGCGTGGTACACAAGGCTGGATTCGATTTAACCAGCCTCTCTATCGCTACAGCCATAAGATTACAGGCATTGAGCTGTGGTTTAACAACGGCCGCGTGATCAAAAGCCGTGCTAAATCAAATGAAAAACTTCTGAAAGAAATGATTGCCACAGAGGGTGCTGACAAAATTGGTGAATACTCACTCACTGACCGCCGCTTCTCGAGGATCACCAAATTTATGGCTGAAACCCTGTTTGACGAAAACATGGGCGGACCTCATGGCAACACTCATCTGGCCCTTGGTATGTCTTATCGCGACACTTATGCCGGGAATGTGGCCAAGCTCACCAAAAAACAAGCCGAACATTTAGGTTTCAATGACTCTTCAGTCCACACAGATATCATTTCCACCAGCCCTCGGACTGTCACAGCTCACCTCAAAAACGGCCAAGAAAAAATCATCTACACGCACGGCGAGTTCGTGGTTTGAATACCAATACGTGGTATACTTGGATTAAGATAAGCTTAATGATAAACCAAGACACAACAACTGATCTGGATATTGTCAATCCAACTTCGTTATCAGACGAAACTCTGTTTGAAGCAACTTTGCGGCCGCAAAAATTAGCAGAATATGTCGGCCAAGAAAAAATCAAAGAAAGTTTGCAAATCTTGATTGACGCGGCTCACGGGCGAAAAGAAACTTTGGAACATTTACTCCTCTACGGCCCACCTGGCCTTGGCAAAACTACCCTTGCCCATATTATTGCCCACGAAGTCGGAGTTAATATCAAAATCACTTCCGGACCAGCCATTGAAAAAGCTGGTGACCTAGCTTCCCTTCTGACCAATCTATCAGAAAATGATATTTTGTTTATTGATGAAATTCATCGATTGAACAAAACTGTAGAAGAAATTTTATACCCGGCTATGGAAGATTATTGCCTAGACATTGTCTTAGGCAAAGGCGCTGGGGCCAAAGCCTTGCGCCTGGACCTGCCGAAATTTACCTTGATTGGTGCCACGACCCGGATCGGGCTTTTGACCGGCCCATTTCGGGACCGGTTTGGCATGACTTATCGCTTGGATTATTATGAAGAGGATGAAATCGAAAAAATTATTGCCCGAGCTGCTAAAATTTTAAACATTAGCATTGATGCAACTGGTAAAAATGAAATTGCCAAACGCGCCAGACGTACACCCAGAATCGCCAATCGCCTGCTGAAACGCGTGCGTGACTTTGCCCAAGTTAAAGCTTCAGGCAAAATTGATAAGGACGTAGCGCGCCAAGCCTTAATTATGCTTGAGGTGGATGAACTCGGGCTTGATAATAATGACCGACGGATCCTGGAAGCCTTAATAGAAAAATTCGCCGGCGGCCCGGTTGGTATTTCGTCACTGGCAGCTGCCACTTCGGAAGATTCAGGCACCATCGAAGATATTTATGAACCATATCTTCTGCGTCTCGGTCTTCTTGCCCGCACTCCTAAGGGTCGCGTAGCTACGCCAGCCGCTTATGATCATATGTCCGCCAATGGCGGACCCGCCTCTGGCGGGAAAAAAACTCCTCAAAAATCCAAGAATCCAACCTTACTCTAATGTATCTAGTCTCTCAATCCAACACCATTCTCTCGAGTACCGTTTCTTTGATTTTTTACATCATCATGGCTGGATTTGTGTTGTATAGCCTGTTGGCACTTTATGCTCTCCTACGCTTCGGCCGCAACAAAATTTTGGCTATTATCGTTTCACTTTTATACTTGATCATCACAGCAGGTCTATACGCGGCTGCGATTAGCAATCTAAGTAATATAAAATTTTAGAATTTAAGCTATGAAATTGAATTGGTCCAACCCAGTTATGTTTCCCGGTCAGCAGTCAGATGAAAAAATCTGCCTGGTCGTGCGCGAGCACTGGCTAGTCTTTTTCTTCCGCTTCTTAGCTTGGCTTTTATTTGCGGCTATCTTATTATTGGCTGATTGGGCAATCAATAACTACGCGCCAGCGCTGAAAACTGATCCTTACGTGAATTGGGTCAATTTGATTAAAAGCGTTTATTTAATGCTTCTGGTCTTGGGGCTATTAATCATTTTGGTCATGTATTATTTGAACATCCAAATCATCACTAATGAACGGATCGTGGACATAACTCAAGACTCGCTCATTAATCGGCGCATTTCGGAATTGCACTTAAGCCGAATCGAAGACGTGACGAGCGAAGTCACCGGCTTATTTGGGACATTTCTCGACTATGGCAATGTCTATGTCCAGACCGCGGGTGAAACCGAACGCTTCGTGTTTAGCCGGGTCCCCAGCCCGGCCAGTATTGAAAAAATGATTTTGGATCTCTACGAAAAACTGCCAGACAGCGTCAAACTCAAATCGGGATTAGAAAAATAATACAGCTAATATAAGAGACTCGTTGACGACCTAAGCCCCTTACTTTATACTTGATCTATGGAACGATTTGATTCTCCATTTGGAATTGTTGAACTGACCCACGAACGATTTTCCCACATTATCGAATTTCATCCAGAAATAAAAAAATTAAAAAAATACTTAAGCAAAACAATTGCTAAGCCAAAATTTATCCGGCCTTCCAAATCCGACAACCAGGTCTTCATTCTATACGGCAGAATTGAAAAGGATAAGTTACTGGCGATAGTGATTAAAACTAATTCCCGTAACTTTATTCTCACCGCATATTTAACTTCTAAAAATCTATGAAACTTTATTATTTCTACGATCAAGAGGCTGATGTCTTTTACTTCTCAGAGGGCAAGCCCTCAGCTCAAAATATTTCTCGAGAAACATCGGACGATGTAATTCTTCGCCTTGACCGCAAAACTAAAGAAGTCAAAGGCTTTACTGTTCTTAACTTCAGCAAACGATTAAAACGCCATCAACCCGTTGAATTACCGATCACGGCCAAATTAGCCGCCGCATAATAAACCAATAAAAAAACCGGCCGAACTTGGACGGTTTTTTTCTTTTCAAAAATCTGGCGAGGATGAGGAGAGAGATTTTGACCTCTCGTTTTTTCAAACGATAAGTCAGCATCCTCGACAGATTACTGGAAAAAAGAGATAGGTGTTTTAAAAGATAACACCAAACCTTCCGTTTTCAGTCTTCGCCACCACGTGCGAAAGCGATGCCGATAAAAATCAGCAACGCCCAGACGAACATGGCCAGAAGTCCTGGCATGTGGTAGCCGGTGACGAACTGGTGAATAAAACTATCCTCGGAGTGACCACTGTATGGCACCCAAACATAGTCCCACGCCAGCATCAGCAGGCCGACGAACACGAGAGCGAATCCGAAAACTTGCTGTACACGATTCATGATGTCCTCCTTCAATGCGTTTGTCTTTTCAGCAACAGTGCGCACGCTTCGCATGATGCTACGTGCAGGATGTACGCGGCGCGCTCTGCGAACGAGAGTTCCCAAAAATTCTGTGCATCAGCCGCGCTAAAATGCGCATCTTTTAGGTCAGCCTCTCTCTGCTCCACTTCCGCTGGCGTGAACTTCATGGCGT
>JAHFJG010000011.1:12744-26853 GCA_023246005.1 Candidatus Doudnabacteria bacterium
TGTGTGCCCACACTTCCTGCCTTTGCCGATCCTCACCATAGACGCAGTCAGCGATTTGGTCGGTCGTCGGACAATCGTCACGCTTTCCTGCCACCAGAACCACGCGCAAAAGTTTCACGATCATTTGCTGGTCCATTGTTATCCTCCTGAAACCTTGAGGGCTAATTCCCTCTCAAAAAATTTTCTAAATTTTAGAAAAACTTTTGAGAAGGAGGGAGAACGATGAGTGAAATCGTACTCCCCCTCGCCCTACGAAGCTTTTAACGTAGTGGGGCAAACTAAGTGCTTAATCCTCCTTTTTTATTTTACTTGCCGTTGAACTTGGCGCGGAGTGCATCCAACGCCTGATTCAGCGACTCACCGGCGAGAGGCTTGCTCTCCTCTGGCGACGGTTGCGGTGCAGACTGGGACTTGAGGTCCCAGCCCTTGCCGACGAGTGGGCTTTTCTTCCCAGTCATCGACACCGCGTTGTCCCAAGTCTCGGCGATCTCGCGCTCAATGCGCGAAACCGTTTCCACTTGGGCCACCGTCATAGCCGGCGGCTGTTGATCGAGCCGGAACTCGTGAGGCGCGGCCGTATTGACCTTGCTCCACGAAATCCCGAGTTCGTCAGCCCCGAACGTCTTCCACCGCTTGTCCCCCTCCGAGTTGTACCGACCTCGGTACGAAATCTCGTCGGGGTTTCGGATGGTGCCATCCGGACGCACGACCCAAAAGTCGGCGTTGCCGGACTGACCCATTCGCCGGAAATGCCCGCCAAAAGTGCTGGCGAGTTCCTCCGCGACGCGACGCTCCTCGGCGAGCCGGGCATCTTCGGCCTCCTTGCGGAGAGCTTCCCGATGCGCGACTTCTTCGCTCGTGAGCCGACGAACTTGCTTGTCGGCTTCGAGCTTGGCCCAGGTGGCGGAGTAGACGGTCAAGTCCCTCCGCTCCTCGCCGTTCCAGCCGAGGTTGAGCACGAACGGCTGGATTGAAACCAGCTCGCCTGTGCCAATCTCAACCATCGCGTCGATGTCGGGTTCGCCCCAGTGCCGATTGCGCTCCTTGCGAAGCTCCGACACGGAGACGACCCGACCAACCCAGTCGCCGGGAATGTGACTCCAGGGCGCCATGCCCTTGGCCATATAGGACGTCGGATCATGCTGGCCATCCTTGGCCTCCCACACAATCCAGCGTTCGGTGCGCACTTCACCACCACTCATCGTGATGGCGTAGGCCGGTTCCCGCTCTCCGGCCTTGACCCGAAGAACGTCGCCCTCGTGGATCACGAAGAGGGCTTCGTCCCAAAACAAACGATTGGCCCAGCGGGTCAACTGCCCGTATGGGTCGGGGGTGGCGTGTTTATTCCACCCATAACCCAAGAGGCGCGGGTTGCCCCGGTGCGCCTTCCAGTCGTGATGGAAATCGGTCGAACCTGTCTGACCGAGATCCACTCTAACGAGAGCGGCATTCGTCTGCCTCTCGGCTACTGGAACCAAGCCGTACACCTTCCTGGTGCCTGGCTTGCCCCAGATGTCCCGAGCCGGAGTCGCCGATTCCCAGAGTTTGAGAACCGCCGCCTCCTTGATGCGCCCTGCGGCGCCCAAGAAAGCGTAGCGGCTCCACTTCTGGGCCCTGTCGCCGACCTCGTGGAGGCCGGCGATACCTGTCGCACTGCGGCCGGTATCGGTGCCCATCGCAAGCTCACCGCGATTCCAGGTGAACGCCGGCATCGTGGCGTACATCTGCTCAAGCCCAGCCGAACCTTTTTCTTCGAATGTCCGACGGGCTCGCTCGATAAGCCGGAGAGCTCGATAGTTCTCCCAGCTATCATTGTGGAGGTTGCCCTCCACGTCCATCCACAGTCCCCAAGCGATGACCTTGTCGCCCACCCCACCTTCGGGGTGGATGCTGATGACATCGCCAGGATGCAGGATGATCAGACTGTCAGTCCAACCACCCACCCGACCGGCAATGCCCTGCGCGCCATGGCCAGTGGCGAGTGTGCTGGGGTCACCAGCTTGCGTCGCCCACGAGCCGTGGGTGTTCTTGGTGTAAGTCCAGCCTGTGTTCAGGCGGACCAAGACATCCTGGAACGAGCTGGTCGGTCGCTCGAGAACATAGAACGTCTTCTCGGGCCGGCCAGCCTGGGCCGACAGAATGATTTTTCTCGGGTACGCTTCCAGCACCCGATCTTTGATCACTTCCGCCGGGTTCTGCCGCGCCAACGACACTTTTTCATAGTGCCGCCCGCGGCCTTCTTCGCCGAGTAAGATCACCTGGCCGAACTTTTCGTCGGCCTTCGTTTCGATCCCAGCGGTCAGTCGACCGCGCTGCCAAGAGAAACATTTCATCACGCACCTCCAACGATCGTCCCGCTTGTTGGCAGAACTGTACGTCGGCTTTGTCAGCAAATTTAGGCCGCTGACGTCGCCTTGGGAATTGTAAAATTTCCTCCCCAAACCTGCCGAGAACTTTGCCACCGCTCCTGTTAGAACAGAGACAAAGAGGAGAGAGATTCTCTCGGCAGATCCGGAAAGAAAATATTTTAGAAAAGTAAGGGAAGAAGCCGTGAGTGCTGGCTTGCTTCCCCTTCCGAATTTTTTTGCTTGAGATGACGTTTTCAAGCGACGGCGTTTTTATAAAACTGCAAAAAATTATGGCTTTTACGGTTTCATATAAACAACCGCTTCAAGCCCGATTCGCTGGGAGGAAGACAACCCTCCTCCCAGCGTTGCCACGATTTCTTCAGCGGTTACAACATAACCGCTGATTGAGATCTGGTAGGGAAGAACGACGGCTCCCCCTACCAAACTCCCTCGAACGACTGTCCAGGACCCGTTAGGATCCTGGAGATAAATATTAGCGAACCTGCTTTCTGAACCCGCCATCACACACCTCCCGGCTTTTTGCCGAAAGTTAGAGGGCTAATTCCCTCTCATCAATTCAAGAAACGAACGTCTGACGTTTCAAGATAATTCTTGAACTAATGAGAAGAAGGAAAATTTAGTGCAAAATTTTCCTGATCTCGAGCGCTACCGAATCTTTCGACTCGGCAATTCAGTTCCAAGGTACTGGATAAACCTTTATTGCTCTAACCGCGCAGCGCAGCGCGAATCGCGGCGAGCGCGGCCGCCTCATCAGCCGGGTCCACGTTCGCCTTTTGAGCGAACCCAGAGGCCGTAGGCACGGCCGCCTTCACGACTGACAAGAGGTCCAGCCCCCTGTCGTTCGTGCCAAAGGAAATCTGAAGCACCTTGCACTTCAGTTCCTTTGAATAGGATTCCCCCTCGAGGGCGACGACGCGTGCGCCCTCGCGGTACAGACGACCCATCAAGGTCGTCATGTCCACGGCCAGGCCCTTGGCCGAGACCCGGTGGATCCCGTTTCCGAGATCGACCCGGCCAGCCACGACCTTGTCGTGATTGGCGAGAATCGTCTCGTACTCCTTGATCCAACTCGCGATCTTCTCGTCGCCGTCGCGATTGCTCGCGATGTGACGCGCGAGGTAGACCCGACGGGTGTCGTCCGCGATCGCGGACTTCACCGCCTGGTTCACCATCCCACCGAAGTGGGTTGTGAAATCCATGCGGTCGCCAGCGTCTGCAGCACCGAGGAGTTCGGCGGTGTGGGAGTCGATCTCCTCACCCGCCAGCGCTCGACGTAGCAGTTCGCCCGACGATCCGGGACCGCCCTCGGACTTCTGGCTCTGGGGCTCCACGATGAGCCCCTCGAACGAACCGAGGACACCCTGCCAGTCCTCGCGCGAGTGCTCGTCAATGATCGCGACGATCTCGTGCCCGGCCTCGAGGATTCGGCGGACAAAGTCCGCCGTCATGGTATCGTCGCGGTTGTTCACCGCGAGGTCTACGAACGCGACCTGGCGGTTCGGCGGCTCCCAGGTGGTCGGATCAACCCGATCCACCGTGAAGGCCTGGCAAAAAACCAGGCCAACCTCGACCGCCGGCCGACCAATCAGGCGCAGCACGGCCGCGGCCGTGCACACGCCGTCGACAGAACCCACGGCCACGATCTGTGATATATTCTTGAACATTTCGTCTCCTTATGGACGAAATTGGAGGGATAATTCCCTCTCCAAAAATCACGTAACACTTATCATGTAACATGAACCTAGGAGAAGGAGGGAAGAAGCCGTGAGTGCTGGCTTGCTTCCCTCAAAAATGCTTACCGGGCTGACGCGCCGGCGGGCGGATTGAGGAGAACTAGCCAGTACGACTCGTCCTCCTCCAGATAGGTCGGGAGCTCAGCCACCGAGCCGAGCGTCACCCGACCCTCCGCATCGGTCCGGCCCTCGAACAAGAACCACGGACCGTCTTTGGTCCGCCGGTAAATCGCTACCGACAGACCCACGAAGGGCTGACCGGTGCAGGTCTCGACCGAGACCTGCACCTGGTCGTTTTGAATTTTGAGGAGACCCCTCATCAGGGCCTCCTCAAACAACCACGAATTTGGGGGTGGGGGCGGCCCATCCCCCAAACAGAGAGGACCGGGCGCGATTCGCGCGCCCAGCCTTACGATTTCCCGAATTTCTACTTCCATCTCGCACCTCCTGGTGCTTGATGTTTCCGGCTTCCTGTAAAGCCGGGTTGAATATTTTCTCCACGCGCAGGACACGCGGAGTTGAGGCGAGAATCCTCATCCAAAAGCTCTAAAGTTTAGAACGCTTGGATAAAAATTCTGATTTATCCGCCGTAGCTTTAGCGAAGGCGGATTGACACCTTGTTTCAGCTAAGCTAATATTAAATTATGAAAACTACACAAGCAGAAATTATAACTATTAAGGATCTTCGGACTTGGCATCAGTCCTTGCCCGAAAGCCTGGTTCGTGCCGCCGGACTTCTGAAAAACAGAAAAATCAATGCTCTGCGCTACCAAAGACAAATGCGCAAAGAATGGGAACAACGATTTAAACAACTAACCAAACAGTATGGTGCTCGATAGCAATATTCTGATTGATTACCTGCTCAAGGAAGACACGGTGGTAAAACCATATCTGAACTGACCCTGAAAGGTCAGATTTTTTTCATTTCTTCCATTTCCGTAGCGGAACTATTGGCGCTCCCCGGTTTGTCCATAACTGACACAAAAGAAATCAAAAATTTTCTGCGCAACTTTGTCTCCGTTCCTTTTGATGACCAAGTGGCTGAAATTGCCGGAATGATTAAACGAACTTATGGACTCAAAATTCCTGATTCGGCTATCGCCGCCACAGCTTTAATTCGAAACGTCCCTTTGATTACCCATGACCGTGAGTTTCAAAAAATCCGAGAAATCACAGTCGTAAAAGTTTAATTTGCTATACCCAAGCGAAGCCTGCGACTCTCTCCATGACAAATTACAAGCAATCGCTTGGGATTTTTAAATCTATTTAACCTCCAATAAATTTTCAAATTGCTATCAAGTAGTACCGACATTATCCAGCACCACTTTTTTACAAAAGTGATGCTGGAGCACTCGGTGCTAGTGATGAATAAGTCGGATAAGGATCTCCGCCGTAGCTTTAGCGAAGGCGGAAACGCTTATCATTCGGCTTATCATTTAGCGATAATCAGCCTGAGCCAAGTCTCCTGGACTTAACTCGTCTTGGTTTTGAAGTTTCTAGGCTTCTCTTCCAAGCTTACGGCATGATTTATGTAAAGAACCTATTGTTTGATTTTCTCTCTCCTTAATAGAGAGAAGGATAAGGAGGTTTCTGTACCCTGATATATTTATGTGTTTAGGGTGATCTCCTTATTCCTCTGTCTACTAAATAAAGCAAGCAGTATGTGGTTATTCCTTGGGAGAGTAATCAAATACTGCTTATTTACAACACTATTCGGCGGTTGCTTGTCCGACTCTCTCCTGGAAAGTCCTATATATGTAGTTTTAAGGTGCTCGTTAGGCTGGGGCTTTCTTTTCGGTATTCTAGCTTAACAACCAAGTATATACCCAAATCATCAAAATGTCAATGATTAATGGCAATTAATGAGTGATAAGTAATAAGAAACAAGTAATAAGGACTCAAATACCCATATTTTATATATCTAATTTGTCATAAAGTATTGACAATTTTCTAGAATGGGTATATAATATAGGTATGGAAACTATTGAAAACCAACAAAACAGCGGCCAGGCTCAGGAATCTACCTCCCCTAGAATAGGGGAAGTTAGGAGGGGTAGAGACAAAGAAGAAAATAGCAGTTCTCAATACCTCCAAACCCTTGTCGCGGCTGGCCTGGAACCCGACCAAGCCCAAGTTTATGAAATCCTGCTCAAATCAGGCCCCTTGAAAGCTGGCAAGATTGCCCAAAAATCTCCCCTGAAACGCGGGCTAGTTTACAAAATTTTGGATGAATTAGTGTCTTTAGGTTTGGTGATTAAAAACGAGCCGTCCGGAAAAGTCGCGACGTTTGAACCAGCTCACCCGCTCAAGATCAAAGAATTCGCCGAAGCGCGCGAAGCCAAATTAAAAACCGCCCAATTGGCTTTGGACGGCATTATCGGACAACTAACTTCGGATTATAATTTAGCCTTAGGAAAACCCGGAATTCAATTTTATGAGGGCAAGGAGGGGGTCTCGAGAGTAGCCAATGATTCGTTGGGCTCAAAAACTGAAATTTTATCTTATCTCGATAACGAAGCGATTAATAAATATATTCCTGATATCAATAAAGATTACATCCAAAAACGCAATCGGATGAAAATCGCCAAACGAATGATTGCAGTTAATTCACAGTACGTACGCGATCGGGCCAAACAATTTAATAAATCAACAACTCAAATCCGGGTAATTGAAAAAGGTTATCCCTTTGCCACTGTTATGCAGATTTATGATGGTAAGGTTTCGTATATTACTTTGGATAATAAAAAAATGGTCGGCGTAATTATCGCCGACCCGCACATCTATCAGATGCACAAAATTTTATTTGATTTTACTTGGACTCACGCCAAACCAATCGCCGAACTTGTTAAGCAGCCTGCCTCAACTCCTGTTCCTGCGGTCTAATCAACTTATAAAATAATTCTCCAGTACCATGATAGTCGGGAATTTCACCGGCTATTTTAAATTTAAATTCAGAAGTGTAATGCTTCAACATCGGATTTTTGCTATAAACCACAGCCTCAATAGTATGATCCTGGGCTTGCTTGTCTAAAGTTGCCCGGAGCATAGCGCTTCCAATCGCGGACCCCTTAGCTTCAGGACGCACATTTAAAGAGCCGGCATAAAGATTCCCATCAGATAATTGGTCGAAACGAATAAAGGCCACCAATTCATTACTATATTTTAAGATGTACCACTGTTTGCCTTGAGCTTTAAGAGCCGTCTTAAATTCATCCAAGGTTTCTCTCATCAAAGCAGGCGAGTATCCGGGACGATTTTCCTCGAAAATTCTAGTCATCTCCTGTACCTCTCGGTCAGTTATCTGGCTCGAATCCTTTATTTCCAATTCAGTGCCTTTCAGTTCAGAAAATTCTATTGCTCTTTTGGATGAACCTGTTTTGAAAGTTGCCGCAAACAATAATATTTCCGATTTGATATTCTCCATTTGATCTTTGATTGCCTTGGGATTGGAGAGATTGCTTCTATTAATTGGATCGCGGTAAGAGGCCAACAGATCTTTGGCTTTTCGCATTAACAACTCGGAAATTCTGGTTATTTGATCACTTTGTTCGCCCTGCTCTTTAAAAATTTCCTGCAGAAACTGTGCTGCCTTTCTTGAAACATCAACTATTTCGTTGTATTTTTCGAATATCAAACCCGGGGACTCAGGTGATCTTTCTCCCAAATCTAAAATTAAACCTGCCATCTTTGGATCATAGTCAACAGCAAGAAATGTTCTAATCCCCTCAATTCCATATTGTTTAGCAAAACTAATAAGCCTAGATTTATCCTTCTCTTCTAAAATTGCATTGGCCAAAATCAATTGCTCTGACCAAGGTAAGTTGTGCAAGCCTATGCCCGCTTCTGCAAAAAATCCTTGAAATTTTCTGGTTACAAACCCTACATCACTTAAATCAGCAACTCTTTTTGCATATTGTTCCGGGGTTTCATCAACGCGTTTCGGAACGAATTGAGTAATATCGTATCTAGCCATTCGCGCTTTCATATCATTGGAGTCGACAAAGGTTCTAGCGGAAATTTCTCCGGGTTTGAGATTTCTGCCCGCTGCAGCCTGCTCTCTTTTTACTCTTATTTCCTCGGGCTTGAGCAGGTCAAAAGTATAAGCAAGATTTTTACGCCCATGACGATCTTCGATAATACCAGCCATATTTGAATCCAATTTCACGACACCCATTGCTTTTCCTTTTCCTTTTCCTTTTCCAATATAATATTTGACCGAGCCTTCAGTTTCACCAATTGTAACGAAGCCATTGGCACCGACCTTTTTTTCTCCCATTCCTAAAACTTCCGCGGTTTTGGATCCTGAAGTTGTGCGAAAATCTTCTCGCTTCAACACTCCAGCCTTCAATAGATTAGGTAAGTATTTTTCAGCGAACAAAGCGCCAGAATGCAGACCCTCCTGCCTCCCACCCGGCTCGGTTATCTGAACCCTACTGCCAACAGCCCGCTCAAATCCATTAAAGGTAAACTTGTTAAACCCTTGTTTATTGAAATCAAAAATTTCCAGTTCTCCTTGTTGGTTTCTCCTGGCTTTTAAATTGCCCAACAATTCTGCAGCAATAAATAACTCCGCAGTATTTGTTTTTTGTCCTGAAGGCAATATTATTTCTCGACCCCATTTAACATTGGGTTCTAGATCCCAAATATTAATCACTGCATTGGATGCGGTTTCTGGATAATCACGTGAAAGGCTTCCAATATCTTGAGGAAGAGGTAGAACTTCTCTAGGAGGCAATCTTCCTGATTTAAGGTCAGGGTCATCGAGGTCCGATTTTTTATAACCCCTAAGGCCGGCCAAACCGGTTCTAACTTCATCAAAACCCATAGACTTCTCCCAATATTTGCCTGAACGATCTCTTTTCATCAAACTCTTAAGTCCTTCCTCATCAAAAATCGTTTGACCATCTATATCTTGCGCGATTCCTTTTTCTTCTAGCAATTTCAAAAAACTATTCCCTTCGCTTTCAATAGCTTGAAAGGAAGCGACATCTTCAGGCGTTGGTTGTGTTCTGTCTCGCATATTCAAATTATAGCATTATTTTCAACTTTCAAAACCAATGCATCCTTGGCCAATTTCGGTAAGTGGCGCTCTTCCGTGGAGGTGATAAAAATCTGGTGTCCTTGCAAATTTTCCAAAAGTTTTGCGCGGCGGGTTTCATCAAGCTCGGAAAAGACATCATCCAATAATATTATTGGACTTTTTTGATTCTGATCCAAATATTCTGCTTGCAAAAGTTTTAGAGCCACGATTTGTGCTCGAAGTTCCCCTCTGCTGGAATTAAATAGATTCGATAGCCCATCTTTTTGTAGTTCAAAATCATCGCGATGCGGGCCGATTAAATTTTTGCCGCTGCGGATTTCTGCGGTTTCATGTTCCTTGAGACTAACCAACAATTCTGGTTCGGTTTGCGCCGGCATTCTTTTGTATTGAACAAGAAAACTATTAGGAAAACCGGTTAGCTTGGCAACTTTGTCGGATATTTTTTGATTTAGAAAATCAATCAAGGCTTGCCGCTTATTAGTGATATGCAGGGCCACAGTTGCTAATTGCTCATTCCAAAACTCAAGATGTCCCGTTAGTGATTTATTTTCGGCGATTTGTTCCAACAATGCAGATTTCTGTTTCAAAATATGGTCCAAAGACTCCAAATCCAAACTATACTCCTGGTCAATTTGAGTTAAAGTCTCGTCCAAAAATTTACGTCGCAAGATTGGCCCTAGTTGAAACAAATTCAAATCATTCGGCACAAACAACACCACGCTATATGATTGCCATAAGGTCCGTTTAGTTTTTTGCTCATCAATTTTATACTGCCGTTTCAGCTCGGGAGCAACTTGAACAGTTGCTTCAAACTCATGATTTTCGGTTTTAACAATTAAACTAAAATAATCTTCCTGGTATTTCACCAAAAGGTTATCAGGTGCGCGAAATGATTTTAAGCGAGAGAGAAAATATATGCTTTCTAGAAAATTAGTTTTCCCGCTCGCATTCTCCCCCAAAATTAAGACGAGGTCAGAGTTAACATTGACCTCGCTTTTTTTATAGTTGCGAAAATTTTCTAAAGTGATTGTTTCTAGATTCACAACTTTATTGGCATGACGATATAAATATAATTATCTCGGCCCTTAGGTGTAATCGCGGCAGGAGAAGCGTCGTTGATCATTTTGAGCTCGACAGTTGTTTCAGGAAGATTGTTTAAACAATCTAAAAGATAGCGGAAATTAAATACGGCCGCATTTTCATCGCCTGTAACTTTGGCTTTGATCTTGGCCATATTCTCGCCCGCTGCCATGGATGAAGCTGCAACTGTAATTCCATCGTTGGGTTTAACCTCAACAGTAACGTTATTTGAGTCTGGGGCAAACAAAGCCGCGGCCTTGAGCGCGTGGACCAATTCGTTTTTATCAACATCAACGGTAGTTTTAAAGCCTTTAGGAATAATTTGGCGGTAATCTGGATACTGGCCATCAATCAGACGAGAAATCAATTCAGTCTCGTCAAACTTAAATAAAACTTGGGATTCGGAAAAATAAATTTCCACTTCGCCTTTACCAATAGTCAAAATTTTATAAAGTTCAGTTACGGTCCTAGATGGGATAATCACTTCTTTGACTCCACGGGCAGCTTCCATGGCTTGGACCGTGCGTTCAGCAAGCCTGTAGCGGTCAGTGGCTGCTATCCTGACTTTGTCGTCTTCAAAGGCCATAAAAATTCCTGAAATTTCCGGCTGTGTTTCATTGGCAGCCGAAGCCCAGATAGTTTCAGCCAGAGCGTTTCGAAATTCAGCGCTATCAACTTTAACAAATGTCTCATCTGTAACTTGCGGGATCAGCGGGAAGTCTTCATAAGAAAGCCCTTTAATGCTCGTATGATAATTTTCCGACTCGATACTTAGGGTTGTGTTGTCTTTGCTTGCTAAAGTAACTTTATCTGAAGGTAAATTGTTAATATACTCGTTAATTAACTTGGCTGGAACAGTCAGTGCCCCTTCTTGTTCAATTTTCCCCCCCACCCAAGTATTTACCCCGATTTCTAGATTAGTGGAAGAAAGTTTAATTCTACCTTGGTCTGTCTTAAGTAAAATGTTATTTAAGACTTGTAAAGGATTACCAACTCCAACAATTCGACTGACAATAAATAAACCTTTTTTCAAATTATCCCTAGTGCATATTATTTTCATAAATTTTTAAATAAATAATGATGATAATAGATCTTGTGGATTTGTGTGTTATTAGTTTTTAGTTGATAGTTTTTAGTTGATAGTGACTCAATTAAAATAATAAATTGTAATTTGTTTGTTAATAAGTTCGGGGTAATTTTTATTTTGAAAAGTTAGATAATTTTTTACAAACATCTTATCTATAACCTATCAACTATCAACCCACAACCTACTAGACCAGATAAATGCGATCCTTGATTAAATCTATCTCTTGCTTAAGTCCGCTTCGCTCTTTAATTACTCGCTCAATCTTATCAATTGCATGAATCACAGTAGTATGGTCTCTCCCACCGAAGAAATCACCAATTGAAGGCAGGCTGGTTTCCAGTTCTTTTCTGATGATATACATGGCTATTTGCCTGGGATTAACATACTCTTTTTTTCGGGATTGTTTGACCAAATCTTCAGGCGTGACATGATAAAAATCAGAGACAATTTCAATGATTTTTTTGGCAGAAACACCGCGTTTTTTCGGTGGGGTAATGACATTCACTAGTATGCTTTTAACCTGCTCAAGTGTTGGTTTGGTGTTGTTTAACTGACAATAAACCATAAGCCGATTAAGCGCTCCTTCTAACTCTCGAATGTTGCTTTGTATGGTTTCGGCAATGTAATTAAGTATTTCTGGTTCAATATTATAATTTCTTTCTTTAGCCTTAGCCTTAAGGATGGCTAAACGAGTTTCAAGATCTGGCGCTTGAATGTCGGCGATCATACCCCATTCGAATCTTGAAACTAAACGATCCTCAATCGCCGGGATCTCTTTAGGCAAGCGGTCCGATGTCATTACCACTTGTTTATTGTTTTGATGAAGTGCGTTAAAAGTATGGAAAAATTCCTCTTGAGTTCCTTCTTTGCCAGCGAGAAATTGAATATCATCAACTAATAAGACATCAACATTGCGGTAAATTGATTTGAATTGTTCAGTTTTGCCTTGTTGGACCGCTGAGACAAACTCGTTAGTAAATCGTTCGCTGGTCACATATAAAACTTTGGCAGCGGGGTCTTTTTTAAGCGCTTCTGTCCCCACGGCTTGCATAAGGTGGGTTTTACCCAAGCCTACTCCGCCGTAAATGAATAGAGGATTGTAAACCTCGCCCGGCTTTTTGCTGACAGCCAGACTTGCGGCATGTGCGAGTTGATTGTTAGACCCGACAATAAATGTAGTAAAAGTATATTTTGGATTTAAGGTTTGGTTGTCGGCGCGTTTGGCGGGAGAGGTTCTTGTTACCTCTTTATTTGTTTGTGCAGGCGTGTAAATAGGACTGATTATCTGATATTTTACCTCTTTCGTCTCTGCTGCAATGGCCTTAAGCGCCTTGAGGATATCTTGGTGATATTTATTCTGCAGCCATTCTTTCGTAAAGGCGTTTGGGACTCCAATTACTATTCCAAAATCTGTTTTTTCAATAATCGAAGTGCTCTTAAACCAAGTGGTGAAGTTAGCCTTACTAAGAGTCAATTCAAGATTGCCGAGTATGGCCTGCCAAAGTTGCTGATTCGTCATAAGCTCAATTTTAACAGATAAGTTATCAACATGTAAATAATAAAATTTTGGCTAATCTAAGGCAAAAAAAGTCTTATCTGTTGATATTGTGTGGATTGTTAGTGTATTAAGCCATCTAAAGTTTACAGTTAGTGACAAAATACAACCTTTGTCTTATAATATGTTGGTATGCAACCAACATATCGACCAAAAAAATTGCGACGAAAGCGCGTGCATGGGTTCCGTAGACGCATGCGCTCGAATAGTGGACGAGCCGTATTATCCAGTCGGCGTCAAAAAGGCAGAAAGCGGCTGACTGTTTAATGGGAAAGTTAGTTCTATTTAAAACCGAAAAGGACTTTGAAAGTTTTCGAGCAAGCAAGTCATTTCAAACCAATCTTTTAAAAATTCGGGTTCACTGGTCGCAAAACCAAAACATTCCCCGTTTTGGTTTTATTGTCCCTAAAAAAGTTTTGTCCAAAGTCGTAGATCGCAACAAACTTAAGCGACGAATCAAGAGTTTTTTATCCAAAAACTTAAATAAGTTTAAACCTGTGGATGTTTTAATTTTTCCTCGAGCTAGCCTGCTAAAAATTACTTATTGGGATTTAGAAAAAGAATTTAAGGAATTATTTTTGAAAGCCCATTTATGGAAATAGCAAACAAGAATATAGCGAAAATAACCATTGCGAGGAGGTCAGTTTTATCGCAAAGTATTAGTTTGGCGGCCGACGAAGCAATCTATTTAAAAGATCGCCACGCGACTGCCCAGACTCATGCTAAATATATAAAGCAGTCGTTCGCGATGGGTTCAAGAATCCTGGCTTGGCCATTGATTTTAATTGTCATTGTTTATCAAAAAACCTTGTCTCCTGACTACGGCTTGATCAAAGTTTTGTATCCGCATGGATATTGCAAATTCTACCCATCTTGTTCTGAATATACCCGCCAAACCTTAATTAAAGATGGAATTAAAGGGTTGTCAAAAATAGTTTTGCGAATCATTAAGTGCCGACCGGGAACAGCCGGCGGTTTAGACCCGGTATAAAATTATGTTTCAAAGTATTATCAAAATTTTTAAACCGATAATCTTTTTGCCGCTTTTGAATTTGTTGGTATTTTTTTACCATTATATTCCTGACATCGGAGTTGTTATTATTATTTTAACCGTGCTGTCCCGACTCGCCCTTTTGCCATCCTTCCATAAATCCCTCAAGCAGCAAAAAGCCATGCAAGTCCTACAACCAAAGATCAATGAGATAAAGGAAAAATTTAAGAATGACAAGCAGGGAGAAGCGCAG
>JAHFJG010000011.1:26863-41981 GCA_023246005.1 Candidatus Doudnabacteria bacterium
AACTTTACAAAAAGCACGACTTTAACCCTTTAAGCAGCTGCTTGCCATTATTGATTCAACTTCCAATTTTGATTGCTTTGTATCAGGTGTTTATCCGTAGCCTAAACGGCTCCGCCCTAACTGGCCTATATAGTTTTGTTCCACAGCCAGGTCACATTAACCCCTTTTTCTTGCATTTCATAGATTTGTCTCAACAAAATATTTATTTAGCGTTGCTTGCTGGAATTTTGCAGCATATTCAAACCAGAATGATTTTGCCTAAAACTAAATCCACTGATCCAACCGCTCAAATGTCGACTTATATGACTTTATACTACTTGCCGTTTATTACAATAATTCTAGGAGTGAAAATTGCTATTCCTCTGGCAAGCAGAACAATACATTTCGGTTTGGGTCTACCGGCTGGACTTGTGCTTTATTGGGTGATGACGACTTTGTTTACGATTGGGCAGCAATATTATATTTTATGGAGAGAAGTGGAAATTACCGAGGAGATAATACATGGAACCAAATAATGAATTAAAAAAAATTATTCTGGAATTGCTTCAGCATATGACTTATGAGGCTGAAATTTTTGAACGCGCTGAAGAGGGCCGGACAGTATTCAATATTAGAACCCGCGATGCTCAACTTTTAATCGGCAAGCAAGGAGCAAATTTGGAAGCCTTGCAGCATATTGTCAGGATTTTATTCCGCAAGCAAACTGGGGACGAGCGATTTCCATTTGCCTTGGACATTGATGATTATCGTGATAAACGAGTACTTTATCTTAAAGAATTAGCTCGTAAAGCCGCCCACCATGTGCGGGAAACGAGAAAATCGGTTTCCCTCGAACCTATGCCGGCTTACGAACGCCGAGTCGTGCACAGTTATCTCTCGCTTTATTCTGATATTGGTTCAGAAAGTGTCGGAGTTGAGCCGAATCGCAAATTAATTATCAAATTAAAAACCCGGCCGAAAGATCCAGACGGATTTAACTTTATAGAGAATAGCTAGATATAAAAAGTTGAAATCACAAACCAAAACAAAACTGACAAATCGTTTTTGAAGTAAGGGACATCGACCAGGCCGTGCAAAACCATTATCAATAGAAATACGCCCGAAGCCAAAGTTAAAGTATTTGATGCTTTTGCTTTTTGCCAGGCTAGGATTATGATCCAGCTGAAACTAATTAGTCCTAGTAATCCTGTTTCCAGCCAGAAATTAAGAAAAATATTGTGCGGATAATTTACTCCTTGATTGAGAGTGGCAAAACCACCTAGCCCATTGCCAAAAATCGGATTCTGGACAATTTTTTGTATTCCAATTTGCCAAAGATCAAAGTGCGCTGAACTGGACGGATCTGAAATGCCAAGCTTGATGCGTTGTTGCACAGATGGAATCAAGACTAAAATTATACCGGCAACAAAAGTCACAGGAAGGACTTTTGTTGCTCCAAATTCCTGTACTAAAAGATATAGGACGATCAAAATTACCGCAAATAATGCTCCTCGGGAGAAAGTTAAAACTAAAGCCAGCGACATAATAGCCAGACAAACCGGCAAAAGATATTTTTTTAACCTTAAATCATATTTTTTAAGCCATAAAGTAAAATAAAATCCAATCAAAGGGGCCAGAAATAATGCCAAGGCATTAGGATAATCAAAAAACGATGTGATGCGCTCCACTTCTGTTCCTGTTCCCCAGAATCTAAGCGGCAAATGGATGTAAGTGACATATTGAATCAATCCGAATAAAGAGATTATTCCAGCTGTAGCAAGCAGAAAACGCAAAACAATATCCAATTGCTGTTTAGTCTTGATTATCACTACGCACGCGTAGAATAAAAGTACCGGTTCGGCAATAAAGGCTTTCAGCTGGCCCAGTGCTTTGATTTTGTCCGGAGAAACAATAGTTGAGACGATGCCAGCCAGAATAAATAAACCAATCGCATAATTGATTTTTCCTAAAGACTTTATTTTTTTAAAATCATCAGGTTTAAATTGAAATAGCGTTGCAAATAAAAATGTAATAATTATTATTTCCAATAGCGTAGTTGGCACGCCGAAAAAAGCAAACCTAATCAGATAGGTTGGCAGCAAACCGATGATTAAAGCCAAAAAGTAAGTCATTTAGTGGTTTGAACGTTAATGCGAATGCTGTTTTGAATGGTATTGCCACCAGGCAGGTGTGCGATTGCCGATAGAACGGAAACGCCATTAGTGGCTTGGGTAATCTGAAAACTATAAGGGCTTGAATTTTTTGTCCCAACAAAATTGCCATTGAGATATAAATTTACTGACACAGGCACTGTGCCTTCGACTCCAGCTTGCACAGTAATTGGCAATTTAGTGATTGACTGATTATCCGCAGGCGTTAAGAAATTTATTTTAAACTGTGGCACCGACGGTGCGGTTGATCCGTCATCTGACTCGGTTGGAGGATAATTGTAGCCATTGGCCAGCGCCCAAGCTTGCACTGGATCTTCCCAATTTGGATTATTGGGCATTTCTGAATGCAAGACCGTGAAGACCTTATTTTCAACCAAGCCCGGTGAAGTTTGATTAGTAGTTTTTTTGCCGTTAAGCCGATTGATCGGCACCATGATGTGGACATCATCAAACCTATTTGGCAAAGCGTTGCTGGTGAAGACTTCAGATTTGGTGGATGGAGTATACTGCGTCGGCAGTTTGCCAGAAACAGAATCAACTATGATATGCTGAATGCCATTTGGTTCCAAAAATTGTTCAGGTGGCGTATTGTTTAATGCCTTTTGCATGAACTGATGCCAGATAGGCGCAGCCACCACGACTCCATCCGCGCCAGCTCGCATCATTGAGTGGTCGTTATTGCCGGCCCAGACTCCAGCTACCAGCGACGGCGTAAATCCAAGCGTCCAGCCGTCACGAAATTCTTGTGTGGTACCGGTTTTGGCCGCAACCACCCGGTCAAGCAGAATCAGCGGCGAATTGGGTCCAAAAATAAACGAACGCGCATCATTATCAGTCATAATGTTAATTATTTGGTATGCGATTTGCGGGTCTAAAACTTCTTGTCCAGGATTGTCTTGATATTGTTCCAAAATCTTGCCCTTATTATCTTCTACTCGCAAAATGGAAATTTGATCACGTTTCACGCCTTCATTAGCAAACACGCTCATACCTGCCACGTGGTCAATTAATTTAATTTCGCATCCGCCCAAAACCAAGGCCAGGCCGCATTTGTCAGCGCTAATGTCAGAAGTGATGCCCAAATCTTTGGCTGTATCAATTGCGTTTTGGACTCCAACCAAGGCTAAAGTTTTGACAGCCGGAACATTCAGGGAGCCGGCCATAGCTTTACGAATATTGACAATGCCGTGATCCAGCCCGTCATAATTTCCAGGCGCGTATTCTTTACCAGCATAAGTGCCAAACACAGTTTTGACATCTACCAGCATGGTTCCTGGATTCATTCCTTGCTTAAATGCTGTCGCGTAAATGTAAGGTTTGATTGAAGAGCCAGGCTGGAGTTCCTGGGTTGTGACATTGACCTGACCATCGTGCGCATCATCAAAATAATCACGAGACCCGACCATGGCCAGAATTTGGCCATTGCGTGGATCTTCAGCTACCAGGCCCGCATTGCTGGCTTTGTTCTTTTTTTCATTATTAGCCACCCCTTCCTTAATTGCCTGTTCGGCAATTTGTTGCATGTTCCAGTCCAAGGTTGTCGTAACTTTTAAGCCGCCTTCTTCCAAGGTCGTTTCACCGTATTTTTGCGCCAGGAGGCTTTGAACGTATTGGACAAAGTGCGGCGCTAGAATCGCGTCTTTGATTTTGCTAAACACAACTTTTTCGGCCTTGGCATTGTCCCTTTGATCTTTGGTAATATAGTCTTGGTCATACATTTGATCGAGTACTATATTTTTTCTGGCATCTAAGCTCTTACGGTTTGGGCCATTGGGATTATAAAAGGTCGGAGCTTGCGGCATGGCGGCCAGGTAAGCTGATTGGGGCAGGGTCAAATCATGCGCATGGACGCCGAAATACGTTTGGGCCGCGGCTTCAATGCCATAAGCGTTTTGGCCGTAAGGAATTTCGTTGAGATAGAGTTTTAGAATATCGTCCTTGGAATATTTTTGGCCGATTTCAATAGCTAAAATGATTTCTTTAATCTTGCGGATGAAAGTTTTTTCTCGGGTCAGAATGGCATTGCGGATAAACTGCTGGGTAATAGTTGAGCCGCCTTGGGAGGCACTGCCGCTAGTGATGTCAATAAAGATCGAGCGAAGGATCCCTTTCCAATCAACACCCGGATTTTTGTAGAAGTTTTTATCTTCAATGGCGATCGTTGCCTGCTTGACGTAGTTTGGAATGTCGCTTAAATTGACCAAAGTTCGTTTGGCCTCGCCATGAATTTCATACAGCAAGGTCGTGCCGTCGCGCGCATAAATTTTCGTTGATTGGGCGACAATTCGATCGTTGAGTTTATTTGGATCAGGCAGGCTAAAAGAAATTAAGGCAAACGCGATACTGCCAGCCAAGAAAATGCCGGCAAAGATATAAAGACCGACCATTAAAATTTTTCGGCGCAGACTTTTTTCTGTTCGGATTTTGATCCAGAGATAAGCTGGATACCGCATCAGACTTTTTAGCACGTTTTTAAACGTTGGCCTACGGTTGCGGTTCCAGTTAGAATAGTATTGTTGGGGCATACCCAGTATATCAACTTCCCGTGCCAAACGCCGATTGGCGTTGGTACTCTAATAATCTTAGTCCGGTAAATCTTCTGCCTTGGGTTGTTTTAAGATACTTCTCACGGCGTTTGGCATCTTTCTCTGATAAACAAGCTTCATAGTAAATAAGCTTAAAAGGCAGTCTAAACTTGGAGGAAAAGTTATAGCCATGCTCGTGTTCTTTTATTCGTCTAGTTAAATTGTTCGTATGCCCGATGTAGTTCTTACCGTCTGTTAAACTCTCAAGAATGTAGACATAAAAGAACACGTGGGAAGTTGTATTACTGGGCATAAAGCTTTCTAATTGTATCAAAAAACTGTTATAATGTCTTCATTATGAATGAATTACTTACTCGTGCCGTTTCTGAAGTTATCGACCGTAAGCATCTAGAAAATGCTTTGAATTCTGGTAAAAAACTTCGAGTGAAACTTGGTATTGATCCCACTGGAGCCAAGTTGCATTTCGGACACGCAGTAGCTTTGTGGAAACTTCGACAATTTCAGGATCTGGGGCATCAGATAGTTTTAATTATTGGAGATTTTACCGGATTGATCGGAGATACTTCTGATAAGGATTCGGAACGCCCAATGCTTACCGAAAAGCAGATTGAAGAAAATATGAAAGATTACTTAAAGCAGGCGGGAAAAATTCTGGATCTAAAAAAATTAGAAACTCGTTACAATTCTGAGTGGCTTAAGCCTTTGGGTTATTTGGAAATTGCGAAACAAGCTGATCAGTTTGGACTCCACGAGTTTATTGCTCGGGACAATATTGCTAAACGCCTCGAGGCTGGCAAGAGAGTCGGTTTGCGTGAAGCGCTCTATCCTTTAATGCAAGGCTATGATTCGGTTGCCATCAAAGCTGATGTTGAATTAGGAGCGATTGATCAAAGATTTAATCTTTTAACCGGACGTTCATTACAAAAATATTATAATCAGGAGCCTCAGGATATTTTAACTTTGAAATACTTAAGCGGCACCGACGGACGCAAAATGAGCAAGTCTTGGGGCAATGCCATTGATATTACTGACGAAGCAAATGATATGTTTGGCAAAGTCATGGCCATTCAAGATCAGTTGATTTTAGAATACTTCGAGATGGCTACGGCTCTATCCATGGACGCAGTTCACAATATTGAGAAAGAACTTAAGTCCGGAGCAAATCCCCGCGATATAAAGAAAAGATTGGCTGAAGAGATAGTTGCCTTGTATCATGGGAAATCTCAAGCAGCCAAGGCCTCGAAAGAATGGGAAAAAGTTTTCAGCAACAAAGAAAAGCCGAGTGAGATTGAAGAGATGAAAGTGCAATCAAAAAATATTATTGATGTTTTGGTGGAAACAAAACTAGCTCCAAGCAAATCCGAAGCCAAAAGATTGATTGAACAAAAAGGGGTCAAGATTGATGACAAGGTTGTTGCTGAATCTGATTCGGTTCAATCTGGCAATCTAATCCAAGTTGGCAAAAGAAAGTTTGTAAAGATCAAATAGCCAAAGTAACAAAAGACCCCGACTTGATCGGGGGTCTTTTTTGTGTTAAATTGCTCTGACAAGCCAGTCATGGCAAGTTAGGAGGATGTATGTCAGATGCCGAACTTTCCCGATTTCTGTTTCTCGCGGCCAGTATTATCGTCTCGGTCGTGGCTCCCGTCGTTGCGATTTTCTTCTACTTCGAAAATCGCAAACCACTTGTCGGCCTCAATGCTTATAATCGAGGGAATCGAATCCTCGGTTACACAAGCATCGTCGCGGCAATCGTGCTGACTCCGCTCTTCGGATTCGGGGCGTATCACGTCTATCACCTTACCCCCGAGCAGTTCGTGACCGAGTTCAACTTGGCCACGCGGCGATAGCCTACTTCAGGAGGAACAAGGCATGACTTACGCTCATTTGCTCGATCGGTTGAACTCAGCCGTGGACAAACATGTTCCTGAGTTGTTCCGCGCCGAGCTCAAAACAGAAATCGCTGCGATAGTTGAGTCGGCAGCGCAGGAGCAAGGCAAAACGTCTCGCAGTTTGTCCTTCGAGGAATCCTACGCGCGACACGTGGGACCTTGATCTTCAAAGATTTACCGTCCAATCCCCGCCCAAGCTATAGCGCAGGCGTCTGCCGCGTCATCAGGCTTGGGGATTTTTTTTAGTTTCAAAAGTTTGCCAATCATGGTTTGGACTTGTCGTTTGTCGGCCTTGCCGTAGCCAGTTGCCGAGATTTTAACTTGCAGAGGAGTGACTTCAATAATTTTTAGCTTGTGTTCTGCGGCTGTAACTAAGATAACTCCTCGCGCTTGTCCAACACTCATGGCAGTTTTGGCATTAGCCGCAAAGAACAATGATTCAATACAAACCGCGTCAGGTCGCATTTTTTTTATCAAAGCAGTAAGATCGTTTTTGATTTCCAAAAGCCTATGATATTCAGCATCGCCAATTGTGGTTGTGATGCAGCCGCATTCTTTCATGACAATCTGATTGCCAGTTTGTTCGAGCAAAGCATAGCCAGTCCGGCCAATGCCAGGATCAATTCCAAGGATTTTCATAAGTTTGTATTCGTATAGACTTCTATTACGTCATCGTCATTATTCAGCGCGTCAATCAGTGTTTGAATTTTTTCAATCTCTCCTTCTGGTATTTCCACGCTTTGCTGTGGCCGCATGATCAATTCGCTGGATAAAACTTTGATCCCTTTGTTTTCAATAAACTTCTTGGTTTTTTCCAGATCCATGGGCAAGGTGTAGATTTCCAAGCCATGTTCGGTTTCCTTCACGTCCTCCACGCCATAGTCAATTAATTCAAGAGATAAATTTTTTATGTCAGGCTGCCTGTCCGCAGTAGCTTTGGCGAAGGCGGATTTCTCAACTAAAATTTGACCTTTGGATTCAAACATCCAGGCCACTGAACCCTGCTCGCCCATTCGTCCCCCGTTTTTTGCGAATATGGTACGAATGCTTTGAAGAGTGCGGTTGGTGTTATCAGTTATAGCTTCCACTAGAAAAGCCGAACCAGCAGGTCCATAGCCGTCGTATGTCACCTGCTCAATCACCTCTCTGTCTTCTCCAGCTCCGCGCTTGATCGCCCGATCAATGTTGTCATTGGGCATGGCTGCGTCTTTGGCCCGATCAATCGCCATGCGAAGTTTAAAGTTAAAAACAGGATCAGTGCCGCCGCCGGTTTTAACTGCGACCGAGATATTTTTGGCCAATTTAGTAAACAGCATGCCGCGTTTGGCATCCGCCGCTCCTTTGGCTCGTTTGATTGTCGCCCACTTTGAGTGTCCTGACATAAGTAGAAGTATTATATCAAAAAACCGCTTCTTTTGAAGCGGTTAATTTTTTATATCAGAATTGTAGTAGCTATTTTATCCCCTGTATCCAAGGTCATGAGGCGCACGCCTTGGGTAGCTCTGCCCAGAGTAGAAATTTTGGCAACTGGAGCGCGCAGAGTTTATCCTTGCTTCGAAATGATGACCAAGTCATGTTCTTTTGACTATTCTATCGTAAACGACTGAGCGATGCTGGATAATAAAAATTTTGACAGTGTTTTTGATGGAAATTAACTCGATTATGGGGAAAGTATTTCGCGTTTTTGGTATCCCTTTGCCTGGCAAGAAAGTCCCATGCCTGGTCTTCATCAGATAAGCTTAAGTTTATTCTCGTTCTGACTGTTGGCATATTAAATTTCTATAAGTCCCAAGCTAATTTTTATTGCTTCATCGACTTGGTTCATCGTTTCGTCTTCAAGCCTGCCAATGTATTTAATCAAACGCTTTCGATCAACGGAACGAATTTGGTTTAGTAGAACGACACAGTCAATGGCAACTCCGCCTTCCGGCCGTTTGATCAATACTTCAGTTGGATACAAAGTCGGGCCGAATTGAGACGTAATACCTGCGATAATCGTAATCGGACTTTGGGCGTTGTTAATATTATTTTGCAGAATCAAAGCAGGCCGAGTTTTTTTTATTTCCACGCCAAAAGCCGGGTCAAATTTTGTTAAATAGATTTCTCCGCGTTTTGGAATTATCGATTTTCGAGCAGCCATGCCTCTTCTTCTAAAGGAAACCATTCCTCGGCCATTTTAAGGTCTCGTTTAGCGTTTGCTCTGGCTCCTTCGGCCAGCAGTTTTCTAAGTTCAGAGCGTTTTTGGTGCTGAACGTATTGCTTAATGGCTTTTGCAATTAAACTAGATCGCTGACCCTTGGGAGTCACTTGATCCATTAACCGAACAGTCTGTTCGGGTAAGGTTATGTTAATTCGTTTATTCATATTTCTATTATACACACTAAAGATGTGTATGTCAAGCTATTATATCAGCGTCGTAGTGGCCACTTTATCCCCCGCATCTAGAGTCATGATTTTGACTCCTTGTGTGGCGCGGCCGAGGGTTGAGATTTTGCCCAATGGGGTGCGCAGAGCTTGGCCTTGCTTGGTGAGGACCACCAAGTCGTGCTCTTCGGTTTTATTAACTACATGCAAAGACACGATCCGGCCGGTCTTGGGCGTGGTTTTCAAAGTTTTAATGCCAGAGCCGCCGCGATGCTGGCGTTTGTAGAATTTCAAATCCGTTTTTTTGCCCAAACCGTTTTCCGTGACAATCAAAAGCTGCAAGTTGTCCAAATTATCTTTTCCGGCAGAGCCGGATCCGGCTTTGCCGGATTTGCTCACCAAATCCATACTCATCAAATGATCGTCCTTTTTCAGCCGCATTCCTTTAACTCCTGCGGCAGTGCGACCCATGGCGCGCACATCTTTTTCGCTGAAGCGAATGGCCTGACCATTGGACGTTGATAAGATTATATCATCATCCCCGCCGGAATATTTCACCCAGCGCAGTTCATCCCCTGTTTTAATCTTGATCGCAATCAAGCCGGAACGGCGAACCTTGGCAAATTCCTCGATCGGAGTTTTTTTAATCAAGCCTTTTTTCGTAGCCAAGACTAAATATTTGGCCGGAGTTTTTTTGGAAATTGTGAGAATGCTGGAAACCATTTCATTGTTTGGCAATTCTAGGAAATTAACTAACGCTTGTCCGCGAGCAGTTCGGGAGGCTTCAGGCAATTCATAAACTTTGGTGGCAAATACTCGGCCTTTAGTGGTAAAGAATAAAATATCGTCATGAGTGTTCGTGGTCGAAAGCCACTCCACCACGTCTTCTTCTTTGGTGGTCATGCCAATCACGCCTTTGCCGCCGCGGCCTTGAGTTTTATAAGTATCCGGAGGCAGCCTTTTCACATAGCCGGATTTGGTAATAATGACAATGGCGTTTTGTTCAGGAATCAGATCTTCAACTTTAAACTCACCAATTGGCTGTTTAATCAATTGTGTTTTGCGAGAATTGCCGTATTTGTTTTTGAGTTCTAACAGTTCGGTTTTGACCACGCCGCGAATTTGCTTGTCACTTTTCAGCAAAGCTTCCAGTTCTTCAATCAGATGATACTTTTCTTTCAGTTCATCTTCAACTTTTTTGCGTTCCAAGCCAGCTAGGGCGCGCAATTGCATTTGCAAAATAGCAGTCGATTGTTTATCAGACAATTTAAATTTACTAATCAAGGCAGCATGAGCTTCTTCTGTGGTTTCGGATTTGCGAATGGTGGCTATGACTGCATCGATGTGATCCAGAGCTTTTTTCAAGCCTTCCAGAATGTGCGCGCGATCCTTGGCTTTGTTTAAATCAAATACTGCGCGCCGAGTAATAATTTGGATGCGATGCCTGATATAATATTCCAAAATATTTTTCAAATTCAAAACTTGCGGCTCAATTCCATCCACCAGAGCCAGCATATTGACATGGAATGTATCTTGCAGGCTTGAATATTTAAACAGTTGGTTGAGAATCTTATTGGGTAAGCCTTCTTTTTTCAGTTCAATGACAATGCGCACACCATCTTTATCTGATTCGTCGCGCAAATCTCGAATGCCCTCAACTCTTTTATCTTTGACCAGCTCTGCAAACTGCTCAAGCAAAGTGGCTTTGTTTACGCGATAAGGAATTTCATTGATGATAATTTTATGCATGCCTTTTTCTTCGATGATTTCCGTTTTGGCGCGCATCACAATCGGACCTTTGCCTGTAGCATAGACTTGCTTGATAGTGTTCCAATCATAAATAAACCCGCCAGTTGGAAAATCCGGACCCTTTACAAATTCCAAAAGATCTTCTGTGGTGGAACTGGGTTCATCAATAAGTTTAATCGTTGCATCCACGATTTCACCCAGGTTGTGGGGTGGAATGTCTGTGGCCATACCTACGGCAATTCCAAGCGTACCATTGAGAAGAAGATTCGGAGCTTTCGCTGGCAGGACTTTTGGTTCCTGCCTGGTGGCATCATAGTTATCCATCCAGTCCACGGTTTCTTTTTCCAGATCTGACAGCATTTCTTCAGCCAGCGCCATCATGCGGGCTTCGGTATAACGCATAGCAGCCGGCGGGTCGCCATCGAGGGAGCCGAAGTTGCCTTGGCCATCGACTAAGGGATAGCGCATCGCGAACTCTTGGGCCATCCGAACCATGGAATCATACACAGCCACATCTCCATGCGGGTGATACTTGGCCAAAACTTCTCCTACTACAGCCGCTGATTTGCGGTATTTGGCATTAGAGCGCAAACCAAGTTCTGACATGGCATAAAGAATTCTGCGGTGAACAGGCTTTAAGCCATCGCGGACATCAGGAAGCGCTCGCGACACAATCACGCTCATGGCATAGTCAAGGTATGATTCTTCCATTTCCCTTTCAATGGGCCGGATATTTACTTGTCCGATGTTGTTATCCATCTAATTTCTTAAATTATTTGCGGTCTTTAGTTTGTTTAAATCTAATTCTAATTTTTGGGCAAAGATATCACTGGGGTTTTGTTCGAAATACATTTGGTTGAAAGTCAGGGTTCCTGATTTGGCATTCGTGCTAGGAAAAATTAAGATGCCAAAATTTTGGGTGTGAGATAGAATTTTTTGGACAAATATTTGTCCTTGTCGATCAATGATTTGAGTAGGATTAATCTGTTGGCCATCAATATTTAAGGTAATATCAGGAAGTTTCGAAATATTTAGAATATCATCAGTGGTATTGTTAAAATTAAAGTAAAGTTTAAGGCTATTTGTTAACACTTCGATTCGTTCCATTGTAGCAAAAGTTGTATTAGTGAATTGAGTTTGTGTTCCACTAGCAGTCGTTTTAATTATATTAGTTGCATCCAGGTTTTTGATATTTGATTTGAACCCAAATATCCATAGGCTACATAAAATTATGCCAATGACTATAGCAGTAGTCCATAAAATTTTTACTCGGGTTTCATAGGATTGTTTTTGTAATTTTTCGACTAAATCTATCATCGTTGCGGGGTTAAAATAATCAGGGAAGTTTGCTCGCCGGTTAAATCCTTTTTCTTAACAGTTAGTTTTTCTTCTTCAGTATGCTTGCCGCCCATTTCCTGCAAAAACTTATCAAGCTTATCAAGATTCAAAGCCAGCCCAGTTGTTTTATAGCTATGTGGAATGATAATGAAAGGTTCTAACTGAGTTGCAATCTTTGTAGCACTTTCATAATCTAAAATTTCCTTGCCACCGATTGGCACGAGTGCTATGTCTGAACCTTCAAAGGTTTCTTTTTGTTCATCGGTTAATGAGCTTTGTTTGATCGGACCCAAGAAAGCAATCCTAATGCCTTCAACTTCAATGCTATAAATTGTCGTCGGACCCAAACTCTTATTTCCTGCCCGCTCGCCCGCTTGCGTGGCAGGCGGGTCCGCCGGGGCACCAATGATAAACGCATCTTTGATGTCATATTCCCCGGGGCCATTAATCAGAAACGGCGAGCCTGTGATGGAAGAAAAATTATTGCACCAGTCTAATGCCGGGTTTGAGCAAATGATTACGTCCGCTCCTCCTCGAACTGCGGTTAAGCCCGTAGTTTTGCCAAACGGGTCAGTGATAATGGTTAAGTCCTTACTAGTAATTTTAAAGCTTGATAATCCGAACCAGGAAATAGTCATAAATCATGGAACAGATAACATGGAACAAAAAAAGCCCTGTTATCTGATATCTGTTTACTGTTATATAGCTTATATATTCTATCAGAAAAGCCTTGATTTTTCCAGTACTTTAGCTTATAATCTTGAGGCTAATGAAAGGGCTTAAACGTCGTAGCATCGAACAGTTTAAGCATCAATATTCAAATGGCAAACGCAACAGTTACAGTGGATGCGAAAACTATGCAAGAATTACTCGACCAGGAAGGCGTCGAGATAAAGGTTCCTAAAGTTGGCGATGTACTGGAAGCAATTGTTCTATCAGTTGGCAAAAACGAAGTTTTTGTCGATATCGACGGAATAGGGCTTGGTGTGGTTCGGGGGCGAGAATTGTTTGATGAGTCTGTTCGAGTCGGAACACTCAAAGTCGGAGATAAGGTTTTGGCTTCAGTGATTGAGCCAGAAAACAAAGACGGCAATATTGAATTGTCGTTCAGAGCCGCGGGCCAAGAACGGGTCTGGCAAACTTTGAGCGATAGGCTCAAATCGCGTGAGATTATTAAGACCAAGATTTTAGAAGCCAACAAAGGCGGTCTCATGGTCGAGCTTAATGGAGTCATCGGGTTTTTGCCAGTTTCACAATTATCTTCTGAACACTATCCTCGAGTTGAAGAAGGCGATAAGACCAAAATTTTGGAAGTCTTGCGAAGCTATGTTGGGAAAGTCTTCGATGTACAAATTATTACTACAGATTCTCAAGATGAGAAATTGATTGTCTCCGAAAAAGCCGTCGGTGAAGAACAGTTGCGAGGCAAAATTGGCAAATTACGGCTTGGTCAAATTGTTGAGGGAGAAGTTTCAGGCATTGTTGACTTTGGAATCTTCCTCAAGTTTGGCGATGGGTTAGAAGGCTTGGTTCACATATCAGAATTGGCCTGGACCCGCATTGAGCATCCAAAAGATTTGTATAAAGTAGGCCAGAAAGTCCAGGCTCAAGTCATTTCCATTGATCGAGATCGAATTTCTCTATCAATCAAGCGATTACAGCCGGATCCTTGGATTGAATCGATCAAGAAATACCAAGTTGGACAAATGGTTAATGGCAAAGTCACGAAAGTTATGCCTTTCGGCGCATTTGTTGAATTAGATCCGGATATTTATGGATTAGTTCATTCAGTTGAATTGTCCAATGATGAAGTGAAAGACCCTTCTGAAATCGTCAAAGTTGGCGATGAGAAAGAGTTCAGAATTATTTCGATTGAACCGCAAGAGCATCGTCTCGGTTTATCGCTTAGAACCATGGCTAGCCCGCCCACGCCAGAACAGCCAAAACAGACAGAAGAGACTAAATAATCAAGATTTAAAAAAGCCGGAATGTTAGACGTTCCGGCTTTTAGGTTATAGATTTTTTTCGATTGAGGTTAGATCATTATAAACCGTTTTGGCATTAACCACCCAATGATCAGCTGGCGGTTGCTTATATAATCCATTCATGCGCTCAAAGGTCATTTGTGAATATTTTATTTGCGAACTAAGCGGGTAATGATTGAGAAAGTGGTTCATGGCGATCACGCCATCACCTAAGTTATTACCAAAATCCCAAAGCTTGGCACCGCCAACACCCCAACAATTGGCTTTAGCTACCGGATAATTGCGACAAAGTGTACTTTCAGCATTTGCTAGTGCCACAATTTTTTTCCAATTCCTGACCGTGACTAGCACAGAGGCGTAGTTAGCTAATGGTGAACCTTGGTTTTCTAAATAAGCCTGGACTACTTCAGTTAATTTTTGCTGGCGCATGGCTTGTAACTGAATTTGGTCCTGATGGTATTGTTCGGTTAATTTTTGGCTGACACTATCTAGATAATTTTGATAATTAGAATTAGAAAGATCAAATACCAGGATTGATTGAATATCTGTTGGTTGTGGTTTAGTTTCATTTGCTGCATAAGTCTCATGTGGCATGAGAGTAGTGCTGAAGCTCAACAAACAAATAATTAAAGCCAATTTGTGTTTCAAAGCAAGTGTCTCAAAGCTTGCTTTCAGGTGCGGAATTTTTATTTTTCGAATTATATCGATATCCATGTTCACTTGCAACCATAACAGAGATTATATCCGAGGTCAACCCCGTAATACAACTTCGATTACTTTTGCCTGTAATGGTTTTTGAACTCTAAGTATAAAACTATAGATTTTGTTTAATTTTACTAGATATTCTTCATCTTTAGGTAAAAACAAAACAAAAACCATTATCGAAGTTGATATACGGGGTCAATGTGGGCATGTGGATAGTTACTTCTGGTGGAATTATACAACTCCGCTCGAACATTTTTTGAACGAAATTGACTGATTGCCGCGCTTCGCGCGGCAGAAACGAATCCTGACGCTCGGGCGGGCAAAAAGGAAGGGGGTTGGGGGGAGGAATTTTTGCCCGCCCTCGCTTTCCCGCCGCCGCCGAATTTCGT
>JAHFJG010000011.1:42000-43919 GCA_023246005.1 Candidatus Doudnabacteria bacterium
CCAGTTAAACTGGCGCGCCGCAACAATTATAAATCTACTCTAGCGATAACCATAATCTTTGGTAAAGATAATCGCCCTCTAAAAACAGAAGATTATCATTCCATGTCAAAAGTGTGTCATAGAAATTTTTGTGCGCAAAATATTCTTCTTTTGGAACTTTTGTACCGCTAGTAGACACATCTTTTAATCTAACTGATAACTCTTGTGGCCAAATTTGGTAATGCCTTCCTCCGCTCACTTCCATTTTCAATTCTTCTGCTCCAAAACATCCCCAAGTGCCTGCCGAACCATCTACGCAACTTCCAAAATAAACGCTGTATATTTTGTCCCTATATCGATAGTAAGTGTTAAATTCGTCAACTTCTTTCTTCAAGCTTTCAGATGGTTTCATTTGTGAAAGCCGCGTTTTATTTTCTTGTCTGAATGTAATTTTATTCGCCTCATCCAAAGGCACAACGGATTCATACTGCCAATCTTTAATGGTGTATTTTTTATTATAAGTAAGTTTTCGCGTTGCCTCACTTCGGTAACTATCAATAATGGAATCTAACCTATCTGTGATTAATTTTAGATTAGATGAATTCTGATTTAATGGAATCGGTTGATACCTACTGCACACGAGGGAAAGAGATGGCGAATAACGAGAAGTAGAAAAGTCGGATGTAATATCGTTGAATTTTGTCTGAGAAAATAGATTTAATATATCTTCAAGCTCTTTTTCAGTTAACTGTTTGTCCGCAAAGATATTATTGTTGTTATCGCGATAAAAAACCTTTCTATCATTAAATATCAACATGAATCCATTACTGTTCGTAGTTGCGGGCGTGTATCTAATCAGCGTACCACTTTGGTTGGCAAATGGATTAGGCGCGCCGCTAAAATAATTTATTTCTCCGTCAATCTTTTTGATGTCCTTTATCGCTGTTCCAAAAGCAAGCTCAACTGAAGCATAAGTAAAGCCGTAAAGATTGCCGGAAATAACATCATTGAATTTCAAAGATTGGATATTGTTTTTTTCACCTTGAGAAACAAATAATCCCTCTTGTACTCCGAGGCCATCAAAAACATAAGAGGGATATGGCTTACTATCAAGGACTTCGATTATAAATGGCTCAGTATTTAGAATTCTGGCGATTATTTCACCGCTCTTTTTAGCGTCAGAGGATAAATTCGTAAATTTGGTTTCAGCCCCTCCTAAAATTTTTCCTTGCGCCGTTTGCCCAGAAAGTGAGCAGATATTTTTTTCGGTTGCTACTTGTTCCTGATTAACCGGCGGTGGATTATTGTTTTTCTCGGATTGTGAGTATTTATAAAATCCATAGCCAGTCGCGGCCAAAATTATCAAACCCACTAAAACAGAAATGGCAATAATTTTAGAATTGATCGGTTTTTTAGGTTCGGGCAAATGCTCTGGAGTGATAGGGGTAGTTGGCGGCATATTATTTTGCTGAATTGGTGGCGTTGGTTGTTGGAAATTATCCATAGGTTTACAGGTTAATTATAACTTTTGATGTAATGAAAAACTAATTGATCAACTCATCAACGCTAACATTAAGGGCTTTCGCCATTTTCTTTAGTGTATCAAGAGTTGGGTTTATATTTTCGCCCTGTTCAATTTTAATAATTGTGTTGTTGGCAACATCGGCGAGCTTTGCGAGCCGATCTTGCGAAAGCCCATTTTTTTCCCTTAATTTCTTGAGATTTGTCGCTAGCGGATATTCTTGTTTTGACATAGATTATTTATGGTAGTACTATTAGTTTGCAGTATAGTAAATATTTTAATACTATTGAAATGATACTACAAAATATGTTTCCGGTCAAAGTTTTTTCAGCGGGGAGTAAAACTGTTGTGTGCGCACGGGTGGGTGGGGCAAACACAACTCCTCTTTCTTCTTTGCGGCGCATTTCGCAAAGCGAAA
>JAHFJG010000022.1 GCA_023246005.1 Candidatus Doudnabacteria bacterium
GAACTCACATAAGACGGAGTGCGGATAATATTGGCGAGGTAGAACGAATACGAAATGTCGTTTTTATTCTTCTCAAAAAAATCTGAGGAAATGTACAGCCCTTTGTTGAGCCAGATGATCTCCTTATACTTCAAAAACCGGCTGATGTAGGTGTCAACCGTTCCGTCTTTAAGCCCCAGCTGTTTGCCAAGCTGATACACAGTCTTTTTGCCGAAATGGGGCAATGATTTTAGCTGTTTTAAGAGGTTATTCTTGCTTTTCATGATTATGACACTAGTGTACCATACACGAAATATGAACGCAAGTGCTTATCCCCTGATTTTCATTCTCAAGTAGGCAAAAACGGCCGTTTTCGGCCAAACCGGTGAATCAGGGCTGGAAATGGTGCAAAGCTGGGACTCCGGCTGGATCGCTCGCCACGAGGGCAAACAAGTGGCAAATTCGGGTAAGATCCCCCTTCACCGAGGCTTCGGACGGACAAAGCAAAACCGTCCCTGCCTACCGGCAGGCAGGTTTCGGCGGTGCATTGGTTTACATCGTTGCAACCGGGGATTTTTTTGATGTATAGTCCCCGCCTCTCTTACTTCGCTCGAATTTCAGTGGACCGATAACCATTTGAAACTTAAGCCCTTCATTCGTGTATGTGGCTACTACTATTTTTTTCTTGGCGCTCATGTCAAATATTATAACAAATTTTCCGCTTGCTGTAACTGCGCTGGCGTATTGATTCCAAACACTTCCAAAGGATCGATTGCGGCCGTTGCAATCGGGACATTTTTTTTGATTGCGATCTCAACCAAATCCGTCAGATAATATTCATCGTGCTTATTTTTTGGCACTTGAGGCAGATGCTCCCAAAGCCATTTGGAATTAAATAAATATATTCCTGGGTTCACTTCCTTGATCTGTCTTTCTTCCTCTGCGGCGTCGACGAATTCTCGGATCGCTGAAATTTTCCCATTCTGGCGAATAATCCGACCAAAGCCCAAAAATGAGCTAAATTCATTTTCAAAATTAGGCACTTGCGTAGTTAGCATTGAAAACATTGACTCATTTTTTAAATGCAGATCAACCAACTTTTTCAAACTATCAGATTTAACAAACGGCATGTCGCCATATAAAACTAAGGCATTTTCCGCCTCAACTTTAGACTCGGCTGAAGCTACGGCGTGCGCCGTGCCCAGCTGGCCTTCTTGGAAGGCGTATATAAAATTAGATCCCAAATAAGACTGGACCAAATCATATTTGTGTCCAACCACAATTACAGGCTTGTGCTCATGTGAAATTTGACGAATTGAATCCAGCAAATGCTGAATCAGCGGTTTGCCTTTCAGTCCTACTAAGACTTTGGGCAAGGCGCTGTTCATTCTGGTTCCTTTGCCTGCGGCTAAAATAATAAATTGCGTATTCATTCTATTAGAAATAATTCTTACCACGGACCTTGCCCGTTTGCAGTGTGTGGCAGCGTCCCGCACAGCAGTTCTTCGTCCGAACTCCAATCATCTCCGCCAAGATGTAGTGTGCCAACAACGATCTGTTCCTTTCAACTAGAGGGCATTCCAGTTGAATTCAAAAATCATTTTTTGCGTCTGATAAATTGCCGAATTCTCAATAACCACGCCAATTGGATTATCCGAATTATCGAGACTGATGTGTACAACCTTGCCGGAATAAATCAATTCGTATGTTGGAGCCAATTTTTTGCCTTTAACATCCATCCACTTTCTTTCATCCAATCCTACTAGCTGGCCGCCCGGACCAAGAGCAATTGTTTTAACACTAATTTTTTTCTTAACCCTGCGATCGCTGAAATCAGGCATTGATTGATAAACATTCTTGCGCACTGAAATGGAAGAATAAACATAGTATGTTCTGTCATCAGAACGGGACAACGTCTCCAAAACATCTTCCAAAATCTGATTGATGCCTCTTTGTCCTTCATAAAGCTTCATCACTGGCTTGCCGCCCTGAAGGCCAAAATCCAATTGCAGCTCCGGCAAATTTTTTTGAATCTTTTTTTTAACAGTTTCCAAATCTCTTTGCTTCTGTTCCAAAGCTGAAACTAATTTTTCCGGCGGCTCTGCCGCAAAATATTGATGTGATTGTTTGTTGTAGTAATTGATAAGTCCTTGGTTGATTAAATTTTTCAAAATGTCATAAGTCGTGCCCCGATTAACTTTGCTTTCTTGGGCCAGTGTGCGTACAGAAGACGGTCCAAATTTTATCAATGCTAAATACACTGCAATTTCTTTATCGGAAAGTCCGTATTCTTTTAATAAATTTTCAGTATTCATCCCGTTTAGAAATTTTGATTAGTTAGTTACTATAATAATTTATACTAGTCCCGTTGAGTATTACTAATTAGATAAAGAAAATTCGGTCAATTTCTAACGGGATTCATAAACTTCAAAAAGAGAAGAGGATCAGCGAGGAGGGAGAGTTATGGTTTAGCTTTGGTTTAAGTGGATTGGGGTGTTGGCAGATGCCAGATGATGTGGGTGGCCACTTATGTTTGGCTAAGCTTTAGCTTCTTCTCTTGATCGCTGATCCTTTTATGTTTTCCTTGGTTGCCCAAGGGTTTAGTAGACTTCCTCCGGTCTTGTTGTCTATCTATATGTTATATGTGTCTCGGAAAGTTGTCAATGATTTTTCTACAAAATACAAAAAACTGCCTTATTTACTATGAAATTAGGCAGTTTTTTATTCAAATTATTACTACAATAATCAGTTATCCACAATTAAAATTGAATTTTATCTCCTGGCTTTAAAGTACCCTCTTGGATTGATTCAGCTTGCGATTTAGGCGCAGGAATATTTTTTGGTTCAACTTTATTTATGGATTGTTCCAAGGATTTGCTTAAATCAGTCAGGGCTGACGTAGCCTTATCAACTCGTTCTGTAATTTTATCTGCAGTTAGCTTGTTCACGGTTTCCCAAACCGGATTATTCGCCAATTTGCGCTCTTGCGGTTGAACTCTTCGCTCTTCGCGTCTAGGTTGCTGAACTGACGCTGGCGCACGCTTGATTTCAGGCGCAACCTTTGGTTCTTTGTATCGCAACTCGTCTTTTATTTCCTCCTGATCTACAGCGCCACTTTCAGCTTCAGCGGCTTGAGTATGAAATTCTGAACCCATCCATTTATTGATTTTCTCTTCCACAGTTTCTCGTTTGTTGGCGTATCGTTCTCTCGAAACATTAATGACCTTGTCCTGATTGCCGGTAGCTTCAGCAATCGGCGGCAAAGTGGTGGCTGAAAAAGGCGTAGAGGACACGCCGTTAATCATTAACTTTAAATAAATATTATATTTGGTCAGATTAACCAGATCATTCAACAAATATGTCGGGTCGAATTCTTTTTCCAAAAATTCAGCGTCGTCCGCTCCCATGCGAAAACAAATTAGCGTGCCGACGTTGCCAAATATGGCATCGCGGACAATGGTATTTTTTTTATCAGTCACGAGCTGGCCGATGTATTGGTGTGCTACGATTAAATTCAAACGGTATTTGCGAGCCTCGGATAAGATATTAGCAAAAGATTCAGTGGCAAAATTTTGAAATTCATCGACATACAAATAAAAATCCTCGCGCTGATCTTCTGGAATATCGACTCGGCTCATGGCCGCCAGTTGCAGTTTGGTGATAATCATGGCTCCAAGCAGAGCCGAATTGTCTTCACCAATTCGTCCTTTGGACAAATTGATCAGGAAAATCTTTTTGTTATCCATAATATCCCTCAAATCAATGGAACTCTTGGTTTGTCCGACAATATTGCGAATAATGGCAGATGACAAAAACTGTCCGACTTTGTTTTGAATCGGCGCGATGGCCTCATTTCTGAATTTATCATTATAATTGGCAAATTCATCCACCCAGAACGACTTCACGACAGGATCCTTGATGTTATCCACGATCCTCTTCCGATAAGTTTTATTGACTAACATTCTGGCAATTCCCAGCAATGTATTGCCAGGTGAATCAAGCAAGGCCAGAATTGTATTGTTGAGAATGTACTCCATTCGAGCGCTCCAAACTCCAGCCCAAATTTTGGTAAACACGCCCATGAGTCCAGACGCGACCAAGTGCTTGTATTTCGGGTCCACTGATTCCAGCGGATTGAAAGCAATTGGAAAATCATTGTCAGCAGGGTTAAGATAGACCACGTCATTGACTCGGTTGGATGGAATGTAATTGAGAATTTTCTCTATTGAGTCACCGTGCGGGTCCACAAAAGCAACGCCATGACCGGCCTGAATATCCTGGATGACCATATTTTCTATGAGTGTTGTTTTGCCCATGCCAGTTTTCCCAATGATGTACATGTGGCGCCTGCGATCATCGCGGCGAATGCCAAATGCAACTTCCCTATTACGGAAGTTGGTTTTGGCAAATAAAGTTATATCGTTATCATTGTCCATATATTATCCTATTGGCAAATCCATTGGCGGCGCCGACTTAACAGTCTGGACCCTTTCAAGTTGAGAGACACGAGTATGCGGCACCTGGGGGAAATGAAAAATAGTTGCCAACTCTTCAGTATTCATAATCACCATGCCAACTCCGCGCCAATTACTCCGGCTTCTAATCCAATGCAAGAAATGGCGCTTACGGGTCAAAATTCTCATTTCTGTAAGCGGTCGTTCCAGTCTCTCTGAGAGCTTATAGCTCGGGGACGTCCAGCTATGGCGAATGTCAGGTTTAAGGCCATTTAAATTGACTTCATCGAAATTGCGAAAAGCGCCAACAATTTCCGGAACGCGAAGGGATTTATTGAAGTTATCTTTTGGCGCTAAATACAAAGTTCGAACACGAACCTTGTAAGTAATTTTGGACATGGCGTGTTGGATTGCCGTAATTGTCATTTTCTCGACGTCAGTCCGGTGCAGCATCAAACTTGGCGGTTCTTCTACTACCCGAGCTGACGTAGCGTGCTCTGACGGCGGACCAGACACAAATTCAACCAAAATCGTGGCAAATAAATCAGGTATGAAAAAAAGTGCTTTCCAAAAGATGGATTCGTCGTGTTTGTGCGGCACACCTTTGAGTTTATCAAGCAAGTGCGCGGTATGCGCTTTCCAATCATCATTAACTGGTTTAATGACCAGTTGGTAAACCATAAGCTCATGCGGCTGGAGATTGCTCATAACCTCAATGACATTCGATAAGGGGTCAATAAAAGTTTCTTGAGCGCCATGTTCAAATGAAGAATCCTGAAGATACGTCCGAATCGGGTAAGCATTATTTTTTTTCTTCAGCCACTCCGTGCCCCAAAAGTCAAAGTCTGCGGTTTCTGGATCATAATGATGCGGCAAATTACGCAAGTAATCTTCTGTTTGTTTGACTTCAGCTTTCGGATATTGGGCAAACACCGCGCTTTCGAACAAATTCCGATATCGGGCAGGCATTTTAAAAATATAAGAAACCTTGCCACCCATTGATACAATCTCGCATGAAACAAATAAAATAATATTACCGGCAAAATCCTCACCCCAAGTAAAATTCTGATGTATTGCATGCAAAGCGGTAAAAATTTGTTCCATCGCTAGCGGTGATTTTTCATTCAACTCGTCAATTTTTACTTCCAAAAAAATCCATTCAGTTAAAACGTCACCATATCTCGTCCGACGCTTATCACGTGTCAGCCACCACAGCATGTATATCAACACGGCTAAAAATGGCGCCCAGCCAAAACCGCTGACTAAGACAATATCAATTAATAAATGTAGATACTCGTTTAAAATAGCCATTAGGATGTTTGTTTTTCTTCTGTCGGACCGTATTTGTCTTTGCCGACTTTTTGGAAATTCTTGCGATTACTTAGCCCAACTAATATTGTGTTTCGCTTAACCTGTCGCTTCTTGAGAACCTCATTAATAATTTCATCTCGTGATAAAGGCCGGCCAAATGATTTTAATATTTCCTTAATCACATCCGCCACTACTCCCTTTTTATAACCCCAAGCAGACAAGGCATAAATCCCTCTCCCAACCAGAACAAAACGGTTATCCTTAATCAGCTCATTATGGACAGTTTCTTGATAAGCTGTACGATCATCAAATTTGTTGTCATTGATCATCTTGGTGATGATTGAATAATGTTCAGGCTTACCATGATGTTTAAGCACCAGATAAGCTTTATCGCCGACATCGCGAGGCGTGACCTCGCTCCAGTGCTTGAGTCCAATCTCCTCGAATGGATTAATCTGGATTGATTTGGCGATATTCAGATAATTTCGTAAAACTCGGTCTGAAAACTCCATTTCATGCTTTGTAAAAAATTCTGTTTGTTTGAATTCATTATATAAAGCGTCTTGGCTGATGACATGATCAGATTTTTTCAAAATATTTATGAATTCTCCTATCGCTTGCTGAAGTTTATTTAAGTCAAACCCTACAATGTGCCATGATTCGTAGTATTCGGCAGTTTCTTTCAGATTTCTAAACTGCTCGCCTAAATTCAATAAAAATTTCAGCGCCTGCGCCTCATTCGCATCAGGCTTATTTAGCAAAATAGTTTGCATCAAAAACTCTTCACTCATGATATTGCCGTGCTCAACAATTGTATCGAAAATCAACTGGAGGGCGTCAACAAGCTGTATAGAAGGTTCTTTCTTTAAGAAAGCCAAAGAATCTTTTTCTATTTGGCGGATTCGCTCTCGAGTCAGAGTGTATTTCTTCCCGATACTTTCTAAAGTTTCTATTTCTGAACCTCCCAAACCAAACCGTCTTGCTAGAATCTCCCGATCGCGCTCCTTAAGCGTTGCTAGCAATTCATTAACCAAAGACACAGGCTGAAAATCGCTCAAGCTACTCTGGGTTTGCGAGCCCATGATTTGATCTAAAATATTTGAGCTGCTGAGATTAGCAGGATTTTTGGTATTATTCTCATTCATAAATTAACGTGGATATACTATAGCACAAATTTTGACTTCTGTCAAGATTTTGACTAATCATTTAAATTCTGAAATAATTATGCTATGAATTCACCCAAACTTTCGCCTGACCACGAAGGCGACCCTTATTTTGACAAGCGTCTTTATGCGCCCAACCCGAATGAGGAAAAAAAGGAATTACCCGACTCCAAGGCAGAAAAAACCAAGCCAATAGTGCCTGGAACCCCGGAGTGGGAAGCATTCAAGAAACATCTGGCTTCAAAGGGTGGCAACAAAAAAACCGCACGGTGATCTGTGCGGCTTTTTTGTTTTCCAATGTTTCTTTAGCGGTTACGCCTTGTTTCCCAGTTATGCCAGACGATGAGTATGGGGCTGGCAATAAATATAGATGAATAAGTGCCAGCTACGATTCCGACTAACAAAGCCAAGACAAAGTAATGAATCGTCTGGCCGCCGAATAAAACTAAGGCCAGCAAAACAAAGATAACTGTTAGAGAAGTATTGATGGACCGAACTAATGTTTGATTAATGCTGTTATTGATTATTTCTGATAAGCTTTGACCAGCCCGAATGCGCAAATTTTCTCGAATTCGGTCAAACACGACAATTGTGTCATGAACGGAAAACCCCAAAACAGTTAACATAGCCGTAACAAACAAACTATCAATTTCAACTCCGGCAAATCGTCCAAGCATAGAAAATGTGCCTAAAACAATAAATAAATCGTGAAGCAGGGCTACAATCGCCGCAATTCCAAACCGCCAGGACGATACAGGTTTGCTGACTTTCCGAAAAGCATAAGCGATATAAAGAATAATTCCGAGAGAAACCAAAATCAACTGGACAAATGCTTGGGAGCGCAATTCCTTGCCAATCACCGGGCCAATTGAAGTGAATTGCTGTTCAGTTACAGCGCCAAATTTATCTGACAAAGTCTTAATCAGTTTGTCATGCTGATTTTTTTCCTGCGGACCGGTACGGATAATCACAGAATTATTATCAGATGGCTGAATTTGGACGTCTCCAAAACCATTATCAGCCAAAACTTTCTGAATATCCGCAACTGGAACTGATTTTGAAAACTGGATTTGGGTCAGTGTCCCGCCCTTAAAATCAATGCCTAGCTTGAGCCCGAACACAACTAGGGAGGCAATTCCTGCGATTAATAAAATTCCGGAAACGATAAACCAAAATTTGTAATATTTAATAATGTTAAACACTGGCTTTTTCCTCGCTCATTTTTGGCACGCCATACAAACCGTGATGCACCAAAATATTATGCCCAACTAGCATGCGCAAAAATGTTCGGGTTACTGTGATAGCTGTAAACATCGAAACAATGATACCGAGAGCCAGCGTAATGGCAAATCCGCGAATAATACTTGATCCGAAATATGCCAGAATAAAAGTCGTAATCAAGCTCGAAAAATTAGAATCGCGAACTGACAGCCAAGCGCGATTGAATCCATCTTCAACTGCGGTAAGCAGAGTTTTTCCTTTACGCAATTCTTCCTTAGTACGTTCGAAAATCAAAATGTTGGCATCCACAGCCATGCCAACAGATAAAATAAATCCAGCAATACCGGCCAAACTTAAAGTAATGCCGAATAATTTAAATATCGCAAGACTGATAGATGTATAAATCAACAAAGCGACGACTGCCAGAATTCCCGGCAAGCGGTAGTAAATCATCATAAACAAAGCCACAATCACGAATCCAATCAATCCTGCGGCCACACTTTTTTTCACTGACTCCAAACCAAGCGTCGCCCCAATATTTTGCTGTTGAACTAATTTGATCGGCACGGGCAATGCGCCAGCATTAAGCCTGGTAACTAAATCTTTAGCTTCTTTCACTGTAAATTGCCCTGTAATTATAGCCTGGCCATCGGTGATGGCTTGATTGACTGTTGGCGCTGATAAAATTTGGCCATCAAGGAAAATTGCAATCCGTTTGCCGACATTCTTGGTGGTAATATCAGAAAACAGTTTAGTGCCTTCAGCGTCAAACTGCAATGAAATTTGCGGCACGCCTGTTCGCTGGTCAAACTGCAAGCTGGCCCGCTTAAATTGCTTGCCAGAAAGCCCAGTTGCGATAAACGCTTGATCAGCGGTGACATTTATTTGCCCATTTTTATCCGGTGTGACTTTCGGTGGGTTGGGATTTTCTTGGCGAAATTCCAGAAAAGGAGTTTGACCGATTTGACTAATAGCATCATTGATATTTTTTATCCCAGGCAATTCAACTATGATGCGATTCAAGCCCGAGACCTGCACGACTGGCTCTGACACGCCAAAGGCATTGACTCTGCGCTCAATCACGTCACGCGCCGAACTCATGGCATCTGCCTGACCATCAGCCGGTATATTACTTAAATCGCCTTCATAAACCAAATAACTGCCGCCCTGTAAATCCAAACCCAATTTAAGTTTGAAAGGCTGGTCATAATTAATTTTGAGAGGCTTGAGGTTAATTTTACTGCCAGCGGGGATATCTAAATAAACAGCGCCAGCTGCCAGCAGCAAAATAATGATGAATATAAAATAAAGTCTCTTTTTAGACATAACAATTAAAAAACGAGGTTAACCCTCAAAGAGGAGTATAATAAATAATTCAACATTGTGCAAACATTGTGCAACCTGCTTATCTTTTCTTAATCTTAACATCAACTTTCCTTGGAGCTGCTTTAGCCGCTTTTTCAATCAGCCAGGAACTAGATTGAATCTTGCCGCCTTGGCCAACATTAAACACCATCTTGCAACCGATTCGTTTGCAGACCGCATCTTCCGGGACATTTTTCCGAGTCCGATCCCCGCCATTGGCAAAAATATCTGGTTTGATTATGCGCAACTCCTCTGTCACACTCATATCTTCCGGATCATGCCTATGCTTGGAAATAACTACTTGGTCGACATGCTTAATCGCTTCGATAACTTCTTTCCGTTCTTTGGCTGACATAAAAATAAATTTTTTCTTTTTCATCAGCCAGTTGTCATTGTTAAGAATAACAACCAGTTTGTCACCCAAAGCCTTGGCTTCTTTAAATAAGCGGACATGACCTGGATGAATCGGATCAAACCCGCCGGAAACCGCCACCACGATTGGTTTTCTTGATTCTGTCATAAACCCTCATTAATTATTTCAGAAAAACTGTGACTAAAACGCCGGCGACCACTAATGTGCCGCCTAAAACATTGCCAACTGTTGGCGACTCGCCAAGAAAAATAAATGCCAACAAAATTGTCAGGGCAACGCTTAGCTTATCTATTGGAGCGACCCTTGATGCTTGGCCAAGTTGCAAAGCTCGATAATAGAATAACCAAGAAAGGCCAGTGGCAATCGCGGACAAAAACAAAAACATCCAGGAGTGCTTGCTAATTTTTGATAATTGACTGGCAGTGCCTTCCAATAAGACAATTCCCCACGCAAAAAAGACAATGATGATTGTGCGGATAGCCACAGCTAAATTGCTATTAACCCCTTCAATCCCAATCTTGCCAAAAATGGCAACTAAGGACGCGAAGAAAGCGGATAAAACTGCGTAAATAGCCCAAGTCATAATTAAGGTCGAAGTTTGTAGGATTGATAACACAGGTACAAAGCCACGACTACTGCCACCCAGCTAGCCCAAAGTGGCACTACGAAGCCGCCGAATGTTACCACAGTCCCGGTAATGGCACGGATAAAATGTACAACGGCCACAACCAGAAACACAAACATCACAGTGGAAAAATAGCTTCTTGTTCTCATGTTTGTTTCGAGTTAATTTAACAAACTTATTATATCACTTTTTCAAAAATGGGGTAAAATCGTGACAGCCTGCCTGCCGGCAGGCAGGGACCCCGAGGCTTATTTTTTTGGCAGCGTCTGAACGCCCTATTTATCCCAAGCAAAACCTCTGCCAAAGTGGCCCCAAACAGAGGTTTTTGCATAAATCGGCCGGTCAAGCCGAAGAAGCTTTCTTATTCCCACAGGTGTTAAGTCGTATTCAGTTACAGTAATCTCCCTGCCATCAATCAAGGCTGTTGCCATCACAGGTTGGGGCTTGCCAATCGCGTAAGCCAAGTTAACCAAAACTTCTTTGGCACTATTCTGCTGCAATAGATCTACCGCGATTTTTCGCGCCATGTACGCGCCGCTTCGATCAACCTTGGTATAATCCTTGCCAGAAAACGATCCGCCGCCAACCGGTACATTAGGACCATAAGCGTCAATAATCAATTTACGGCCGGTGATGCCTGAATCAGCATCAAATCCGCCGATTGACCATTCCCCTGCCGGATTAATTAAATATTCATCGGCATTAATCTTTGATTGCACTAATTTCAAAAGCTCAACACTTTTTGAATTTTGAAAACTTGCGACAATAGTTTTCACTTTTTTGTTATCCATCGTGACCTGAACCTTTCCATCATTCGGATAAACTTTATAAATTTCCATGCATAAATTTCGCGCGAGATCATATTCAAATGGCATAAAATTTGCCGTTTCTGCACACGCGTATCCAACCATAATCCCTTGATCTCCAGCCCCGCCTATGTCGACACTTTGGGCAATTTGCGGACTTTGGGCAGTTGCATGCACTGCAACTTTAAATTTTGGACCAACAATCTCTAAAACTAATGTTTCAATATCAACTTTGGCGCGGCTTGTGATTTCTCCAGAAACAGTGATGTATCCGTGCCCGCCCATGACTTCCACGGCTACCCGTGATTCTTTGTCTTGAACTAAAAATGCGTCCAAGATCGAGTCAGCGATGAAATCGCAGACTTTGTCTGGATGCTTTGGGGACACAAATTCGGCAGTTTTGAGCATGATGTTATAAATTACTCTACGGCATTAGTTTGTTCATGTCCTCCAGATAAAATTGTGACAATACATTGACCATTCCACAAGCCTAATTTGTTTGTCCGGGCATAATCTTCAGCCGCTTTAAACTCACTGGCCTTGGAAATATCCGGCGGGTACGGATAAGCAAACGCGTAACCTTGTTTCACTAATTCTAAATTAACAAAAGTTCCATCAACCAAATAAACAAATCCCAGCCAACGGTCGTATTTGTCTTTAATATCCATATCTTTGCGAAAAATTATTGTTTGGCCATCAACCAGTTGTTTGTTGCGCTCTGCCGCTTCTTTAGCAAAGCACTGCACGGGTTTTCGCTGATCAAATTCCTCTGGCGTATCTATGCCGACATATCGCATATGATCGCCATTGACCAGAACAATTGTGTCGCCATCAATCGCGTAAGCAACTTTAATCGGCTGGCCTTCAATTGTCTTGACGGTTTTGTCGTATTGATACGTTTGTATACCGGAAACTTTGGCATTCCGAATCTTAGCCTGGTTTTGAAAATAAATCCCGGCAATAATCACCGCTAAACTGATAAGTAAAAAAATAATTTTTCTTTTCATAATGCTCCTTGCTTTATTTTATAGCCATTAATTTCTGATGCTCGGCAGTATTTAATAACCCGCACTTTTGTGA
>JAHFJG010000023.1 GCA_023246005.1 Candidatus Doudnabacteria bacterium
TGATTTTCCGCAGCCAATTTTTGTGCAGGACTGGGAGCTGCCATGGCTGTAGCTCTGGCATCTGTGACTTTTGTAAACACGCTCTCCTCGTGCTTGGCATAACCTTTCACCGTGTTCACCAAGTTCGGAATTAAATCATACCGTCGTTTCAGCTGAACTTCAATGTCAGACCAAGCCTCATCCGCGCGATTGCGGGATTGCACCAAACTGTTGAAAATTCCAATGCCACTTAAGACAAGAATCGCCAATATAATCCAAAATATAATCATAAATTTGTCCTTTCTGTATTTATTATAGTTGTGGTATAATAAATTATCAATTGATCTTATTTTATGGCCATTTCATTAGAAGAAGTTAATCGGATCGCGAAACTTGCCCGTCTTTCATTTAACGAAGCAGAAACCAAAAAATTACAGCACGAGCTATCAGATATTTTGAATTATATAGACCAGCTCAAGCAAATTTCCGCCAAAGGCGGATCCCTGCCGGCCGGGCAGGCGGGCGCCTCCGGCGGAGATCCAGACGCTATGAATTTGATGCGTGAGGATGTAGCGGAAGTACGCGAAAGCCCGGAAGTATTTTTGAAACAATCGCCAGCCAGAGAGGGGAATTTTGTGAAAGTGAAATCAGTTTTAGAATAATGGACTTTACAGAGCTTACAATTAAATCAGCATCAGAGCTTTTGGCACACAAGAAAATTTCGGCCAAAGAATTGGGGCAAATGTCTTTGAAGCGAATCAAAGAAGTGGATGACAAATTGCACGCTTTTCTTTATGTGGCGGAAAAAGAAGCGATGGAGCAGGCAGAGAAAGCTGACCAGTTGATTGCTGATGGAGAAAATTTTTCTTTGACTGGAATTCCTTATGCTGTTAAAGATAATATTTTGGTTAAGGGCATGCAGGCCACGGCCGGATCCAAAATTTTGGAAAATTATAAAGCGACTTATGACGCGACGGTGATTAAAAAACTCAACGAAGAATTACCTGTAATGATGGGCAAAACAAATCTGGATGAGTTTGGCATGGGAAGCTCAACAGAGAACTCTGCATTTGGCCCGACCAAAAATCCTTATGATTTATCAAGAGTCGCTGGCGGATCTTCGGGTGGTTCAGCCGCAGCCGTTGCTTCAGGAGAAGTTTTGTTCGCACTTGGCACTGATACTGGCGGATCTGTGCGCCAGCCAGCGTCTTTTTGTGGCATAGTTGGTTTGAAACCAACCTACGGACGAGCTTCTCGTTATGGTTTGATTGCCTTGGGTTCTTCGTTGGATCAAGTTGGGGTACTCGCGAAAACCGTTGAGGATACAGCCACAGTTTTTCAGATTGTGGCTGGCCAAGACGATCATGACTCAACTTCCCTGTCTAAACCAGTGCCAGATTATGACAAATTTTTAAAGGAAGATTTGAAAGGACTCAAGGTCGGAGTTCCGAAAGAATACTTTATCGATGGCATGGATCCAGAAGTTGCCGAGATTATAAAAAACGCCATCAAAACAGCCGAGGAATTAGGAGCAGTGGTTGAAGAAATGAGCTTGCCGCATTCATCTTACGCTTTAGCTTGTTATTATGTAATTTTGCCAGTCGAAATTTCTGCAAATTTGTCTCGCTTTGATGGGATTCGATACGGATTGTCTGTTGGCGGCAATTCGTTAGAAGAAGTTTATTACAAAACCCGGTCTGCTGGTTTCGGGCCAGAGCCTAAGCGTCGGATAATGATTGGCACTTATGCTTCTTCGGCTGGTTATTTTGATGCTTATTACAAAAAAGCCAAACAGGCTCAACAACTTATTCGAAAAGATTTTACAGACGCATTCGAAAAATATGATTTAATGCTTACCCCAACCACTCCTATTCCTGCGTTTAAGTTTGGTGAAAAGTCAGACCCGCTTTCTATGTATTTGGCTGATGTGTTTACAGTAGGTTTAAATATCGCTGGAGTCCCAGGTTTGGTTATACCTGCTGGATTAACAAAATCAGGACTGCCAGTGGGAGTGCAGTTGGTTGCTAATCATTTTGCCGAGGAAAAATTATTTATGGCCGGTCATGCTTTGGAAAAATCATTAAATTTAAAATTAAAAACCAATCTATGACAGGACCATTGCGAGGAGCCGTTTTCCTCACAAGCTCTCGTCTGGGCGGCGACGCGGCAATCTTTTTAATAGATCGCCACGCGACGGCTAAGACAAAAGCTTTTGAGATTCCGTCGCTCGCGATGGACAGAGAGGACATATGAAAAAAACAACCGCCATATTATTTTTAATTCTGTTAGCCGCTCCCCTAATTGCTTTCGCTGCAACTCCTTGTGTCAAAGAAAAAGATGTTTCTGTGAAGCCAGAGGATTTGCCTCGCTGCGTCAATCAAGTTTATATCTGGTCTTTGGGTGCGGCTTCGCTTTTGGCTTTGCTAATGATAATAATTGGTGGTTATTATTATATGACTGCATCAGGCAATGCTGAACGGTCAAGCAAGGGAATAGAAATAATTTGGTCATCAGTGATCGGTTTAGCGATTTTGTTTGGCGCTTATTTATTATTGAACACGATTAATCCTGATTTGGTTAATTTTAAAAATTTTACAAATGATTTTAATAATGGCTTAAATCAGACGCAGTCAACGACGACTCCAACGGCCCCTCGCACCCCATGACATATGAACCAGTGATCGGACTGGAAGTCCATATCCAACTCAAGACCCAGAGTAAAATGTTTTGCCGGTCGAAAAATGCGGAAGCTGATCGACCGAATGTTCACATCTGCGAAGTCTGCACTGGCCAGCCAGGAGCTTTGCCGATCATCAACCGCGAGGCCGTGAGAAAAGCCGTGATGGTGGGCTTGGCTTTAAATTGTCAAGTGGCTGAATATTCGAAATTTGACCGCAAAAATTATTTTTATCCTGATTTGCCAAAAGGTTATCAGATTTCCCAGTTTGATATGCCCATCAATGGTAAGGGTATTATGGAATTGGTTGTGAACGGAGAAACACGGAAGATCGGAATCACGCGAGCTCATTTGGAAGAAGACGCGGGCAAGCTTGTGCATCCTTCTGGAGCCAATTACAGTTTGGTTGATTACAATCGGGCTGGCACACCGCTTCTAGAAATTGTTTCTGAACCAGATATTCGCTCTGCTGAAGAAGCCAAACAATATTTGCAGGAATTGCAAAACATGATGCGCTACTTGGGCGTATCTGATGCTGATATGGAAAAAGGGCATTTGCGCTGTGATGCGAACATTTCCTTGCGCAAAATTGGCGAAAACGGATTTCCACTATACAAAGTTGAGGTGAAGAATATGAATTCATTCAAGGCCGTGGCAAACGCGATTGACTATGAAATTAAACGTCAGTCAGAACTTTTAGACGAAGACAAGATTCCTGACAAAGAAACACGCGGCTGGGTGGATGACAAAGGCATTACGGTTTCGCAACGAAGTAAAGAAGAATCCCAGGATTACAGGTATTTTCCTGAACCTGATCTGCCACTGATGCATTTTACAAAAGATTGGGTTGAGAAGTTGAAGCGCGAATTGCCGGAACTACCAAAGGTTAGGAAAGAGCGATTTATAAAGGAATATAAAATTCGAGAAAATGATGCTCAAATTTTGGTTTCAAATAAAGAACTTTCGGAATATTTTGAACAGGTAATGTCAGAATTAGCAGAATGGACAAAACCCGAAATGACCATAACAGCTCAACCAGTGGTAAGCTCAATTTTGGGAATTTTTTCTGCTGCCATTAACATGGCGAAAATATCAGCTAAAGAATCTAAGGTTAAGCCTGAGAATTTTGCAGAATGGATTAAGTTAATTCAAGAAGGAAAGGTTTCTAATCTAGCTGCCAAAGACGTGTTTTCTATGATGTTTAAAACAGGTGAAGACCCGCATGTAATTTTGGATAGTTTAGGCTTGCATCAAGTTTCAGACGAAGGAGCAATTTTGGATGCAGTGAAAAAAGTCATCGCAGCCAATCCTAAAGGAGTAGAAGACGCAAAAACAAAAGGAGAGAAGTCTTTTGGCTTCTTGGTTGGACAGACAATGAAAGAGTTAAAAGGCAAAGGCAATCCGCAGAAGATAAATGAAATTTTGAAGAAAGAGTTGGATTTATGAAAAAGAAAATATTTGGGATACTATTCGGTGCGGTTTGTGGTTGGGTTTTATTCTACGTACTTTTGGTCATGATTGGAACGACGTGGCGTTGCGATTTGAGTTCTGCAAGTTGTACTAATTGGACTAACTTTTGGATTCCTATTTTAAATCACGAGAATTTAGCTTCTTTGGTATTAGCGATTATAGGCGCGATTACCGGATTCCTAATAATGGCCAGAAAAAAATAAGAAACTAATTTTTTAAGAAAATTTTAACAAGCTTCTCGGCTTGTTTTTCGTTTGTGATCCACTTGATTCGTGAGTCCGTTTTGAACCAAGTCATTTGGCGTTTGGAGAATTTGTGAATCGCGCTTTTGAGTTGTTCCACCATTTGTTCGTAAGTTAGATGGTCTTGTAGATATAAAGAGACAAATCGGTATTCCAGTCCCATTTCCTGCAGCCGTTTGTGGTTCACTTTTTTTCGTAAAAGTTTTTTGATTTCAGCGATCAAGCCTTGCTTCAACCTTTGTTCTAGACGCTCGTCGATAAGTTTGTAAAGCTCGTTTTGATCTTTTTTGATGCCAAGAATGAGTGTTTGAGATCCTGAAACAAGTTCAGGATAGCGAAGAGAGGGAACCGCTTTACCGGTTGAGTGAATAATCTCGATTGCACGAATTAATCGGCGGGGATTGTTTTTGTCGATATTTTTGGCCCGGTGGGGATCTAACTTTTTGAGCAAGGCAAAAAGTTCCTTCGTGGATTTCTTTTCCAGCTGTTTACGTAGTTTCAGGTTTGGCTTCACTCCTGGGATTTGCAAATCGTCAATTACAGAGTAAATATAAAAGGGCGAGCCACCGACAAGAAAGGGGATTTTGTCTCTACTACGAATTTGTGCGATCGCACGTTTTGATAGTTGTTGGTATTCTGAGACAGTGAATTGTTTTTTAGGAGAAGTCACATCGAGCAAATAGTGTGGGACAAGTTTTTGTTCGGTCTTCGTGACCTTACCTGTACCAATGTCCATGCCTTTGTAGACTTGGCGTGAATCTGCAGAAATTATTTCACCGTTAAATTTTCGAGCGAGTTTGATAGCCAAACTTGATTTGCCAGAGGATGTTGGGCCGAGAATGACAATGAGTTTGTTCATTTTTTCTTAACAATTTTCAGCCCTGCAAATTTGCTTGGCCGCTTCAAAGAAACGCCATGTACTCGCATTCGCGGGCGTTTTTTGATTTCGCGACGTTCAGATTTCAGATTATGCTCGGGCTTGGATCTCGTCATGGATTTTTTTGACGAATTTGGCAAGTTTCATAGCGCCCAAGTCCTTCTGATTTCTTCCGCGCACGGAAACTGATTTGGCTTTCATTTCTTTTTCGCCAACTATTAGCATGAAAGGCACTTTTTCCATTTCTGCTTCGCGGATTTTTTTGCCAATCGATTCGGATCGATCATCTAATTCTGCTCGAATGTTATTTTCTTTCAGTTTGTCCACGACACTTTGCGCATATTTATTTTGATTGTCCGAAATCGGCAAGACTTTGACTTGGACAGGTGAGAGCCAGGCTGGAAAAGCGCCAGCATAGTGTTCGATTAGGATTGCTATAAATCTTTCGAGTGAGCCGTAAATGACTCGGTGGATAGCTACTGGTGTTTTTTTGTTACCATTTTTGTCTATATATTCGAGTTTGAAACGCTGCGGCTGTTGGAAATCGAGCTGAACGGTGCCCATCTGCCAGTCTCTGCCCAAGACGTCTTTCATAATAATATCGATTTTTGGTCCGTAGAAAGCGCCATCGCCTTCGGCAATTGTGTACTGCTTTTTACTATTTTTAAGAATTTTTTTCAAGACTTCTTCAGCCTTGTTCCAAGTTGATACTTCGCCAGTAAAGTCTTTCGGTCTGGTGCCTAGGCGGAAGGAATATTCCATCCCAAAAATCGAGTAGAATTTTTTCGTAATTTCAAAAATATTTTCGTATTCCGATTCGATTTGATCTTCTGTGACAAAACAGTGCGCGTCGTCTTGTCGAAATTCCCGTGCCCGTAGAAGACCATTGAGAGTCCCAGACAGTTCATACCGATGCAACATATCGGTATCGGAAAGCCTCATTGGAAGATCTTTGTAGCTTCTAAGTTTAGATCCGAAAACTACCATAGCGTTTGGACAATTCATTGGCTTAACACCATATTCTCCTTCTTCTGTTTTTGCTACAAACATATCAGTCCAGTAGTGATCGTAGTGTCCGGAAGTCTGGTATAATTCTTTTTTATTCAAAAGCGGTGAAACAATTTCTTGATAATTTCTTGTACTATGTTCTTTTCGCCAAAAATCCACTAGTTGATTATAGAGAATCACACCTTTGGGTAGCCAGTAAGGCATACCTGGCGCTGTGTGATGGAACATAAACAAATCAAGTTGAGGACCAAGTTTTTTATGATCTCTCTTTTCTGCCTCTTCTAGTTGATGCAAGTATTCATCCAATTCTTTTTTTGATTCAAAAGCCAGGCCATAGATTCTCTGCATCTGCGGATTTTTTTGGTCCCCGCGCCAGTAAGCACCAGAAATTTTATCAAGCTTAAACGATTGCGTGTCAATTTCGGAAGTATTGTTAACGTGCCCGCCGCGGCATAGATCTGTGAACTTGCCGGTTTTGTAGAGAGAGACCGATTTCGGATTGCGGATTTCGGATTGCGAATTTTTGTTTTCGATTTCGTCGAATGCGGTTGTGCCGTGTTTTTCAATGTCTTTGATTAATTCAACTTTGAACGGCTGGTGAGCATGATCAAAAAAAGTTTTGGCCTCATGAAAGCTTATTTCTTGTTTTTCAAAAAGTAACTTTTGTTTGATTAATTCGCGCATTCTTTTTTCCAGTTTCGAAAGATCTTCAGGAGTAAGCGGTCGGGGCAGCAAGAAATCATAGAAAAATCCTTTTTCAATCACCGGGCCAACACCTAATTGAGCTTTGGGAAACATTTCCAATACCGCGCTGGCTAGGATATGAGCGAGCGAATGACGGAGATTGTGTAGTTTTTCGTTGTTCATAAAATTAAAATCCCAAAACGTTAACTACGTTTGGGACCTAAGTGTCTTAGGCGGTTCCACCCAAAATTTGCTTAATTTTTTCTTTAACGCAAGAGTTGAGCGTAAGAACTCCGCGGTTGGTCACCGCATCAGCGCTCTTAGAAAATTTATTTATTGCCGACCTTCTTTTCTAGTGCCTTTAGTTCAAATGCGTTGGCTTTGTTATCAAGTTTCAGTAAAATTTCTTCCTGGCCCTGTTCTAAATTATTAAGCCTTGTTTCAACTTTATCAAAGCGCCTATCAACTTTATCGAAACCTTCATTCATCGGATCAACCACGGTTGTCGCGATGATTATAGCCAGGCCATCCACAGCCTTATCAACAATACTTTGAACATCCTGCTTAGATGGTAGGTTTTTGAGGCTTTTATCTAGATATTCTTGGGTCAATTCAGTCATAGTGAAATTATAATCCAGCCAAAGTTTTAAGGCAAGTTTTGGCCAAGTAGTTCTTTGATTTTAGTCTTTAAATCATCACTTAAATTAATCCTGAAAGGCGTTTTGATTTTTTGCTCCTTAATCATCAGATTGACATTGAGATTGCCTGGGAAAGTTTCAAACAATTGTTTGAGCTGTTCGAACAGCTCGTCTGTGGCAGATTCCGGAATTTTTATTGTTACAGAAGTTTGGGTAGTTGACTCAGGTTGTGCGCCGAATTGCTTGATATCGTCTGCGATGAATTTTGGCACGCCATCCTTTTCAGATAATTTGCCTGTGACCAACAAAACTTTCTCTTCCGCCATGAGATCTTTATATTTGGCAAACAATGCCGGGAAAATTAAAATTTCAATAATACTGTTTACATCTTCTAAATCCGCAAAAGCCATTTGTTCGCCTTTTTTGGTCATGACTTTTTGTATTCGGCTGATAATTCCGCCAATTGTTGCTTGGGCAACTTTGTTTTCAATCACTTCTTTGATAGGGCGGGCGAATTTCAAAAGCTTGTCATGGTATTCATCCAAAGGATGCGCAGAGACATATAAACCCAAAAGTTCTTTTTCCCAGCTCAAGCGTTCTTTTTTGGTTGCCGGTTCGACTTCTCGTAATTTTAATTTAGTTTTAGGTATCATATTGGCTCCAAATAAACTTGTCTGATTATTAGACGCGTTTTTTTGGTGGTTTCTGGTAAATTCCAATACCGTTTCCGTATTGGCTAAGAGTTGGTTTCGTTCACCTAAACTGTCGAGCGCGCCGGATTTGGCCAGAGCTTCCCAGGATTTCTTGTTAAAATTTTTAGTTTGAGCTCTCGTTACAAAATCTTCAATAGAAGAAAATTTTCCGCCCGTCTTTCGCTGGACTATAATCGTTGAGATGATATCAGAACCTAAATTTTTAATAGCAGACAGCCCGAATCGAATATTTTGATTATCTATGACTGTGAAATTTGCCAGACTTTCATTGACATCAGGGGGCAGGACCTTAATGCCCATGGCCTTACATTCTTCAAAAGCATCAGAGATGGTCTGGGTATCTCCTGATTCGGCTGTCATGAGCGCTGCCATGAATTCCACAGGGAAGTTGGCTTTCATATAAGCAGTTTGATAAGCCACAATTGCGTAGGATGCGGCATGGGCCTTGCCAAATCCATAGGCTGCAAACGGTTCAATCAAGGTCCAAAGATCCAAGGCTTTTTGTTTGCTGTAGTCCGAATGATTAATGCAGCCTTCAGTGAATTTTTCCTTTTGCGCGGCCATTTCTTTCGGGATTTTTTTACCCATGGCTTTGCGCAATTTATCCGCTTCCTCCCAAGTGTAGCCAGCGATATTGATTGAAATTGCCAAAACGTCATCTTGGTAGGTGATAATGCCATTGGACATAGCCAAAATTTCTTTCATCTTAGGATCAGTGTAGCTGACGAGTCTGGGGTTATGTTTGCGTTTGATGTATTCGGGAATTGATTCAATAGGCCCTGGCCGATAAAGCGAAATCATGGCCATAATGTCAAAAATATTTGTTGGGCCCAACTCCTTCAGATATCTGGTCATACCATCGCCACCGAGTTGAAACATCCCCATGGTTTTGCCTTCGGCCAGAAGCTTGTATGTTTTTTTATCATCAAGCGGAAGGTTGTTAATATCAACTTTGACTCCTTTGGTATGCTCAACAATTTCTACCGCATTTCCTAGAATTGACAAGTTTCGAATTCCTAAAAAATCCATCTTGACCAAACCCGCTGTTTCGATGGAATACATATCATACTGCGTGATAATTTTTTCATCCTGATCTTTTTGTAGAGGAGTGTAATCCGTGAGCGCGGTTGGAGAAATAACAATGCCAGCAGCGTGAACTGAAGCGTGTCTGGCCGAGCCTTCAACTTTTAAAGCTAAATTTAACAAGCGATTGGTTTCCGGATCTTTGTCAAAAGCTTCTTTTAGTTCTGAACTTAGTTCTAAAGCCTTTTCCAACGTCATGTGAAATCCGTATTTGCCAAATGGGACCATCTTGGCAATTTTGTCGCACTTGGAATAAGGAACTCCGAGCGCGCGTCCGATATCGCGAATTGCCGCTCTGGCCATCATGGTTCCAAAGGTCACGATTTGGGCCACGCGATCCGAGCCGTATTTGTCAGTGACATATTTGATCACGTCATCCCGGCGGTTGTCTGCAAAATCCATATCAATATCCGGAGGCGAAGGGCGCATCGGGTTTAAGAAGCGCTCAAACGGCAGATTATAATCAAGCGGATTGACATTTGTAATCCCAATTGCGTATGAAACCAAAGATCCAGCAGCTGATCCTCTGGTCGTGGCAATGATGTTCTGGTTGCGAGCCCAGTTGACGAAATCAGCCACAACTAAAAAATATCCGGAATAATTTTTATTGATGATGACTTCCAATTCATAATCCAGTCGCTCGACGATTTTGGCATCAACTTTGTCTTTCAGCTCTGAAATTTCATTTAATTCAAATCCGAATTTTTTTGCCAGCCCGGTATAGGCCAGAATTTTAAGATAAGAGTCAGCGGTAAAGCCTTCGGGTACCGGATAGTCAGGGAAGTATCTTTGGTCAATTGGAATTTCCAAATTACAAGATTCTGCAACCTTTGCAGTATTTTCCAAAGCTTGGGGCAAGTCTTCAAACAGCTTAGCCATTTCTTTTCCAGTTCTAAGCGACAAGTCCTGGCCGCGCATATCGAGTCTGTCCGGATCATTGACAGTTCGTCCCAGACCCACGCAAAGCATCAAATCCTGGGCTTCGGCATCACTAGATTCCAGGTAGTGACTGTCATTAGTGGCAAGCAGGGGTGTGTTAGTTTCTTTTGAAAGCTCAACCAATCGTTGATTTAACAGGATTTCTTTGGCAGCATATTCAGCATTTTTACTTTCGTGCCGCTGAATTTCCAAATAAAAATTGCTATCAAAAATTTTTTTGTAATCAGCAACTAAGTTTTTCGCTTTTCCAAAATCCGAATTCAATAAAGCCCTGGGGATGTCGCCGCGCATACAGCCAGACAGACATGCAAGGCCTGCACTGTATTTTTCGAGCGTCAGCTTATCAATCCTGGGATGATAATAAAATCCTTCAAGTGAGGCGATTGTAGCCAGGCGAATCAAATTTTTATACCCTTCGAAATTTCTGGCGAGTAAAATGATGTGATAATAATCGCTGTCAATCTTGGCGCGCTTGTCAGTCAGCGAGTCCATGGCTAAATATGCTTCCATGCCCACAATCGGTTTGATACCGGCTAGCAGGGCTTTTTTGTAAAACTCAATAACCCCATACATGACTCCATGGTCAGTCAGAGCCAAAGCTTCAAATCCTTTTTTTTTGGCATTATTAATCAGCCGATCGATCTGAGGCAGACCGTCAAGCAGGGAATAGTGGCTGTGAACGTGAAGGTGGGTAAACCCCCTCACCAAAGCTTTTGATTTTTTGATAAACGCCGAATTATCCTCTGAAGTTGTATTATCAGCAGTTGTGTTATCCTTATCGATTGGTGAGGGGGTGAACTTTGACATGGTATTTGCATTATAAGTCAGGGTTGACAAACCGGCAATTTTTGAGTATGCTTTTGAGTCCTAAGAGTTTTTTGGACATCACAAGGAGGTTCGAACATGAGCGTGGTCGCCAAGCAGGGGAGAGAGAAGCATTTCACCAAGCCGTTTGTGGGTGGGACGGTTTCGCATCGCGTGATTTTGCCTGGCCCCGATGACTGTCCAATCAAGGTAACGAAGTTCGTTCCAAAGGAGGGCTTCAGTCCTGGTGAAGTGAGACACAACACTGACGAATTCGTTTATGTGCTCGAGGGTGAGATCGAGATTGAGTTCATCCTTGAGTGTTCGAAACACGTGCTCCGAACCGGCGGGTCGTATTATGTCCCGGCTGGGACGGGTACGAAGTTTCGGGCTCTGGAAGACAGTCTGGTGCTTTGCGTCTTCTTTCGAGGAGACGATGGCAAGCTTCCCGAAAACGACTAATAGCCGGGGTCCGCACACGCGGACACTCCGGTTTTCTTTTTTACAAATTCAGCGCAACAGCCACAGTTAGTCTGTTAATTATAGTTGGGTAAGAATTAAGTGATCGCGCAAAGTGTACCCAACTAAATATCTCAAGTTTTGAGATTAAATTTTTTAACTAACTTGGCATCTCCAGGAAATCGGTCACAAGTCAGCAAATGCATAAATGGTCTGATTTTCAAAATGTTAGCAATTTCGTAAATTTCGCTTTCACAAGGAAAGGGTAAAATAAAAACGCTGCGTTGGATGTGATAGAAATCAAGTTGTTTTAGCTTGCCACGGAAAGTTTGTCTAGCAGTTTTCTTAAATTCGGGAATGTCAAAAGTCAACAGTCGCCAGCGACCATCCCAAAGTGTAGGTTTGATTGTTATTTCATTTAAGCCAACTCTCTTAATGTATTGCTGGCCAAAGTTGGTTATGATGACCTTAAGTTTATTTTGTTTAAATTCGTACGCAATAAATTTTTTTCGTTTGAGATATTTAAGCGAGTCGTGAATTTGGTTGTTATTATAGTTATTCCCAAGCCTGTGTTTCAAATATGCCTTAAGAACTGCATAGGGAAAAGCGGGCGACAGAATCGATACAACTGTGAATAAAGCACTTGCGCCTAAGATTTTTAATATTTTAACGGATAAACTATCGGTTGGTTTTAATAATTTCATAATTGGGTATAAATTTAGCGATCGCGTTTATTATACCCAACTCATAAGTCTTATGCAAGATT
>JAHFJG010000024.1 GCA_023246005.1 Candidatus Doudnabacteria bacterium
GCCGACTATCATCGGTGGTACTTCTACCACTGCTGATCTTAATTTGCAAACTACTTCTGGCGTGGGAGCCACAGGAGCTGATATGCACTTCCTCGTCGGCAATAACGGAGCTACCGAGGCGATGACGATTCTGAACTCCGGCAACGTCGGCATCGGGACGACGACGCCAACTTACACATTAGAACTGGTCAGCGCCGGTAGTCGTATTGTCAATTTCAGAAGCACTAATAATAACGGTAGTCTAGAAATTGATTCTCCTACAAATTTCAACTCAGGTGTTGTCTTTAGGGAAAATGCCACTGACAAGTTCATGTTCAACTACAACGCAAATCAGTCAACTGGCGGTCGAGTTGTTGATACGTTTGAACTTTACAGTTTCGTGTCGAGTGCTCCAGTAATGGCGCTTCACCAAAGCGCCCCGGCGAATAGTTTGTATGTGAGCAGCACTGGCAACGTCGGCATCGGGACGACGACGCCAACAGCCGTCCTTCACCTCAAAGCTGGAACGGCTACTGCTTCTACCGCACCACTCAAATTCACGAGCGGTACACTCTTGACCACGGCTGAAGCTGGAGCCATGGAGTTTCTGACGGACAATCCTTATTTCACGATCACCACAGGAGCGGCCCGTAAAGGCTTCGTCCTGGACGATGGCACGTTGCTGACGAGCGGAAGAGTGCCCTATGCGACGACGAATGGACGATTGACGGATAATGCGTTCTTGATAGCAAATCCGTCGCCAAGTGGATCGTCGGGAACGAGTAATTTTTTAAACATTACCGGCACGATGCCGTCATCGTTGTCCGCTGGGGTATTTGGCGTTTATCTCAATATCACAGGGGCTGGTTCATCATCGCAGGCCAACCAGGCTTTCCGTGTGAATTACGCAGCTGGCTACACAGGATCAAGCACAAGCCAAGCAGCAGTATTTGTGCAAGGCAATGCTGGCACAGGATCTACGTTGCCTTATGCAGGGCTGCCAACAGCCAATACAGGCTATAATTCGGCTCTAAATGCGGTTGCAACCGCGACAACCGCGGGGTCAAACCTAGGAGGTTGGTACTCCGCAGAGAACGGAAATGTCAATATTTCCGTAATGGCAACATCGGTTGTCGCCAAGAACTCCGCTACGAATATCGGAGTGGCTGGATTCGCCCTCAACACCGGCACGACTCCTATTCAAGTTGCCGGATACTTCGGTCTGCAAAACGCTGCCCCAACCTTCGCATCCGCCGCCCTTATGGCTGATAACGGCTCTACTACTTCTGATATCTTCGTTGCCCGCGATAACGGCACCGCCACATTTACCATAGCTGATGGGGGAGCCATCACCGGTACTAGCACGGTTGTCCTCAGCGGTCTAACCACCTCTACAATCAACCAAACCGGCGATGTCTGTATAGACACAACCTCTCATAATGTAATTCAAGACACTGTGGGCGGCGGCTGTGTGGTCTCCTCCCTGCGATTCAAGGAGAATATTGCTAATTTATCTGACGGCGCTCTCTCCAAAGTGATGCAATTTGCGCCGGTTTCCTTCTTGTACAAAGACAGACAATTTGCCGGTGAACGTCTCGGTTTCATTGCCGAATCTGTCTACCAGATTGAACCGAGATTAGTCGGACTGGACTTAAATGGTATGCCCCTGAAAGTAGACTATCAAGCCTATACCGCGCTACTGACTAAAGCCGTCCAGGAACTTAACCTAAAAGTAGAAGCATTAGATTCTAGGGACGAGGTTCTAGGGTCTAGTAGTGGCAGTCTAGCAGATCAGTTGGCGGGCAAAATCAGAGAATGGCTGGCTGATGCGGGGAATGGGGTTACGGACTTTTTTGCCAACAGGGTTCATACCAAGAGTCTGTGTGTGACTGATGACACTGGGGCTGAAACTTGCATTACTAAAGCTAAGCTCGATCAGCTTTTACAAAATGATAGCACTACACGAGAGGCTACCGCTTTCAGTTCCGCTTCCACTCCTGCTTCGGCGGACACCTCGCAAAATGATGTTGGAGCGGGCGAAGCGCCTGCATCGGCCACCAATGGGGATGCTGGAATAAATACAGAAGCTTCTCCTACCCCATAGGTCTTGCCTCTGTGGTTAGTTCACAACAAAAATAAAATTTTTAGTTTATTGTCAACTTGTTTAATAATGTCACCTGATAAGTTGCCGATAACACCATATAAAATTTCAAAGGAAAATGAGGCAATTTTATCGGTTTTAATCAAAGAAGCAGTTTTTAGACCAGTAGCGCTAAAGTTTTTGTGGTTTTCATTGATTGTAACGTCAAAATTTTTATCCAATTTTTCTAACCGACTGCCGATAAAACAGACAACTACCCGACTTGCTTTGTGATTAACTCCCAACACCAAAGCTGATCTGGTTTTGTATCCAGATAAATCGCTAAAAGGGAAAGGGACAAGAACAAGAGTTCCTTTTTTAACCGAATCGTACTTTGCAGTCATGAATATTGTAAAGTTCCGGTTCGTCGGCTAAAAAATCAAAAGAACCCGAGACTACATTAAAAAGAGTCATTTCATCAAGCTGTCGGTAATTTATGGGATATTTAATAATCATTACTTCCGGCTTTTTCCGTCTGCCGATAGCAAAGGTCTCACCGCGGTATTTCACCCGGTCCACTAAGGTTTTTATGTTGTTTCTCGCATTTGTAATACTGATTGTTTTCATGTGTACATATTGTACAGAATGTAATAAATAGTGCAAATTAGTGGATGTGGATAATCTACTCAAATCTCAAAACCCCATAGGCCTTGCCTATGTGGTTACTGACTCTCTAAAAACTGAAAGATTTTTTCGTTGGTTAGGACATTTTCGGCATGCATGCGAGCGCGCTCAGGGTCGGCTTCTTTATAGTTTTCCAAAATTTTAGCCACTTCACAAGCCACCTCTCCTTCGTCCGCCACAATTTTTTCCAATTTAGCAATTTCGTTTAAGATTAGGCTTAGCTTAGCTTTCTTTTCGGCGTCTATTCTAAAGTCTTTTCTCAAGTCTTCTTTTGTTTTATTTAAGTGCTTTAAATAATCCTCAAATTTGAGCCCCATGGCAATGATGTCGGACTCCATTCTATATAAAATTTTATCTACCTCTATTCCAATCAAAATCTCCGGTATATCACTCTTTACTTCATCAATAATTTTTTCAATAATTTTTAGTCTAGTTTTCTCTTTGGCTTGATTTTCTTTTTCCAGTTTGAGATTAATTTTTAATTTACTTTTGAAATCTTCCACATCCTCAAATGGTCCTAGGGCCTTTACAAATTCATCGTTAAATTCTGGCAACGGAGGGGTTGCCTCCGTATTTTCTTCTATGTTTTCCGACACGTGCTTTTTCGGCGCTCTGGATTTTCTGATATCTAGGATGGCATTTTCTAAATCCTCATTTGAAACTTCAAGGTCGGACCTTTTTGCATTCTCAAGGTCCGATCTTAGAATTTCCTTAGCGATTTTTTTATAATCGGGCAATTTTATCTCCGGCAGGATAGCTGTCTTGATTTTAAACCCCAAAGGATTTTTACGCGCCAGCTTAGTGATAGAAATTTCCGGCCGACCGATGGCGTCGATTTTTTCAACTTCTAGGATTTTAGGATAATGCTCCGAAAGAGCGAGCTCTGCCATCTCTTCCAAAATTCGCATCTCACCGATATTTGAAACAAGTATGTTCCTCGGTATTTTACCTTTTCTGAAGCCGTCTAGCTTTAGATTCTCACCAATCTTATCTAATGCCTTATCAAAATAAACCTCAAAAGATTCGCTTGCCAGCTCTCCCTCAATTTCCACTTCACTTTTTGGCAGTTTGGCGATTTTTACTTGCATGCCAGTACTGAAATTTTATTCTAGACCATTTATTTGAACGCCGGTACTGGTATCTGTTGCTCCAACATCTTGCTGAAGAGTGTCGAGGTCGTTAGAATCTTCAACGGTAGCAGTTTCGGATTCTATCTGTTTTTCTTTTGTAATGCTCGACTGCCACACATAAATGCCACCAACAATCAAAATTATTATAACAATAATTGCTCCAACGAGCGCTCCATTTGATTTTTGTTCTGGTTCCATATTTTTTACTCCTAATTACTAGGGAAAGTTAGTTTATAATTATTGATTGTTTCCTTCGGTTGAGGCCGAAGTTGTGTCATTGGTTGTTTGGATGCTCGCCTTGGTCTCGATTTTTGTTTTCAGGGAATCTTTTAGCGACTTGACTGCCATTTCTAGCGCGCTATGCGCTTCTTTTATAAGTGCTTGAATCTGTCCGGCCAGAGTTCTTAGTTTTGTTTTAATTTCAGCTGAAAGCTGATCGGTTGAATCGGAGAGCAGTGCGCTGGCCTCCGTAATTTTCGCTTTAGCGTCGCTTAATTTTGTCTCGGCTGTTGTCACTAAATTTTTTGCCACCACTACATCCATTCCCTTTGCTTCTAATTTTATTATTCGGACATTAACCTTATTTTTCAGATCGCTAATTCTTTCTACTGCTCTATCAAACCTTTCTAGGGCTTTTTCTCGTCCCATGATTCTTTTTTCCTCTATTTTAGCCCTGACTTGATCTTTTTTATTTTTCAAATTTTCTCTCAAAGTTTCCATTTTTTGTTTGGCCTCTGCTCGAAGAGATTCTCTCCTGGCTTCAATTTCGGCTCGCATGGCCTTGTTTTTTTCTTCCATTTCTTCTCTCCTAGCTTTCATCTCAGCCATGGACGCTTCCATCTTAGCCCTGTTTTCAGTTCTTAGCATTTTCATTTCCATCTTATTTTCGGCCCTTAAATTTTTTATTGTGTTGGTACCTGTATTTTCTTCAGCTAGAGCCGCTGATGTTATTGCCATCATGCTTACCAACACGCCTATTAACAAAGTTTTATTTTTTAGCATATATTTATGTATATTAATGATAAATTTACTCAAACTTTTTCAAGTATATATCCTTGTATCTTCTTTCGCAATCTTTTATTACCTTGATGGCTTCTTCTTTATCAAAAAAGCCTTTGGGAATACCGGTGCCTGGTTTTTTTAAATATTTAATATGTTCCCAAAAGTAGAGGGTTTCTTTTTTAAATTGCTCACCCAAATCGTCAATTGATTTAAGATGATCACTCCTTCGATCGTCCGCCAGCACCGCGATAATTTTGTCGTCAATCTCTCCAGCATCTTCAAATTTCATCACTCCAATTATACGGGCTTCCACCAAACAGCCTGGCACAAGCGGTTCAATAACATTTACTATTTCAACGTCCAGCGGATCACCATCATAATCCCAAGTTTGCGGAATGGCTCCATAGGCAAACGGATAAGCAAGTGATGAATAACCGACCCGATCAAGCTTGAGCTGGCCTGATTCGGTAATGATTTCATATTTATTAATGGTGCCGGTATTTATTTCAACAATGACGTTGACTATATCATTTTTTTCTTCTACAAAGGGTGACAGGACATGCAATAGATTGAGCATGTATTTTGATGGTTTGTGATTCATATTAGCCATTCCATTATTATAGCTTATTCTTTTTCTTTTTCAATCTCTAGGTTAGTTGGATCCTCAAATGTCGAGGCTTCTTCTGAGGAAACGGTTTTTCCGTCACCCTTGATGTCTATTTTCCAACCAGTCAGTTTGGCCGCTAGACGAGCATTTTGTCCGCCTTTGCCGATGGCCAAAGAAAGCTGATCGTCAGTCACTTGCACCGTGGCTTTATGTTCCTTTTCGTTTGTTTCAACGGAGATAACTTTGGCCGGAGAGAGAGCATTGGCCACGAACACTTTCGGATCTTCAGACCAGGGGATAATGTCAATTTTTTCTCCTGCTAGTTCTTGGGTAATGGTATTTACTCTCGTGCCCTTTTGACCAACACATGAACCGACTGGGTCAATGTGTTCGTCATTGGAACAGACGGTGATTTTTGAACGGGTGCCCGCTTCTCGAGCTATCGCTTTTATTTCAACTATCCCGCTCTGCACTTCTGGCGCTTCCACAGCAAAAAGTTTTTCGATGAATTTTGGATGGGTGCGAGAGAGCCGCAGATTTATGCCTCTAGGCGTGTCTTCGACTGAACAGAGATATGCTCTGACTCTTTGTCCTCTATCTAAGTATTCTCCGGGTATTTGCTCTTCTACTGGCAGGATGCCCGTTGCGCGGCTGAAGTCAATATAAACATTTCCTCTTTCTACTTTTTGCACCAGTCCGGAAATTATTTCTCCCTCCTTAGTGCCGTATTCGTCTATGATGGAGGTGCGTTCGGCTTCGCGAATTTTCTGGATAATGACTTGCTTAGCTGTCTGGGCGGCAATGCGCCCGTAATCGTCTTTACTTTCAAGCGGAAAAATGATTTCGTCGTTTAAGATCGCCCCTTTTTTTATTTTCTTCGCGTCTTCCAGCATGATGTGATGTTCAGCATTAAAACGCACCCGTTCATCTGCCTCCGCCCAGGCTACGGTGGACAGATCGCTGTCTTTTTCAGATTTTTCTATTTTGGCAATACTTTCATCTACCACGATTTTAACTTGGGAAAAATCTGTTTTACCGGTCTGCAGGTCAAATTTGGCGCGAATAATCTGCCCTTTTCTGCCATAATCCTTTTTGTAAGCGGCAGCCATGGCAGATTCTATCGCCTCCAATATTTTTTCTTTCGGAATTTTCCTCTCCTCTTCCAATTGTTCCAAAGCTGATTTAAATGTTTTTAGATCTAACATGATACTAATGTTACGAATTTGATCGAATGACACGAATATACAAATCAGATTAAATAACCTAACTCATAAATTTCGATAGCATTCGTAATAATTCGCTATGTTGTTTAAATTAAAGAGCCCTGTTGCGACAGGACTCATATGTTGGTAAGCCTATCACAAACTCTATCTTAATGCAAATCCCCCAAACTTATTTTTGCAGCTATTTTTTATCCACAAGTTATCCACTTCTCTACCTTATTACAAGCAAGTTATAAGCAAGAACCGTTCTTGCTTATGTTTTCTTGCTTATTATAAGCAAGAACCGTTCTTGCTTATGTTTTCTTGCTTATGTTTTTGTCTATTATATAATGTAACAGTGTTACGCAGGGATCCATTTATAACAGGGGAATATTATCATATCTACAATAGAGGTATTGACAAGCGAATCATTTTTAAATCAAAAAATGATTATGAAAGGTTTGTCATGCTTCTCAGCGTTTCAAACTCAAGTGAGGATTCTTTCCGTCTGGATAATTTGATTAATCAACAGCATAAAAAATTTGATGAAATTATATTTTTGGACAAAGGTAAGCCATTGGTCTCGATTGGAGTTTGGTGTCTGATGAGCAATCATTTTCATCTATTAATAAGACAGGAAGTTGATGGAGGAATTACTAAATTTATGAGAAAACTCGGCGTTGGTTATTCAATGTATTTTAATATTAAATACCAAAGACAGGGGGCCTTGTTCGGCGGATTATTCAAGTCCAAATTAATTGGAGACAAAGATAATTATTTAAAATATTTGTTTGGTTATATACATCTAAACCCACTTGATATTAATTTTTCAGGCTGGGAAAATCTAATTGATAAAAAAAATCCAAAAGATTGGAAGGATTTTTTAGAGAGTTACACATACTCGAGCTATCAAGATTACGTTGGCGTAAAACGCCCAGAAGGGAAAATAATTAAAAAAGATGCCTTTCCGGACTATTTTGAGCAAGAGAATTCTTTCAACGATTTTATGAGTAGTTTTCTATCCTTTGATTAGAAGGATTTTAAGAGATACCCCTAAGCAAGAACGGTTCTTGCTTAAGGGTAGATATGCATTTTTTGGCTTGACATCTAGTGTGTTTGGGAGTATGCTATTGACAGGTCAAGTTTTCTCTGGTGTGGTGCATTCACACCACACCAGAGTTGACAAAAAAATATTTTTTAGGCCCGCGCACCGGACGCCGGGGCGGGCCAGGAGGTTTTATGAAACTTCTCGCGGTCCTGGCCGCGGCGTTGGCGCTTCTAGCGCCCGCCGTGGCCGAGGGCCAAGGGGTAGGTGGGACCCAGGCCACCTACCTTCCCCAGCTCCTAGCTGGGGCGGAGCTCTATACTGAGCTCCGAATAAAAAACTTGTCGGCGACAAAACGCCGACAGGTAAGTGTTGGTTGGACGTCCCCCGGGGGACGTCCAATGGGATTGTGGGACCAAGACGGTCCCACCTGGGGATTCGCGGTGAACATTCCCCCGGGCGGGGTGTTCACGGAAATCCTGAAGTCCAAGGATGGACTTCAGGTCGGCTGGGCCAGATTTACCCAGCCGGTATCAGGACCGGAAGGTCCGGAGACTTCGGTCTCCGTGACCTTCCAACAGGTTCGCGATGGTAAGGCCGTTACCATCGCGGATCTGGTTCCCGTGGAGGCGGCGTCACGCACCGCCTTTTACGGGAACGCGGGGGTTGGCTTAGCAGTGGCCAACCCCCACTACACGGCCACCGCCGTGGAGGTTTCCTGCAAGGGAACCTCCACCACCGTAAGTCTGACCCTGCCACCGCAGGGTCAGATGGCTCGCCTGCTCGGCGAGCTGTTTCCGGACATGAAGTCCGGAGACGACCTCATTGAGGTCGTCGCCGGCTCGCCAGTGGCGGTGTTACCACTGGCGATGAAAGTGGACGAGTCGAGGCTCGTCCACTATTCTGCCGTGACGGTGGTCACGGCAAAATAATCCCGGCCCAGAAGACATTTGTTTCTGGGCACCGTAAAGTAATTTTTTATGCCCAGCAGACAAATGTCTTCTGGGCATTTTCTTTGGCGGTTGGGGATAACTTGTTGCCCCGTCATTTTTAGCAGTGTATAATATCTGACATATTCAGATGCATGAAAATACTAAAACAATTTTAGTCATCCTCTCTTTGATTCTTGTCGCCACCTTGGCCGTTTTTGGGTATCCAAAATATAAGATTTGGAAAGAAACCAAAGAAAATTTGGCTATCAACGAGAAAGCATTTGAACTTAACCGACTGATCGTTGAGAGTCACGATTGCAAAAAAGTTTTAGCTGAAGCCGCGACTCTGGTCAAAATTTATAATAAGGCCGAGCCAATTTGGATTTATAAAGGCGCTTGCGAATTTGACACAATGGATTTTGCCGCCGCCAAAATCAGTTTTCAAAAAGTTTTGGCTTTGAATCCGGAAAATGAAGTAGCCAAAAATTATCTTGCCAAAATGGAAATCAAACCGGGCGAGATAGTACTTAGCGCTCAAGAGCTCCCCTTCGACCAGACTCTATACGAAACGGAAACCGGCTTAAAATTCAGCGATCCTCTTCACTTAGATAAAGTCGTTAGTCGGCCGGCCAGCATTCCCTTGTATCTGACGGCCACTTACAGTTCTCCTAAAAAGTTTGATGCAGTGGTTGCCTATTTAAAAAAGATTCTGCCGGAAGGTTATCATTTTAATCTTTTGCGAAACAATACATATGCGATTTTTGATAAAGGAGACGATGGAAAATTAGTCATCATTAAAGTGGAGCGAACTTCATCAGTAATTGTCACCGTTAATTATCGAAAACTAAAATGATTAAGCAGCATAATTTGACCAAGATTTTTTTAGGATTACCAATTGTAATTTTTGCCTTTTTGCTGGTGCAGCCAGTGGAAGCCCAATTCAGTCAAAACGGCTTGCTGGATGCGAAGGGATGGCCCACGGCGCAATGCAACGCTTCGCAAACTGCCAATTTTTCTATTCAAGAAGATCGCTCATTTTACATCACTGACGCCTGGCTTGGTGGCCCAGCCGAATGGCGCGGACAAATTGGTTTCTCTGGCACGATCAACGATACCATCGTAGCCTCCGGTGAAGCCGGAAATCCGGATTGCGGTACCGGCGACAGAACTGGTAGTGGCCCCGTCGGGATGAATTTTTTCAATACCGCTATTATTTTTTCAGGCAGTACCGATACTTATGGCTTTAATCTGCTGGCTCTACAGAAACGAACTAACAACAATAATAGTGATTTTTACGGCCGTGTTTATTATGAATATGTCAGAAACAATTGCTCGCCCGGCCAGTTTACCAATCTTAACAGTTGTCAGAATATTGCCGGCACGATCAGCGCTTCGCCGTCTTCGTGCTCCGCGGGTTGCAACGCGACAGTCAGCTGGAATATCACGTCCGGTTTGAGTCAATACAATTATGGTTATATTAAAGATGCCAGTGGCACGATTTTAGGGTCCGGGCAATCGGGCGTCTATAATGCCATAAATCTTCCAGCCGGAGCAGGGGGTTCCAGCGCCACTTATATTTATTATCTCTGTATCTTTGACGGTTATGGAACCCCTAATTGCGGATTGAATCCAGCCACGGTTATGGTAGTAGGAGTAAGTTTGTCCAAGAGCGCTCAAATGTCTGTTTCATCGCATGAGTTTAATTTCAGTATCGGTGATACTACGGGCCAAGGGCAAATATCAAATATTAATGCAACCAATGGGGGGAGCTTTACGGTCAAATGTAATATTTCTACAGAACCATTCCCGGGCTTCGACGAGACATCATTAAGTTGTCCAGACTCTCCTATAGGGCCAAATTCCAGTGCGCCTTTTTCTGTTACCCTTGATTCTGCCAATCTGCCCAAAAGTGGCGGGCCATATTCGGCGACTATTCATATTTCCGCCACCGGTATAGAGGGAACAACAGTGGCAGATTCTTCCCAAGATGTTCTGGTTAGTTACACTCCAACTCTAGAAACCGGTAATCAAAGTTTGGTTGATATATTAATTACTTGCCCTGCCCAAGCGGAGTCTGATGGACCTATCAGGGCTGGGCTTAGCGATAACTGTAGTTTGCGCTGGGGAGGGCTGGGTGGAGTAACTCCAGACTACACAAATTGTAGCGCTTCCGGCAGTTGGTTTGGACCTAAAGCCGCTTCTGGCACAGAGCCTACCGGGGCTTTGTCTGCCGGGGGGCATACTTATAATATTTCTTGCACCAAGTCGGGCGGCGGTATCACTGCCGATAGTGTGATGGTGAATGCAAGCTCCGGTTTCAATACTCCCGATCTTAAAGCCAATGGTTCCAATGGTCCTATTTCCGTCACAACCAATAATGTTACTCTTAGCTGGCAATCTGAAGATGGTTCAACGCCCAAATATAGTAGTTGTTCAGCCAGCGCCAGTCCGGACAATTCTGGGTGGGTTGGAAATAAAGAGACAACCGGTTCCGCAACGGTTACTTTAAATCCAGGCGTGAACAATTTTACTATTACTTGTATATTTGCCACGGTGCAGGTGAGTGATACCGTACGGGTGACTTACAAGAGAAGTGGCGATGATGATGGAGGTTCTGCCGCCTGCGCTGTAAATCAAACTGGGCAGTATCCGAATGGCAGTTTTTCGTTCTCAATTTCCAAGGCCACAGTTAGTCAATGGGCTTGGCCGCAAGTATGTACCGGCACATCGAATGGAAACTCATTGTCTCTTTCTTGCGGTTCCGCTTATTGTCCGAGTTGTGGCGCACGCGCCGATTTGAGCAATAACTCTTCAATTACTTGTCCGTTTTCAAATTGTCCAGCCGGTGGTTGTCAGGGAGAATCAGAATTTACAGCCAATTTTATTGGCGCCACCGACGGTAATGCTGATTTTTATTTCCCTCCATGGGGAAGCGGGAGTATTTCGGGTCAAGCTCCGCTGAACGGCATTGATCTGGCCATTCACAACTTTGCCGACTTCAGTCAGTTTAATGCCGAATTAAAAAGCATTACCTTTGATTGCGGAAACGGAAATCCGCCAATTACTTATTCAAAACCATTTAGTTTTCCAAATCGCGTTTTTGGCGGCGGAGGCCTTGGTGCCCTGAATGTCTGTAATTATCAAAATCCAGGTAGTTATATAGCGACAGCTAGAGGATGGGTTACTAGATTTTTTAATTGTGGTTGGTTAGGTTGCCAAACGGAAGATACGCCGCTTGTTGTTTTAGACTCGGTTAATGTTAATGTTGGCATTGTACCTCCTGTATTCAACTACTCTCTCTCAAACTCCGGCACCGTTACTGTTAATCTTGTCAACTCGTTGGTAGTTACCACAACTGGCAACACCTACTATGTGGCCAAGACCGGTAGCGATGCCAACTCCTGCGCTGCGGCCAAAAACCAATCAACGCCGAAGCTGACTATTGCGGCGGGCCTTGGATGTCTTTCTGGAGGGGATA
>JAHFJG010000006.1 GCA_023246005.1 Candidatus Doudnabacteria bacterium
AAGCTCATAAAAAAGCGATGGCTTTGGAAGAGTGGTCAACATGTCCAGCGAAAAGTTATTTGGTGAAAGATGGATTATTTTACCAATGTCCTGAGTGTCGAAAAGGCATGGCCGGCAACGGATACGGCTTAACGATGTTATTTTTTTGCGTTTTGAAAATCCGTCTGTGTCCCCACGCAGCGAAAATAATTAAAATGTCAGACCGTTGAACTACTGTCCCCCGCAGCAAAAAAATAATTTCGTTTAAGCCGATGTTGCCTGCTGGCATACAGTCTGCCGTTACACTGTCTAAATGCAGGTCAGCTTGTTTTGCTACTAACTTGTCAGACCAAAAGAATTTCATTGGGCTGTGTGTTGGATTTTAAAAATTTTTGAGGGGAAGATTTTTTAAAAATAATTTTTTCTTTGGCAGAAAAAAGCAAGTGCAAGGTAAGTTTTGATTGTGTATTGATTTGCGGGACTTACCTTGCTTTTGCTTAATATAGAGGTCTTAATCTGACATATCTATACCATATCTTAATTTGAAGTCCAACATTTTTTCATTTGGTTGATGAATTTTATTTGGGTCCCAAAGTATTTTCCCCTTTGCATAATCAAAACTCTTACATGTGCTTAATCCGTCCATCCAGTAGCCAGGACATCCAGTACTTGGGTCATTATTAATGACATCATCGCGCACTTCTACCAAATCATATTTTTTCTCAAGAACATCTGGTTTAATGGAAACATTTTCAAACGAAAGTTTATCTTGAACACTTGGGTAATAAATTGCTTCTATATTCCCTTTTTCAAATTCATTAAAAATTTTATTTGAAAAATATGCGCTAAAAATATAATCAAGAGAATTCTTAGGATTTACGCTTTTGGTGAAAGCATCAGCAACAAACTGAACAAGTTCATCAATTTGTTGCCGCATATAAGTAGGATAATCTTTAATTTTTTCTTCATAGAGCTCGTTAATCTTAAAAGTTCTCGGATTAATTGTTCTTTTATTTGGATCAGGATTTTTAAACATGGGTGGTTGATTCTTAAAAATCGGGCAATATTTCAAAGTAGTTCCTGTCTTAGCCCTCCAAACAGAAAAAGTAACAAGGTCTCCGATTCTTGGCTTCATTTCATTTATTGCAGTCATGTGAAAAAACGAACCATAAAAAATACTTTGCTTTGGATAATTACATCTTCCATAATTGACAACATTTTCAGAGGGTGGATATTTTAAAAATTTAATGTCGTGTATTCTTTTGTTCTTACCAATTACTTTTTTATTTATTGTTAAACGATGTAATTCATAAAAATCATCTTCAAGAACTAAATGCGAAAAAAAAGGAAGCGCATAATCAAGCATTGATAAAATATATTTTTCAATTAATGGTGTCACTCCATCTTCAGCTATTTGCTTTAAATGTTCAAGAAGGTTTTTAAATTTCTTTACTTCTTCCTCGCTTATGTCATGAGTTTGCATTGTCGGTTTAAAGGTGGTATTAGCGATTTATTATGAGAACATTATTAGTGTGGTCAATGGTGTATTTTCCAAACCTTTCTAATACACTCATTCCTAAAAGCATATCATAATCGTTCGGAGTTTTTAAAACGCTTGCAATAACATTTTCTACAGTTATATCCTCCATTGTGATTTTCTTAATTATAAATTTTAACCCAATTGCTGTAGACCCATCAGCAATTGAAAACTCCACCCATTCTAATATGTCTGATTTTTTTATTTCACCTGCTTTCCAATAAGTAATAAACACATCAGGGGAAATTACAACATTGTCTGCGCCAGTATCAAGAATAAAGTCAAAAGTCAACTTATCATTTACTGTTGCTCTAAGTTTAAATGATTTACCAATTTTTTCAAGTGGTATTCTTGTTTCAAAGGAGCGAGTATTCGTTTTTGGGATATATATTTTTGAAGAGTCATTTCCATAAATCTTAATAGAAATAGAATCCATCGCTATTTGAAATTTTTTATCAAGTTCATAGAAACTTTTTTCAGGTTCTATTTTATGCATTATTTTTTTGTATAAATCAAAATTTACAATAGCAATGCGGTATTCTTCTGCATTAATAGATGTAGCTGCATCGTTGTAAATTGTGACTGCAAGGTAATTGATGTTTTTGACTACATTTTCCCTAAGTTTGGCATAAGTATCTAATTCCATTTGTTTGAGGAATGAATTAACTGCTTCTGTTCTAAAAGGAGATTGTTTGTTTGCTTTATCGCGTTGGGTATAAAGGTCCTTGTAAATATAGCCCCGATAATACCAAGTATTTGCGTCCCAAATGGTTTCCGAGTGTTTTGATACTTCATCAATTAGAGTTTTTGCAATGTCCAAATTTCCCGACTGATAATAACGTAAGGTTTCCGTCAACTTATTTTTCTGACAAAGGGAAATGTTCACGAGGACCACCAGCAAAGTCAAGATGGATAATTTTTTGTTCATTGAATTGATATTTATAATACTGTTACCTGAACTGTCCAAAAGTAAATGATTTTGGAATGTTCTAAAATTTTTTGTTCGTTGGCATATGCGTTTGGGTGAGTTGGCGCAAGCTCTTTCCGATTTATGGATGAGTATTGCTTGTGCGAAAAATCGGAATGTGCTTGCTTGCGCTGCATTAAAAATTATTTTTAAAAAAGTGCGTTGGAAAATTTTTAAAATTTTTTGTATTGGCTGTGTGTCGCCTGTCACCCATTTTCAAACCGAAAAGACCTCTCCAAAATGTCTAACAGTTGGAATATGTCCTGCCGAAAAAAATGCTTGCAGGCAACGTTTTAGTGCCTTAAGCATTTTATTTTTGTGTTAGTAGGTAACCACGTCCTTGTCGCACCCCACGAAAGTAATAAATAATTCAGCCGGTGGAAAAGCTGTCCCCCGCAACACAAAAATAAATTGCTTTAAGGCACATGTTGTGGGCAGTAAAGATTTAACCTGTCCAATTGCAATGTCGTGAGTAAACTGCTCCGGACTTGTCTTACGCGAGTGGGCTGGGAAAAAATCGGTTTTTTATTGTCAGCAAACAAAAAAGAAGTCATGCGAAAAAACCCCCTGAGGTCCACCAAAAAAAAATTGTCCTGATTTTTGTTATACCTGTCAGAAAGGTCTGGCGGTAGAATTAAATTCAAAATTGTCCAAAGCGAACCTCAAGCGGTCAGGATTTTTTTTACCATAACCTACCATTAGGAGAATTCGTCCGGAAAGGTCAAAAGTTTAACTCCGGAATAAATGTCAACGAAAAGAAAAAACCGATTTTTTTTGTGTCGCTGGGACTTGCCTCAAAAAAGTCGAGCCCAACTTTACGAAATGAAAATCTGTCCCGCGAAAATTTTAATTTTAGAAAAGTCCACCATTTTTAAGATGTCTGTGCGGGTCGGGATTTATTGCCCACAACGTAAAGTGCTTATTGTTGGCGGGGCTTTATGGAAAACTTACCTGTCCCCCGCACCGACCGCAAGCGAAGATAAGGAAATTGAAAACATGTCCTGCCGCCCCGCTTACAATAAGCAGCATGTTATAAGCACCGCTGCTGTCCCGCGAAGAGTGTCGGGAAGCTTTTAAAAAATTACCGGCATAAAAAACAAAAAATGTTATTTGAAGTTTTTAATTGTGTCCGGCCTAAATTGTCCGGAAAAAAAATTGCCTTTTAAAAAATAGTCGGGCCAAAAATAGAGTAGGGGAGAGCAAAAAAAGTAATAACTGGTCGAGAGGTTGAAAACCTGTCAGAAAAGAAAAGGGGTCCACAGGTAAAAATTGGGAATTGGTCAAAAGAAACAATAACCGTCAAAGGAATCAAAAAACGTGTCGGGAATTTTTTAGCTGTCCATAAAAAGTTTCCAAAAATTTCAGGCAATTTTTTTGGTCCTGGATTGAGCAAGGCGGTAACGACCAAATTGTCCACGAAGAAACCGGAATTTTTTAAAAGTCAGCGAAAGAATTAAAAGCCGGAAAGTAAAATGTCAAAAGGCTTGTCCAGAAAAAACAGCAGAAAAAAAAAGGTCCTGAATTGTCGCCCCGCAGGCCGGTAGCTCGAAGTTGAACACCTGTCCTTAAGAGCGAAAAACCCGCGGTGATTATAACGGTATTCGGGTTTGCGTTAGTGGCGGGATTACCGCTACAAAACTGTCCCACGAAACAAAGATAATAGAAAGCAGACACTTTCAAATTTGTCCAGCCCCGCCATTACGCAAACCCGATG
>JAHFJG010000038.1 GCA_023246005.1 Candidatus Doudnabacteria bacterium
AATTCTGCCCGTTTCCTTTGCCGCTTTCTTCAGTGTTTCCACATCGAGAGGCTTGATTGAATATAGGTCAATCACCCGTATCATTATACCTTGACCTTTCAATTCCTCATAAGCTTTTAGGGCTTCGTGTAGGGTTACGCCTGCACCTACCAGAGTGGCCACGTCCTTATTCGATGACTTGAGAGTACAAGACCCACCAATTATAAAATCATGTTCTGTCAAACCGTCTTCATCCTTAATTCCTAATTCTTTATTCTGTATTCTGTATATTATTGGCGTATCTTTTCTAGTCGTTCGGATATAAACTATCCCGCGGTGCTCCGCTGCAGCTTCGACTAATTTTTCCGTGCTAATTGCATCACTGGGATACAAAATTACAGAATTCAGAACCGTCCGAAACATTGCTATGTCTTCGAGGCCCATTTGCGAAGCACCGTCCTCACCGATTGACACGCCGGCGTGGGAGCCACAAAATTTGATATTAGCTTGCGAGTATCCGCTCATACGGATCTGATCAAAAGCTCGCGAGAAAAATGCAGCAAAAGTGGACACAAACGGGATCTTGCCGCGACGTGACATGCCCAGAGCTGCGCCGACCATATTTTGCTCGGCAATAAACATTTCAAAAAATCTATCTGGATATTTTGCCTTGAAAAACTCGGCGAAAGTGGAATTTGAAACCTCGGCATCGAGCACAACGAGATTTGGATAGACTTCGCCAATTCGTTCGATGGCATTGCCGTACGCTTTTCGGGTCGCCACTGGTTTGCCTTCTTCATATTTTGGATTTTGAATTTGTTTGGAAATTGGAAATTGGAAATTGGAAATTTCAGCCGGCCCAGGATTATCTATTTCACCTCGCAAAGTCCGATCGACCACTCCAAGTTCTTTTACAGCTCGACTCAAATCGTCGGCTGTGAGCGCCTTGCCATGCCAGCCATCTTTGTCTTCCAAAAACGACACGCCTTTGCCTTTAAGGGTTTTAGCAATGATCATTTTTGGAATTTGTAATTTGGAATTTGTAATTTCTCGAAAAGCTTTATTTATTTCCGCCATATTATGTCCATCGATCACCACAGTCTCCCAACCAAAAGCTTCGGCTTTCTTCTGGTATATCTCTGTGTGGTGTCCATACATAGTCTCTCCCCGCTGCCCCAAGCGATTCACATCCAAGATCGCCACCAAATTGTCAAGCTTGTAATGCGCTGCCGACGCCATGCCCTCCCAAATTGAGCCTTCTGCCACCTCACTGTCACCAAGTAAAACAAAAGTTTTGTAATCAAGTTTATCCAATTTGGCAGCAAGAGCCATGCCCACGCCAACCGACAAACCTTGTCCGAGTGAACCGGTTGGCACTTCGGTAAAAGGAAATTCCAGAGTCGGATGCCCTTCAAGCCGCGAGCCAAACTGACGGTAAGTATCGAGCTCTTTATCTTCAATTCCGCCCGCCACTGCCCACAGCGCATAAAACAGCGGCGAGGCGTGTCCTTTGGAAAAAATCAGCCGATCGTTGTTGCGGTAAGCAGGGTTTTTCAAGTCGAATTTAAAGTGTCCACCAAACATTAAACTAACCATCAGATCCGTAGCCGACAGCGAGCTCGTCGGATGCCCAGACCCGGCGCGTGAGCTCATGGTCAAACTAAAATACCGGACTAGTTTTGTGATTTTTTCTAATCTATCTCTCATTTTTGCTTGAAATTCTGATTATATCATCTATACCCAGGGGTTGCTTGACATTAAATAATATGCTATACTATATATAGTATTGAAAAAAGGCGTCGACCGTTAGGACGATGGCCTTTTTTCTATTGTTGTAGACAACCTACGCTTTACATCTTTATCAACAAAAATATTGAAACTAAAATTCTTAAAACCATCAATAAAACTCTTAACACCAAGGTTATTTTTAAAATGTTCTACGAACCTTCTTTTATATTTATCGCCTCGAAAAATTATTCCAGTTTCCAATTTTAAATTATAATTTATTGCACCTATCATAAGGTCTACCAACTGTAGCAGATCATTGGACTTTGAGTTGAATCTGCAAACTCCGGCCAGAGCTAATCGGCCAAACTCTTCATTAATTTTTCTTTTAACATCAACCTCAAATCTTACATAGTCTGGTACGGTTACATAATCTGCAATTAACATTAATATCTCGTTTGGGGATAACGTTGCCTTTAGCAATTGAATTGAAATATCCTCATAAGCTTTCCAAGGGTCACCGCCAAAATTTTTATTAAAATACTGCCCGTTTTTATCAAGGGTGTACGAATTAAACCATAAACTCTTGGTCGTAAAAAATAAATCTACCGAATGTTTTGCAAAATCAAAATTATTTTTTGAGAGCTTATTGAATTTCAATTCATCATGAAAATTCCGTTTCTGCCTTTCATAAATTATTTTGCTATTTATATAATAAGGCTGACTGCATTTAATCAGTCCGATTGTAAAAAATGGGGTATTAATGTCATTAAGTGTCCCGCTCTCATCCAAAAAACAGAATTTGGTCCAAATATTCTTGTAATCGCTTAGCTTTAAATCTTTTGAATCTTTGTCTTTTTTCAAAAAATCAAACATATGTTCAAGTATAACAAAAAATGACCTTTTCGACGATTAACAGTTGAAGGTTAACACCATTGTAATTCTTACCCATCTCTTTGCCCCTTCGACTGCGCTCATGACAAAAAAGCCTACGAGGTTTTTTGTCCGTTCGGCATGCTCAGGGCAAAAGCTATTGCTTTTGCCAGTCCCAGGAGCTTTGGATGATAGATTTCAGATCATACTCCGGTTTCCAGCCGAGTTCGCGCTGGATTTTTTGTGAATTGGCCACCAGGCGGCCGGGATCGCCAGCCCTTCGTGCCCCAATTTTCATGGGAATCATGCGCCCTGTAACCTCCATCACCTCGTCGATGATCTCCAACACGGAATAACCTCTACCGGTACCAACGTTATAGATATGCGTACCAGAATCAGTTTCGAGTTTGGTTAGGGCCAGAATGTGCGCAGCCGCGAGATCAAGAACATGGACGTAATCGCGAATACATGTGCCGTCCGAAGTATCATAGTCATTGCCAAACACTTCGATCTCCGATGTTTTTCCGAGAGCGGCATCCAGCACCCTGGGAATGAGGTGTGTATGATCAAGAGAGCGGTTATAGCCAAGCCCAGCTTCAGGCAATGCCCCGGCAGCATTGAAATACCGCAAGCTGACAGACGACAGACCGTAAGCACCGCTATACCATTTCAAAATATTTTCAAAACACAGCTTGGTTTCGCCGTAGGGATTGGTGGGATGACAAACCGATTCTTCGCCAATGGGACTTATTTGAGGCTCTCCATAAACTGCCGCAGACGATGAAAACACAAGGCGCACGACGCCAGCCTTGACCATTGCGTTCACCAAATTAATTCCACCTACGACATTGCTCTCATAATACTTCGCCGGGTTCGCCACGGATTCGTCCACCTTGATGGAGGCTGCAAAATGCATGACTGCGTCAAATCTTTCTTCCAAAAACACGCGATCCAACAAATCGCGATCCGAAAAATCCCCTTCAATAAATTTTGCATCCCCCACTGCCTCCCCGCGACCGGTTGATAGATTGTCGAGCACAACTACTTCGTAATTTTGCTCACGTAGTAGGCGCACGGTATGTGAACCAATATATCCCGCACCGCCTGTCACTAAAATTTTATTGATTTTTTTTGAGGAGTTGGCTTGCGATTGCCGCAAAGCCTTGTAGGCTTTGTAAGGCAAAACTGCAAAACTGGGGCTGCCAGAGTCAACGATCAAAAAGCCGTTCGGAGACGCCGCAAAAGCTTGATACAATTCGCTGATGGTCTTGTTATCGAGCATACTCTGTAATTATAAAACAGATTCTTAGACCAATACAAAATCATATCATTATAGCAGAGGTAATTTACTGCGCAAAGACGCTGTACAGTTAACACCATACGGTGACATTTGGGATAGTATACGGTTACACCTGTTAACTATTAAATCCAAATGTCATGAGAAGGCCAAAGTATCCCAGAGAAGAGCGAAACAAGTGGTATAT
>JAHFJG010000039.1 GCA_023246005.1 Candidatus Doudnabacteria bacterium
TTCCTTTCTGGTGCTCTCGGTAGGAATCGAACCTACATCAACGGTTCCGAAGACCGTTGCTCTATCCGTTGAGCTACGAGAGCAAAAGTTTTCCAAAGGTGTGGGGGCGTGCCCCCAATAACGGTTCCGAAGACCGTTGTGATATCCGTTTCACCACGGACGCTCGTTTATCTCACTAAAATATAGCAAAATCGGGGCTTGAAATCAACGTTTGGCAGTGATAAGCTTTAGCCATGATTGGCAAAGATGACAAAATCATGAATGTGCGGGCATTAGCCAAATTTTTTGGCGTGTCCGACCAGACGATTTGGCGCTGGTGCAAGGCTGGCAAAATCCCGGCTTTTAAGATTGGCAGTCAATGGAAAATCAGACAGTCAGATATAAACAAAATTATCAGCCAGAAATTGACCAAAAAACATGACGGAAAAAATCTCGCCCTTTTCTAACGTTTTTTTGTTTTACGGCGAAGACGATTTTTCCTTGCGCCGAAAAATTGATTTTTGGAAAACCGAGTTTGCCAAAAAATATTCCGCTTCTGCCATCACCGTTGTTGATGCCGCAAATTTAAGCGAATTAGATTTGATATCAAAGCTTAGATCTGAACTTGCGCCATCCTTGTTTTCAGCCAAAAAATTGCTCATAGTTCGGAACAGCTTGCCCAGAAAGGCTTCGCAAACAGATTTGAGCGAGTTTTTTTTAAATTTCATCTCACTCATTCCCAAGGATTATTTTGTAATTTTTTGGGAAACTTCCAAACCCGATAACCGCTTGGGATTTACCAAAAAATTTCTTAGCATGATTACAGCAACAGAATTTAATTTGCCCCATGGGCTAGAGCTTAATCAATGGATTAAGGCCATGGCCAAGACTTTAGGCGTTGAAATTTCTGATGTTGCCGCGGATAAACTGGCGCAGTTTCTGGGGCGTGATTTATTTGAAGAAAAAAAAGTTGCCGGCCGAGTAGTTGATCGAAAAGAAGCGTTTAATCTGTGGCAAGTTTATTCGGAACTTATCAAGCTAACGAGCAATACGAGCCAAATTGAGGCGAATCTTGTGGCTAGTTTGGTTAAGCCCAAGGTTCCCGATTCTGTGTTTGCGTTAACCAATGAAATGGTGGCAAAAAATCAAAAAGGCGCTTTTCAGGCTTTGGAAAACTTTTTGGACAGCCAGACTTTAGACGAGAAATCCGCGTTTATAAAAATAATCGGACTTTTGTCGGAACAAATCCGCAGTTTATTAGTAGTTTTTCTTCTTCAAAAGTCCGGACAATCAAATGAGCTGATAGCGGAAAAACTGGGCTGGACATCTGGCCGGGTGTTTATCACATCCAAAAATCTAAAAAATATTTCTGAATCCAAACTAAAACGATTGTTGGCTGAATTGTTATTGATTGACCAACGCATCAAAAGTTCGGATGCCAATACTAAGCTTGATATTGATTTGTTTCTAGTCCAAGCGACTGCGTAAAAATAGAGCCGCCTTTGCGGCCAGCCCGTTCAGCTTTTTCCCTGTCATTAGCAAAATTAAAAAAAGACCCCGCACCAGAAACTGTCGTTTCGGTACGGGGCAGGCCGCCGGAATCTTGGGGAGGATTCAGACGGTGATCTCGTTTTCGGATTTCCAGACATGAGTTGCCCAACCCTTCTTGATCATGTAGTTAATCAACGGTCGAGCCGGGTCTGGTTCGCCTGGCAAATGAGCCAGAAACACCTTCTTCGGGAATCCGTGATGATTGTTGTGCAGTCCTTCGCCTCCGGTGAGCCAAGCCAGCCATTTGTAGTTGAAGGTTTTTTCGGCGTGGAATCTTTCGCCATAGTTCTGGTAACCAGTGGGAATTCGATGATGGCCAATGGCGTTTACGCACGAGGTCAGCAAGCCGACGTAGATGACGGCGTGAACCAGTGCGGTGAACAAGCCCCAGCCGATCCCAGCTGCCCAGCCCCAGAACAAGGAGTAGCCAAGGCACAAAGTGACGATGCCAACGATGGGTCCGACGATTCCCAGGTTGAAGATTTGGTCCATCCGGTCTTCGTAGACACCGCGTCCATAGATCCTGATGGTTTCAAGGTTTCTTTTTTCACGGACGTAATGAATGGCGTTGCCTAATTGCACAGACCAGAAGCCTAGGAGTACCGGACTGTGCGGGTCGCCTGGTTCGTCCGAGAAGGCGTGATGCTTGCGATGCACTGCCACCCACTCTTTGGTGATTTGGCCAGTGAGGACGAAGATGGCCCAGCGGAAGACATGATGGAGCCGGGGAGTCAGTTCGAATGCTCCGTGAGTAGCACAGCGGTGAAGGTAGATCGTGGTGGCAAGCACCGCGATTTGAATAAGTACCGCGGCGACAATCAACGACACGATCAGATGCATGGTCATAAGTCCTCTTTCAAATTGTTTCAGCAGTGCTATCAGTATACCAAAAATACTTGAGAAAAACTAACTTTTGTTGACTTTTTTACAGTTAAGAGTATAATTGTATATAATTAAATAAACATGAACTTATCTGACACAGCAGAATAAGTTTATCCCAGTCTCCAAATCTGTGTGGAGATTTTTAATTAGCTCCCGTAGTTCAACCCCGACGTTCTTGCGAAGCAAAAAGTCGGGGAGCCGACCGCAAGCGTCGGCTTGGATAGAACTGTGGACTTCCCCGCCTGCCATGCCTAGTGGTCCCGTAGTTCAATGGATAGAACTGTGGACTTCTAAGCCACTGATGTTGGTTCGATTCCAACCGGGACCACCAGAGATGGCGGGCAGGTAAGCCACTAATGAGGGTTCGATTCCCCCCGGGGGCACCAAATAATTAATCAAAAAATATGACTGAACCAAAGCCAATTTGGCACAGTTTGGGGCACTCGGTCTTAGTTTTAGTTTATGTTTCTTTGGTTGCATTCGTTATGTCACACGGCAATCAATTTTTCGGTCCGAAAGACACTGCCTGGACTCCGGTGGGTGTGCTGATGCTGTTTGTTCTCTCCGCTGCTGTGACATCTACATTGGTTCTGAGCCGGCCGGTCCTGATGTTTCTGGACGGCCGGAAAAAAGAAGCTTTGCAGTTTTTCGGATACACCGTGGGCTGGTTGTTTGTGTTAACGATAAGTGTATTTGTTGTATTGGCAGCAAGTAAGTAATTATGGTGGGTGTAGCTCATTTGGTAGAGCGTCGCTCTGTGGCAGCGAAGGCAGCGGGATCGTAGCCCGTCACCCACCCCAGTTAGTGAGACCGAGGGGGGTCCATAACCCCCATTAGAAGATCGCCGAAATGGCGATTTTTTGGTATGCTTTGGTTATGACTGACGGACACATAATAATAGTGATACCAACATATAACGAACGAGAAAATATTAAACCATTGGTTAGCGGTATCAACGCAGTTTTACCAGAAGCTAAAATATTGTTCGTGGATGATAATTCTCCCGATGGAACCGCGTCAGTTATTAAAGAGTTACAAAGAGACAATCCTGATATACTGCTAATTAAGAGAGAGGCCAAACTCGGCTTAGGCACAGCTTATATAGAAGCATTCAGAAAGATATTACAAGAGCGATTAGCTGAAATTATTGTAACTATGGACGGAGATCTGTCCCACCCGATTGAAGCAATTCTTCCGATGGTCAACCTTCTGAACAGTAATGATTTAGTAATTGGCTCTAGATATATTAAGAGAGGAGAGATTAAGAATTGGCCCCTACATAGAAAACTTCTCAGCTATTTCGCTAACATGTATGCTCGTAGCTTGATCAATATTCCATTTCACGATATGACCTCAGGGTTTATGGCCATAAAAGCATCGGTATTGTCGGAAATAAATCTCAATCAAATCAATTCAGATGGCTATGCTTTTTTAATCGAGTTAAAATATTTAATCAGTAGGATTGGGAATAAAATATCAGAATACCCAATAACATTTACAGAGAGGCGTTTAGGAAAGTCAAAATTATCTTCCAAG
>JAHFJG010000012.1:0-29135 GCA_023246005.1 Candidatus Doudnabacteria bacterium
TGTATTTGGAATTTTTGCAGCCATCTATATGGCATTTCTGGTTATAGACGCAATTATTATTCATCGGGCCAAAGTTAACAGAGAAGGCATTCATTCCTGGCCGCATTTGCTGATATTTTTGCTCATTGCCGCAGTCAGTCTGCTTGCTAATTGGTTTTAATCTAACAAATCATAGCGGGCGGTTATATCACGCGTTGATTAAAATTATGACCTGCCAAAAGAAAAGTAATAATAAAAACCATCATAATTACATATTCAAAAACAACTTTGCGCGTCAGTGTCTTGTCTAAATGATGATGCAGAATTCCCCAAAGCGTATTATAAACGGCCAGCATGACTAAACCAGCGGTGAAGTATTCAGTGTTCCAATTATTATAAACCCAATACGAAGCAACGCCTTGGGCAAAAGCGATAACTAGGATCCAAATGACAATTTGAAAATTCAAAAGCCTGTGCTGAAAAAGCGCTTGGTACAACAATAAAAAAGTTAAAGTGACCACGGCTGCAAACAAAAAATCAGGCCCAAAACCAAAATGGATTGTTGTCCCAACCGCTGCTGAATAAACTAAGAAAGCTGCAAATAACTTAACAACTGACAAAACCCTAATCCAGTGATCCATGGCTTCAAGCCTGCGGCTGATGTGCTCTTTCATATACCAATACGCCACGCTTAAAGCTGCTGTTGAAGAAATAACAATCAGCTGCTTGAGCTGATAATCAAAAGGATTCAAAAACAAAAGAATAACCGCAGACCAATACAATAAACCTGGTAAGACCAGATAATTTTGATAATGCCGTAAATATTCCCATTTGCGCACATGCTCAATTCGCTGGATAAACGCTTCCCAAACCATTCTAATGCCTCGATGGTTTAGTTTGGCGGTGGCGAGTACTCCCCGTTTCTTCAAATGCAGATCGAACAGAAAAGTCAGCCAAAAAATATGGAATGCGTAAACATAAAAAGCTACATACAAACTACCCTTAAGCTGATATATGCCGATGATGTAGCTTAAAGCCTCAAAGCCTAAGAACGCGCCGATGGTGACAATCAAAGTTGATAAAAATTTTTCTTTTTGTTCAGAGGTCATCATTGTTTTTGGGATTTTTTCCTTGCTAATTCCGTAGCTTTAAATAATGATTCAAATGTCCCGGCATCAATCCATTCGCCTTTCACAATATCAACCTGCAATTCACCTTTTTCCAAATACCAATTATGCAAATCCGTAATCTCAAGTTCACCCCGTGCTGATGGCTTGACCTGTTTGGCAGCTTCAATCACCCGGTTATCATAAATATACAAACCCGGAATCGCATAATCGGATAAGTGCTCCTTGGGTTTCTCCACAATTTTTAGAGCTTTCATGTTTTTGTCAAAAACAACCACGCCACTGCGTTCGGGATCCGAAACTTGTTTGGCAAAAATCATTCCGCCACTTTTAAAACTGGAGATAGCTTGGGAAAAATCATCCTCAAAAATATTATCGCCCAAGATCATACAAACATTATCCTCGCCAATAAAATTCTCTCCAATGATGAACGCTTGAGCCAAACCTTCAGGTTTATCCTGGATTTCATAAGCAAACCTGGCACCAAAGTCTTTGCCAGAACCGAGCAGGCGTAAATAATCACCGGCTCGATCCGGAGAAACAATAATTAAAATATCTTTTATCCCGGCCTTAAGCAAAGTCTCCAGCGGATAAAAAATCATAGGCTTGTTATAAATCGGCAAAAGCTGTTTGCTCGTGACTTTGGTCAGCGGCGCAAGCCTACTCCCCGATCCGCCAGATAAGATTATCCCTTTCATGACAAATACTCCTTTAAAGCTTCGGTCCAGGAGCGAAGCTCAATGAATTTCGTATTGTTCAAAACCTCGTATTTGGGCCTCTTAGCTTTTCGTTGGAAAAAGTTCGAAGCAACCGAATTAAATTCAGATTTAATCCCCTTGGTCATAAAAATTTCCTTGGTCCAATCATATCTACTGGCAACGCCTGAATTGATTAGATGATAAATTCCAAACGGCTTTTGCTGGCCGATCAAGGCTCTGGTGGCATGAGCTAAATCTAAAACATAGGTTGGACTGCCAAATTCGTTGTTAACAGCATTTACAGTAGTACCTTGGGCAGCCAGTTCAAGTATTAGGTCCGTAAAACTTTTTTTACCAGCCGCAGGCTTACCATAAAGCCAGCAGGTTCGAATCAAATAAAAATTATCTATGTTTTCCTGCAACTCCATTTCGCCCAAAAGTTTCGATCGGCCGTAAGCATTAACTGGAATCGGCTTATCATCCTCATTATAGCCTTCCGAATTAGTACCGTCGAACACCTGTCCTGTGGAATAATGCACCATGGTCGCTCCCACAGCATCGCAAGCTTTGGCGATAAAGCCCACTGCCGTACCATTAATCATTTCAGCCACTCCACGTTCTTCCTCGGCTTTGTCAACGGAATTGTACGCCGCACAATTGATTACCAGATGCGGTTTAATTTTTTCAATCTGTTCGCTAACTAAATTTTCTTTGGTAATGTCCAGTTCTTCACGATCCCAAGCAGTTACGTTGGTGTCTTTTCCGCCAAAGGCGGATCCGCCTCCGGCGGAATATAGATCGACAAATGTCTGACCCAAACTTCCTTTGGCGCCTAAGATTAATATTTTCATTTCACAATCCCCAGCTCTAATTCGTCCTGTGTGTATTCCACCTGTTCATCCTCAAGAGCTGGATCATAAGCCGGATCAGGGTAATTTACCAGCCAGCCTTCTTCATTCCCGATATTTTCCAAACCCGTAGCAACTCCTTTTGGAATAAATAATCTTTGTGAAATAGATGAATCCAAAATATTTTCAGACCGTATCCACTTCTCGCCCTCTCTTTGATAAGTGATGATTTTCATTTTGCCACGCAAGCAAACATAACGGGCCGCGCGCACGCGGTGCAGATGATAACCCTTAAAAGCATCTGGTAAAGCAGCTGAAAGATAAACTTCGGTTTTAGCTCCATCGCGGCTTTTAAACATTTCCATCAACCAGCCATTATCCTGGCCTTGATGATCTTTGGTTGAAATCTTTTTTGCCGGTTCTAAACGGACTTTATCTAATTCCATAGGTTCCTAGCGTCATTCCAAATTTATTTCGGAATCTAGATCCTGAAACAAGTTCAGGATGACAATTAATGGGCGTATTGCTTCTCGTAATAATTTTTGTATTCCTTGCTATTTTTAATTTTCTGCCACCAACCCTCGTTAGCTTGGTACCATGCAAGCGTCTGTTCTAAAGTATTATCCAAAGAGTATTTTGGCAGCCAACCGAGTTCTTTTCTAATCTTCGAAATATCTAAGGCATATTTTTGGTCATGCCCGCGGCGGTCTGGCACAAAATCGATTTGATCCTCTTTTAAATTCATAACTTTTAGAAGCCTCTGAATAACTTCAATATTAGTAAAATGCTTTTCGTCTTTCGGTCCTACAAAATAGGTCTCCCCGGATTTACCACTTGTTAAAATTAAATCGATAGCGCTACAGTGATCCTGAACATGCAACCATTCACGAATCTGTTCGCCCCGGCCGTAGATTGGGACATTTTTACCTTCCAATAAATTAGTTATAGCCAGCGGGATTAACTTTTCGGGATACATGTAAGGCCCCACGTTATTGGCACAATTGGATATCGTCACGGGCAGGCCATAGGTATTCCAATAAGCGCGCACTAGATGATCTGAGGCCGCTTTGCTAGCGGAATAGGGACTGCGTGGATCATATGGGCTTTTTTCGGTCCATTTTCTATCTTCATTCAGAGGAATTGAACCATACACCTCATCTGTAGAAACATGATGGAATCTTTTTACACCTTTTCTAGCAGCTGCAAGCAATACTTGGGTCCCAAGAACATTGGTTCTTATAAACTCAGATGGATCTTGTATAGACCGATCAACGTGGGATTCGGCAGCAAAGTTAACAATATAGTCTGGTCTATCTTCGGAAATTATTCGATTTACAATTTCAGGATCCGCGATATCCCCTTTCACAAATTTGTATCGCGGATTGTTCTCAAATTTTTTAAGATTCTCCAAATTGCCGGCATAAGTCAGTTTATCCAAATTGATAACTTCTGCGTCTTGATATTTTTCAAATAGATAATGGATAAAATTGGAGCCGATAAACCCCGCGCCACCCGTGATTAAATATTTCATACACCCCCACACCAAACGAGTTTCTGTTTCGACAAATTGTCGAAACAGTTTTCGTTCAATAATTTTATATTCAAAGTTATATTATTTAAAAACATTTAGGCTGGTAATCATAAACTTATAATAAACTCGTTATGGTGTCGGGGGTAAATTTTTCTTTTATTTTTTCCGCCAGCTCGGTTCTGGTCTTGAGTTCGACCTCATGATGCGGCCAAGGCGGGAGACCGTCTTTGCTGTACCTTGGGATCAAATGAAAATGCAGATGGAAAATAATTTGCCCTGCGGCAGCGCCATTATTGGTGCTAACATTTATACCCTGCGCATTCACGGCTTTCATTACAGCCTGACTGATTTGCTTGACTTTTGGCATTAGATCTTTAAGCGTTTCATTATCAGCTGACAAAAGATCAGCCGAGTGATTTTTCGGGATGACCAAAACATGGCCGCGACTTACAGGCTTAATGTCTAGAAACGCCATCACTGAATCATCTTCATAAACCTTATCGGACGGAATTTCGCCAGTGATAATTTTACAAAAAATACAATTACTGTTCATTTATTTTTTCAAATAATCATTTAAGAAAGTCTGTAAATCTTCAGAAATGATATTTTTTTTATTATCAATAACCAAACCAACCACATGGCCGGAAAGATTGACAATTGGCCCGCCAAAATAGTCCGAGGTAATTACCGCATCGCTTGAAATTTGCTTATCTGCTAATTGATTGGCCAAACTTTGGGTTATAAAGCCTGCCAGAACCTCATGTTCAAACTTAACGTTGCCTCGGCCCATATAAATAACCCTGTGGCCTGGCTGCAAACTGCTCGCATTATCAAACTGTCCGGTCCTAAGATTGGCAGAAGAAATGCTCAACACTATTAACCCAGACTTTGAATCCTTGTTTTTAATTGTCGCCGGAAACTTTTGTCCGTCATTGGTCACTACCAAAAACTGGATTTGCTTTTGAATAACGGCGCTTGATGTAAATATCAAACCATCCGAAGTCATGACCAAGCCGTTGCCCAAAAAGTTATTTTTCGAATCATAAACAGAAACTGTGAAGTTTCCAGCTTCCTTCACTAAATCAATCAAATTCACGCCCTCATTTAATTGTACTTCCTGCGTGCGATTCACCACAATCGGCGAAGACGAAGATAATTTATTTAAAAATGACAGATTTCTAAAAGTCGCCAAATAAGGCAAAACAAGCCGGCCTAAAATAATGCTGCCCAGCGCCCCTACGAAAAAAGCTATTAACAAAAAATAAATCCATTGTTTCTTAATCATATGCTTATCTCAAAGGTCTCCATGCTGCTGTGCCCAAAGTTAAAGCCAAAACAAGGGCAATCAGCATTATTTGCCAATAAATTTTTTGACGATTCAATCTGCCGAAAAAAGCCGAGAAAGAAAACAGCCATAATAAATAAAAAATACAGAAGACTACAACGCTGTTAACAAAAAAGTGTGTTGGCCAAAACGATAAACCCCAGGCGGCTTGGGCGCAAATTAAAGAAATTAAAAAATAAAAATAACGCTTAGCCGGCACAGAAAATCCAGTCAGTCCCTGGACTGCCAAAATATAAGTTACTATGAATACCAAAATGATGATCAGCCAGATTTTTAAATTAAAATAAAATTCAACTGCAAATACTGTCAGATATAAGGCAAAAACGGACAACAAATAAATATTTTGAAGAAAATGGCTTTCGCGTCCAAGCTTCATCTCCAAAAAATAAAAAGTTAGCGAGGCTGCAATTAAAAAAATTAATCTAATCGAGGGATTGGTGATAATTGCAAACATGCTGGCAACGCCTAACAAATAAATGCTCGGCAACAGCAGATGCGGCCATGTAAAATTAAGACGTTTAAAATTGATAGCAAGGGTTGCAAAAATTAAAATGACAACCGAAACGCCTAAAACGTAAAAATTAGCCCGGCTGCCAAGCAATACCAAGAACAGCAAGATCGCCAATGTAATGGATGAAATTCTCGTAAACATGACCTAACAAGGATATCAATTTTTGGCCTTAAAATCAACCTTCACGGCCTACTATGACGTTTGTCTTTGTTTCGACAGTATAATTAAACCTGATATGACAATCAGCAAAAAAGCGACAACTTGGTCAACTCGGAATCCGGAAATAATAAAGCTGTCCAAACGAATGGACTCCACGAAAAATCGGCCAAGAGAATAAAGAAGCAGGTATAAAAAACCCAAAATTCCGCTTTTTACTTTTCCCAACATCTTGTACAGAATGACAAATACCGCTAGGTCGAGGATTGCTTCATACAAAAACGCAGGATGATGAAACTGATGATCTACCGAGACATACATTTTCCATGGCAAATTAGTAATCGTTCCATAAGCTTCTTGATTAAAAAAATTCCCAAATCGGCCAACTGCCTGCGACAGCGGCAAACTAATAGCAATCAAATCAAACATTTGATAAAAAGTGTAAGCCTTATTCCGAGTATAAAAAAATGTAAACGCCAGCCCTGACAAAATTCCGCCGTAAATCGACAGGCCCCCGCGCCAGATTTTAAACACTTCCAATAAATCACCGAGATAATAGTTATAGCTAAACAAAACGTAATAGATTCTAGCGCCAATCACACCTACTATAACCAGCCAAAAAACATAATCATCAATCGCATCCTGGCTGATGCCAAATCGCCAAGAGTTCTTGCGCGCAAAAAAATAGCCAACCAGCACGGCTAAAGCCATGATCAGACCGTACCACCGGATCTGAAAAAATCCTAAATTAATAAGCGGGCTGATTTGCAATTTGCCGCCAAACGCCGGAATAAAAATGAAAAACGCCAGCAAGCTGACTATGATAATTGATAAAATAATGATATATTCTTTTTTCATACTAAAACAAACTTGCTTGTCGGCTGATTGGCTTTCTGATCATTGGCTCGGCAAACTTTAGTTGAATTTCTTTGGTTTCGAAATAATCCTTGTACAAAAGTTTGCCGTATTTTTGGGTATAATCATAAAGCTCTTTGGTAATCCTGACGTCATCAAGGCAATATTTTTTTAGCTCTTCCATTTGGCCAAGTTTATAAAATTTCAAAGCCTGCAAACCATCCCCGCTTTTGCCAACGCCCAAAGTCATCTGCGCTAAATTGTCCAGCTTGACTCTGTGGCCGATTAATTTTTCAACTTCCTGCAAAATATCAAGCGATGGAATGTCAGCAAGTTTAAAATTCAGATATGGTTGCAAAACTTGATAATCAAAATTGATCGTGTTGAATCCAATTATTTGATCGGCTTCTAAAAGCATTTCGCCCAGTCGATAAAGCTGATCTTCGGTAAAGGTCAAATATTTATTGAGCGGATAAGAATAAATACCGACTACCGAGACTTTGAGCAAATGGTTTTTGCCAAATCCGCCGACTTCTTCAAACGACTTCTGTGTCTCCAGATCCAATACTATTTTATTTAATACACTCATGTTTTTTATTTAACTAATTTCAATCAACGAATTAAGTCCGCCGAAGCTTTAGCGTAGGCGGATTGAGTTTCTAAGTCTAAAACAATTTTATTGGTCATAAATCAATTATAGCATAAAGAAATTTTGACAAAAAAACGGTAACCAATTGCTGATTACCGTCGAACGTTTGGCAGGTTTCCCTGCCCCGCAGACAAGAACAGTTGAGTTGAGACCGCGACACTGCAGCTGACCGGAGTCAGCCTGAGTATACTCAACTGTTGGCAGAAGTTTCCTCCTGCCCCAAAGAAGACTCCGGCGCAATGCAGACTGGCAAACTATGCGGCACAAACAGCGCTGCTTAGCCTACATGGTTCCAAGTACTTGCGATGTCTGCGAAGTCCGCACGAAGCTCGGCACAATCCAACCCGGACTGCTGCTTTGAACAGAGAGCCCAAACTGGCACGAGTTTGATACTGCGCTGTTTGGCTTTCTGCGAAAGCGGACGAAGTCCGCGAAGGAAATGATGAATCTTATAGCCGAAACTGTGGCGTGTACCAAAGCGGCGGCTCACATCCTGCCAGAACCCCGGCGCACCTGTATTAACCGCAAATGCTCCAGAGTAACTGTAGGTTTTCACCTGAATCGCCAAGTATACTTGCATATTCACGCCACAGAACAGATCCACATCGTGAAGCACGTCGACCAGGGGCCTGGGATAACGAACTTCGTAACCCAGTTTGTGGCAAGCGTACGCTACACGAGCGACTGATGCAGCACCGGTAAAGGCTACTACCCAGCTTGGCAGAATTGGGCGTTGAAGCCTCTCAAGCTCGAACTCTTTCACAGACAAGATGAGTTGAACCATCAAACGCTGTGCTCGGGCGGCCAATTTCTTTGCTTCTTCCCGGGCAAGACCCCTGGTCGTACCTGAAAGAAGCCTGACCGAAACGCCATGATAGTAAGCCGCGGTGATCGCACGATTGCAGGCATAGTTTTCAGCTTTTACTGAAAGTTCATCCGGCAATCTTCGGCTATGCGCCTCGATCGCTCGAAATGCCAGTTTCCTTAACCAGTCGCCGTGCAAGTACCCAAGGGCATAGGCCGAATTCATTCGGCTTTCGATGTCAGGCGGCAAGGTGTTCACTTTTCTGAACACCAGCCTATGACTTAACAAGCTGATGCTCATGCTCAATCCTCCCTTTGAATTGACTGACAATCTTAACAAAAAAGGCGTTATTGGTCAAGCGTCTGATATTAACAAAAAAAAGCGATAATTCAATTGCTGAATTATCGCCAAAGTTGGCAGAGATTAGCTCTGCCGAATAGTGAAGACTGGTGCAGATAAGTCTGCGACAGCGCGCCCAGCCAGAGCCTGGCGCACGCTATAACTTGGCAGAACTTTCGTCCTGCCCCTCAGAGAGGTCAAGTCTAGCGGAGTGGAGCTGGCTGCAGCGTACCCCAAAACTTGGCGGAATTGCTTCCGCCCCATAGACCAAAGTAGTTCAAGACACAATACCCAGGAATACGATTCCTCATAATGGCAGAGTTACCTCTGCCCAAAAGTTTACTGGAGCACAGCGCAACAAAGTACACAACTGAGTGGCATGCCTATTTTAGCAGACTTTCGTCTGCTCCAAAGATAAGCCCACCAAAGCAAGCTTCTGATGACTTGTGCAGGCCACGCCTCACGCTTGTATACATAATCGTGGCAGAAATTTCTTTCTGCCCCAGAGTGTAGACAAGTCTACCCAACTTAGCTGAACCATAGTCGAGAAGACCAAAGTTAGCTACACCGGATAATGGCGGATTACTCCGCCCCTTAGAGGAGAATTGAGAATTACAGCGGAGAGAACTATAGTATACCCAACCACTGGCTAGTTCATAGTTGGCAGAAATTATCTTCTGCCCCAAAGCGCAGCGGAGACTAGTAAACCGAACAATGCCAAAGCACGGCGTGCGAGGCCTCAGGCCAAAATCGGCAGGCAAGTTTTGCCTGCCCCATAGACAGGCGCTCACAAGATTACTGCGATGGAGTTTGCATAGCCGTACTGCAAGTTTGGCGAAAATTTCTTTCCGCCCCATAGACCAAAGTAGTTCAAGACACAATACCCAGGAATACGATTCCTCATAATGGCAGAAGCTACCCTCTGCCCAAAAGACCAGGCAAGTCTAACCTGGTAAAGCTGACTGAACCGCCGATGAGTTGAGCGAGCCGAACCTTGCACCGTTTGGCAGACTTTCGCCTGCCCCTTAGAGGACACTGCTCTGAAATAGATTACAAAACTGTTGATAACTACAGGCCAGCGAAGAGAAAATTGGCGGAGATTCTTTGCAGAACCTCCGCCCCTAAGCTAACCCAAGACAAGTGGAGATAAACCAAGCAAACCCCGGTTCACAGAACCTAGATCGGATTGTTACTTCAAGAGTTCGAGTGCATCCTCCACCGCGTCGTCGAATTTCATTTCGCCGCGGTAAGAATCCTTATCCCAATCCGGGAGCGCCGGATAGACAAGGTTGCGGAACTGCTGGCTGATGAAGAAGGTCACGCCGCGGTCTTTGCGAGAACGAAGATTGCGACCACGGACTTGCCGTATCGCAATCATCACCCGCCAGATCCACAAGCGCCATCTGCTTGAGCCAAACCTGCGTTCCTCAAACACTGTCGTCGGGTCCTTCGGATTCGGCCAGCCAGGGACAAAGTAGAAAATGACTGGCGCCAACCCTTTCGGAAGGTCAACGCCTTCCCCAAGATTAGCAGTGGTACCAACCAGCACATTTCCTTCCCCGTCCTTAAACCTTGCCACTGCTTCCCGTGCCGGCGTTCCGTTACCATAGGTGATAGTGTTGACGAATTCCTCCTTACACAGCTCGACAAACTTGTCGCGCTGTGCGTTGGAGGCCACCACCATCATGCAACGGATACCGTTGTGGTTGAAGCGGCGACAGGCTTTCGCGACCCTGCGAAGAGTCTTGGTCACATCCTGCCTGCTCCGACTTTTGGCCGCAAGGTTGGGAGTATCGGTCGGCATGTAGATCCTGGCATTCTTCGCCGGAAAATCGGATGGAAAAGTTGAAAACTTCCCCTCGATTCCCGTTTCAAAACCCAAGACCTGCGGATCCCCGATCGTGGCAGACATTGCCAACGTGTTTGGGGAGAGGATCCTCTTGATCAGCCCCGCCACGTAGTACGACTTGATGACCAAGACGTACTGCTTCCGCTCCTTGCCCACCAGTTCTTCCCGCCAGTACGCGTATGTGTAGTTGAGCGCATACCGCTTGGAGGTTTCCAGTGAGTATTCGAACGAATGCAGATAACGTCCAGCGTCGTAGACGAGGATGTCGAGCTTCTCCAAGACCTCCGAGTCTTGTAGGACGTCAATCAAACCACTTTTGATGGCCTGGTTCACGCCTTCCTTGATTGCTCGGTGATTCAGCTTACCGATGATCGCCACTAGCTGTTCAAGCTCCTCCGCTTCCAGAAGCGAAGACTGTCTCGACGGCCGGCTTTTGATAATCCGAATCATCGTCTTGAGGAAGTTGCCCAGAATCGCGGCCTGTTCCGGCACGAACTCATTGAGAAGCTGAATGGCTTTGCCCAGATGCCAGTCCGAGATTTCGTACGAGAGGCAGTTGCGAACCGTGCGTGCCAACTGATGTGCTTCATCGATCACCAGCCCCTCCGGGAGTTCGAACTCCTTGGAGAAGAGCATGGTGTAAAGATAAAACGCCATAGTCACGCAGCCGATGCCGCCCTGTTTGAGCTCGTACTTGTTCTGGTAGTAAGGGCAAGGATCAACTCCGTCTTCCTTGGTCTCGCCTGTCTCCTGATCCACGCGATGCGGACAAGGAAGCAGGCTTGAGCAGGGAATGTTTTTGCCGGAGTCGACGTAGTGCAGGCACTGATGCTCGCGACGTCCGTACGCGACCTTCACGTCCGGATGCTGCTGCTTGACCTCGTCGATGAGCGTCTTGTTCGGCACGATGTAAAACACCGGGCCGTTCGTGATTTCCCGTGCGTCTTCAAGACAAGACCGCAGATAAGTGTAACCCACTGCTGTCTTGCCCGAACCTGTCGGGATTTCGAGGATTGCCTTGCCGTTTGCGGCTTCGACAGCTTCCAAGGCCTTGACTTGATTGTCAGTGGGCTTGGGGTACTTGCTATAGGGAAAGAACCCCAGCAAGTCCAGATGTTTCGTATGCTTCACTTAAGTCCTCCTTTGTGGACTGTCCCTTCAGGACGAAAGAACCCACCACTCTAACATACTAATCTCGCTTTGGCAAGAGTAATTTGAATAATAAAAAATGGCGATAATTCAATTGCTGAATTATCGTCAGGTTGGCAGGATTGCTTGTCCGTCGAAGCTTTATGCAAAGACGGACTCCTGCCCCATAGCTGAGTGGAGACTGATAAACACTAGCCAAGCGCACACTAGCGCTCCGAACTGAAGTCTGGCCAAGACCGAATGATTGGCAGAAGTTTTACCTTCTGCCCCAAAGTAAAGAACAACGCAGACTTGAAAACTAAAGCATAGCTCGCAGCGCCTTAGTACGACTGGCAGAAGTTTCCCTCTGCCCAACAGAGTAGCGCTAGAGTAGTGTAAGAGAAGTCCGCACTAGTGGGGTCAGCCTAAGTTGACCTCGCCTGAAGTTGACAGAGCTTTCGCTCTGCCCTGTAGAGGAGATTAATTCAGAGGGGATTACTCCACGCCGCCTTAGACTACGAAATCAATCGGCAGGATTGCTCCTACCCGATAGGCTAGATCAACATACTTAGCTCTAGAGCACTTAGCAGTACCTAGTTTTTGGCAGAGCTGCCTCTGCCCCAAAGAATACTGAAACGCAGGCCAGGCCAGAAAAGTCTAACTAACCGAAGACCAGCCGTGAAAGCCTCCTTTCAATTGCCTGCCCGCCAAAACTTGAGCGTAGGCGGGACTACATATAGTATCCAAAATTGTTTCCAATGTCAATGCAATAAAAAATAGCAGGAACTCGAATTGCTTGAATTCCTGCCTACGAATTTGGCAGAAGTTTCCCTCTGCCCCTTAGATGAGGGCGGTTCAGCTAACCAAACAGTGGCGTTGCGCGGCACGCCATTGCGAACCCAGCAAAACCGCAACGCGTTGGCAGAAATTTCTTTCTGCCCCTTAGAAAAGCAAGCGTCAGCCGACCAGTGAGTGGATCAGACCAGGTCGCCTAGCAACGGCGTACATTACGTAGTTTGCGGCGGAATTGCTTCCGCCCCGTGGACTAGAGCAGCAAGGACCACAGAACCAAACTAAGGCAAAGTGGAGTTTGGCACATAGTGTGGTCTTGGCAGAGTTTCCTCTGCCCCATAGCCGACAATGCTTTTGTGGACACAGCCTGTCTACGGCTAACGCAACTGTACTGCAAAAAGAAGATGGCAGGAATCCTCGCGGACTCCTGCCATTGTCGTACGACTACTGCGACACAGCCTTGCGGCGGCGAGAAATCTTGGTCTCCTTGGCCAGCTGCGCCTCGTTGGCGCTTTCCGGACCAACGGCCTTCACCTCGTGCAGATCGAGATACGGTCCGTCGGCCAGTTCGTCGCCGATGGGATTAGCATCGTCAGAGATCGCCTTCCATTCCTTGACCTCGAAGCGACCGAATGGTCCCTTCTTCGAAGGACGGAAGTCGCCGAGACCGATGAACTTGCCAGCAACCTCGAACAGCTTCTTGGCTGTGTCAGCGCCGATCTCGCTGTCATCGACCTGGATCGTGCATTCGAATCCCCAGTGGTTGAACCGGGGACGGATCAGGCAGACGGCCACGCCATCGGCCGGATTGCAGCCGCGACGCTTGTCTGCCACCCACGTGGGGTTGTGCGCGACACCGGTGCCATTGCCGTTCAAGAGCAAGAACTCCTGTTCGATCATGACCAGCGCCGGCACCATGGACGTCTCCGCGGTCGACAGCTGCATCTTGCCGTGCTTGACCTTACGGCCAGCGTTGACGAGGCATGCGAGCAGGTTGGTCGCGGGAATCGCGAGGTTGCCGCGCTCGGTGGCGAAGAGCTTGGTCCGCGCCTCGTCTTCGATCGACCAGTCCGTCTTAACCTGCTTGCGCTTGCGTTCGCGCAGCATGGTCAAAGTGGCGTCGGTCATGGGGTTCATAAGCATCGGTGAGATGTTGCCCGCGACGACATGATACCTTAGCATGATAGCCTCCTTAAAGGCTGTGTGTTTGGCAAGCGGAATTGCCCACCAAAACAGCTAAGCGTACGCTAAAAAGCTATTACTGTCAAGACCAAAAATTTGGTCATTTCTGAGGAATTCTGTTATAATTTAACCCATGCAACGCACGCTAATCAAAGACACAATCAATCAAATTAACAAAACTGTCCTGCTTAAAGGCTGGGTTTCGGTCAGGCGCGATCACGGCAAGCTGATTTTTTTGGATTTGCGAGATCGGACTGGCCTGATCCAATTAGTCATCAATCCAAAAGTTTCAGAAGAGGCGCAAACCACTGCCAATGAAATTCGGAGTGAGTTTGTCATTGAAATTGAAGGCACAGTGAAAGAACGCGAGGCCAAACAAATCAATCCTGAAATGGAAACTGGCAAAGTCGAAGTGGAAGTAACCAAGTTGAATATTATTAGCCGAGCCAAGGCTATGCCTTTTGATATCAATTCTGACACCAGGAGCGTTTCGGAAGAAGTGCGTTTGAAATATCGTTATCTGGATTTGCGCAATGACAGGATGAAAAAAAATCTGAAACTGCGTCATAAAATCATTCAATTTATCAGAAACTATTTGACTGACATGGATTTCACTGAAGTGCAAACACCGATTCTTACCAAATCCACACCAGAAGGCGCGAGAGATTATTTAGTGCCATCTCGAATTTATCCTGGTAAATTCTTTGCTCTTCCTCAATCTCCACAACAATATAAACAACTGCTTATGGTTGCGGGTTTGGAAAAATATTTTCAAATTGCGCCTTGTTTTAGAGATGAAGATGCCAGAGCCGACCGCAGTCCGGGAGAATTTTATCAATTAGACCTTGAGATGTCTTTTATTGAACAGGAAGATATTTTGCAATTGATCGAAAAAATGTACACTGAACTCGTAAAAACTGTTGCCCCAGAAAAGCATATCTCAATAACTCCTTGGCCAAGAATTTCGCACAAAGAATCAAAAGAAAAATACGATAATGATAAACCTGATCTAAGAAAAGATAAAAACGATCCGAATGAATTGGCTTTTTGTTGGATTTTAGATTTTCCCCTGTTCACAGAACAAACTGAAGACGATTTTTTCCACGGTTCGGGAAACAGCAAATGGGCTCCTTCTCATCACATGTTTACAGCGCCAAAAGCAGAAGACCTCGCTTTGCTAGATAAAGATCCGGGCAAGGTTCGTGGGCTGCAGCACGATTTAGTGCTTAATGGCGTGGAAATCGGCGGCGGCAGTATCAGAATTCATGATCCGAAAGTCCAGGAAAAAATCTTTGATCTGATCGGTTTTAGCAAGGAACAAAAGCAGAATTTTGCTCATATGCTGGGAGCTTTTGAATATGGCGTCCCGCCCCACGGTGGAATCGCCCCGGGAATTGATAGGTTTGTAAGAATTCTGGCAGGAGAAGATAAAATTGCCGAAGTTATTGCTTTCCCATTATCAGGTTCAGTAAGGGATCCTATGATGGGCTCACCTTCCGAAGTTTCCGACAAACAACTGAAAGAATTGCATATTAAAATTGATTTACCAAAAACCAAAGAGAAAAAATAACACCATCTCGAACGAAGTGAGAGATCGCGCAATTAACACCTAGGCTTCTCGCTAACCTGCCTGCCGGCAGGCAGGTCGCTCAAAGTGGAAAAATAAATGAACATTTGGCAAAAATGGAAAAATCTAGATTTTACACGGCGAGCGATTATTCTTGTTGTCATTCTTGGGCCAATTTTACACTATTTTAGTTTCTTTGGACTTAGCTTCCCGCCCTGCGGAGAACGAGAATATATTGATTCAAATCAAAATATGGACAATATTAGCTTTAGTTTCAATTCTGATAAATACACAAGAACTCTAGATAACCAGGGATGTACTAAATCTGTACGCGGGCTGAAATATTTAGGTGAAACTAACCCAGTCCCAGCCAAAATACCGGTCGAACAAAATCAAATTAAGTACACCATTATTAAGTCTATTTATAAGAGACCCTACGGATTATTTGGATTTGAAGACGCGGGTTGGCGAAAATACTTCATTTTATCTGATCAGAAAGGCAATAAATATTATTCATACTGTGTAACTCTAGAACTAGATTCTACAATTGATAAAACTTTATTAAATTGTGAGACAACTCCATGATTTCCAAGGCTTTAGAAAAACTTCTCAAGCAAAATAAGATCAAATACGAAGTCGTAGAACATCGTAAAGTCTTCACGGCTTTTGATTCTGCTGAAACGCAGGATATCAAACTTGCAGAAGTTGCCAAAGCTGTTTTACTTAAAGGCAAAAAGAATCTTTATCTGGCAGTGTTGCCAGCTGGCAACAATTGCGACTTCAAGGCTTTGTCGAAACTTATTGGCGACAAAGTTTCCATGGCGAAAGAAAAAGACATCAACACAAAGCTGAAAACTAAAATTGGATTGATTTCTCCGTTTGGCTCGCTATTCAAAATTCCAATGTTCATCGATAAAAAACTGTTCAAGAACAAAAAAATCAATCTGCCGGCAGGTTCCTACACCGAATCAATTGTGATGAATGTTAAGGATTATTTGAAGCTCGAAAATCCTGCTTTAGGCAATTTCTCTATTAAAAAATAATGGTACAAATCAAAATCGACCAATTCGAAGGTCCTTTAGACCTTCTGCTACAACTAATTGAAGATCAACAGTTAGACATCTCGACTCTGGCATTGGCAAAAGTGACAGAGCAATTTTTATTTTATATCAAAAATTTGCTCGCCCCGACTTCGCCAGACGAAGTCGGGCGAAGCGGGCAAGAAAAAAATCCTATCAATCTGGCAGATTTTCTGGTCATAGCCGCGAAACTTTTAGTTATCAAATCCAAATCCCTGCTTCCGAATTTAGATTTCGAAATTGAGGAAGAAGAAGCCGCGTTTGATCTCACCAAGCAACTCCTGCTGTATAAAAAATACAAAGAAGCGGCCAGATACTTAAAAAAACTTGACCTTAAGCGCCATCAATCCTGGACTAGAGATGTGGAGCTTTCCGACCGAGTGACTTTTCTGCCTGATCCAGAAACAAATGTCAAGATTCTCGCTCAAACTCTTCGTGATTTGGCCGCAGAACTGAAAGACATCATACGCTTGCCCCAGCGGGTCATGAAAGAGGTTGTTTCTATTTCAGAAAAAATCTCCCATATCCAGAAAATCATTTCAGAGAAACTTGAAACTTCCCTCTCGACACTGCTTAAGGAATCAAAAAGTAAAACTGAAATCATTGTAACTTTCTTAGCCCTCCTAGAACTGACCAAGCAGCGAATAGTCTCATTAGAACAAAGTGACCATTTTGGCGATATTGTGATCAAGAAAACCAATGCTTAAATCTCAAATCCTCTCAATTCTGTTTGTCGCTTCCAAACCTGTCAGCATCAAAGAGCTAATGGAAGTTTTGGAAGCCAGTGAAGGCGAAATAAAATCCGCAATCGCGGAGTTAGTGGCCCAAAACCAAAATTCTGGAATTATTTTACTCGCGCACAGTAACAAACTACAGCTGACTTCTAATCCTGACAATAGTTCAGTAGTCAAAAAATTCTTATCTTTAGAGTTGCGCGAAAAATTAAGCGATCCAGCGCTGGAAACTCTGGCTATTATTCTCTACTGCCAACCGGTCTCGAAAGTAGAAATTGAAAACATTCGCGGGGTTAATTCCCAATATACGCTCCGCCAACTCCTGATCCGAGGATTGATCGAAAAAATTCAATCACCTACAGATAAACGCATGCAGCTTTACAAAACTACTTTGGAATTCATGCAGCATCTGGGAATCAAAGGCATGAAAGACTTGCCGGATTTTGAGGAACTGACCAAAAGTATAGAGTTGCCCGCAGCAGCTCTTGATAGCTATTAGAAGCTAAACTGCTGTCTTAGCTTAAAAAGATGGATATTGGCTACTCTCTCAATAGCTGCGTCTTGATACGTGCGAACTATGTCTTTAACCCAGATTTCAAACTGTTTATAAGCCCTTTTGCTTTTGACTTGCGAGGCTTTATAGGCAATTTCGTAAACAACCAGGACGTTTTTGATTGACATATATTTATTTCTGTTAATTTTACGGCTGTACTACTTATACGATAGCGCGACAAAAATGTTTCAGCAAGGATCTTATTTTCCAGCAAACAAATCCTTCGCTGCAGTCCACATGCCGAAATCTCCATTTTTCTTGGCCATCCAATACCACCATTCCACGCCCCAAAGATAATTTTCACCAAATCCTGCCCGTTTCGCATATCCAATATTATCTGCAAATACTTTCTGATTCATAAGCATTTTCTGAGTGTCGAGCGGTGTATTCAAGGCGCCATTCGTAAACCACGGCTCCATCTGCAATTCTACATCCCAAACCTGATTGATATTTGTGAAGGTTTCCAGAAATCCTTGTTTAATTTTGTAGAAAATCGCCGGCACTGGGTATTTATAATACCCGCCATATTTGGAATCATAAGATACACGATACACGCTTGAACCCAATATATTCGCGCCTGATCTTGCGACAGGCAGCCATGATCCCCGTTCGCCACTGTCAGTTACGACTATTGACCGGCTATCAAGCCGCTTGACCAAAGCCACCTCTTTTTCAAAAAAACTTTGAGAACTTTTCGGGCAATCCGGCCCAAAACCAAAGTAAGGCTCATTTTCCACTTGCCAAGCTTTGATTACGCTGAATGATTTAAAATGTTCAATATTGGCTTTAATCATATTAACAACTGCGTTATCTTGACCAGCGCTTGAAAGCTGATTATACCAGTCAGGCTGATGGCATTCCGGCCACCGAGGCTGTTTGCGGCCCACAACCAAAACTACATCCGTATTGTATTTCGCCGCTTGTTGGAGTTGCCAATCAATGTTAGAAAAATCAAATTGGCCTTGGGATTTTTCCGTATCTTCCCAATAGCTCATTAAGCGGATTTTTTTCGGTTTGAGATCTGCCAGAATATCCAAATACATTTGCCTGCCGTCAAAACCCAAACCTTTAGCTTCTTGATACGAGTAGGTCAATCCCCATTCAATTTGAGCTGGCGCTCTATATTTGAAATAAAAAAATACGAGAACAAAAATCAAAACACCGATTATTATTCCAAAATATTTTAAAAGTTTTCTGCTCATTTGGTAATCAAAAATAATCCAAAAGAAATCAGGACAATTGCGCCCAATTTAAGTATTATGGTCCGGGCATTAATTCTTTCTTTTAAAACTTTGGGGAAATAAACCGATAACAGGCTGGTCAAAACTAACAGAAAAGCAAACTGCGTACCCTGCAAAGCATTGACCACGGAAACACTTCCCAAACTTACCGCATAGTTTTGTAAGAATCCGCCAATCGTGCCTGTAATTCGCGAAGAATAATACAAAGCCACATTCTTGACCCCTGCTTCCTTGGGGGCGTTAAAGATCGCTTGTCTGTTCTTCTTAAACAACAAAATCGGCAAGGCAACAATGAAAAAACCCATTCTCGTCCAAACCATGCCGGAAATAAAATTGCTGTGTTCAAAGATGTATTTGGTTAAAACGGATGAAATGGCAAAAAACAAAGCTGACATTGCAGCATAAACAAACGCCTTGGTCGTCCATGTGCCGTGTTCCTTACGAAATGAAATCAGCACCGCGCCAGCGACCAAAAAAATAAATCCGATGGTTTGCAGAAAATCCAATCGTTCGCCCAAAACCAAATAAGCCAGCAAAAATGAAAACAATGGGATTAATCCGCCTTGGATGGGTATGACTCTGGATACGCTGCTCCTTAAGATCGCGGCATACGAGTGGTAAATTCCGGCAATAAAAAATATCCCTGAAATTAAAGCCACGAGGAAGTCATGCCAACTCAAAAGCCTGGCGCCAAACGGCACCAAGACGAGTGAAAGAGGCCCGGTGACTGCCGTATAAAAAGCGTAAGCAATCGGCGCCCTGACTACTTTCGACACCAAAAATTTATCCGCTATTCCTGTGAAAGCCAGCAGGAAATACCCGCTTAAAGCAACAAAAATCCAGCTTAATATCATTGTTTTATTTCAACTTGTCTAAATATTTCCGCGCTTTTTCTCACGATTCTTTTTTGAGTTGCATAATCAATTTCCACCAGCCCGAACCTTGGCCCGTACCCTGATGTCCATTCATAGTTATCAGTCAGCGCCCAGTGGAAATAGCCGCTGACAGCAACGCCTTGCTTGATTGCTTGGGCAATCCACTGCAAAGTTTCGCGGATAAATTTCGGACGGCGCGAATCCGAAGCGTCAGCCAAACCATTTTCTGTTATATAAACCGGCAATCGATATTTTTTCAGTCCCAACAACAGATGATAAATGCCTTCAGGATATAAGAGCCAGCCCATATCTGAACGATTAGCCGAATCTTCAAGGGTCATTTGGCCTTTGCTGAAATTTAAATTCATTTCAGTGTACATATGTCTTAAATCAAATTTGGGTCGATTAAAAAAATAATAATTTAATCCGATGAAATCAAGTTTTTTTCGGATTTTTTCTAAAAAATATCGATTGCCGATCCGATCAGCCAAAAACACAACTATCTGATCCATCAAATTATTTTTTCGGAATGGCGCGTAGTAGCTAAAATTTTTCGTTAAACCGATTTTGGCTTCAGGCCAAGCGGCCTTGATCGAATCGTAGGAGCGTTTATGGGCCATGATCAAATTTTCCAAAACACGCCAATAAACAAATTTGCTTTGTTTAAACGGCGGGTATCGGCCTGCTGAATAGGCCAGCAGGCAATAAGTTTCCGGTTCATTTAGCGTCAGCCACAAATCAATTTCCTGGCCCAAATTCTGCGCCACAAACCAAGTAAATCTGGCAAATGCTTCTACACCTTGTTTGGTTTCAAATCCGCCTTTTTCTGCAAGCCAGTTGGGCAGAGTCCAATGCCATAACGTCACCATGCGCGTTAATCCTTGAGCTTTCATGTTCTGCAAAACTTTGCGATAATGCTCAATCGAGCCAGCATCCCATTTGCCCTCCTGGGGTTCAATTCTGGCCCACTCAATTGAAATGCGCATGGCATTTAATCCAAGATTATGTGCGATTTTGAAATCTTCCTCAAAGCGATTGTAATGATCAGCAGCCTGGCCAGACTTAGGTAATTTTCCAGCCTGCTCCGCTTTCCACCAATCCGAGTTGACATTGTTACCTTCTACTTGATGCGCGCTACTGGCCGCACCAAGCAGGAAACCTTTGGGAAATTGTATTTTTGTCTCGAGTATTGATGATTTCATATCTAACATAATTATACCTTTTTTGTAAATTTTTTGCTAAAACAAAAAAGTCCGCAAGAAGTGTAGTTAGCGGCAAATTCTTTTAGCTCTTTGTATACTATGTCTAACTAACAAAGTCAACAGCAACAAAAAATCAGCATTTCTGCTGTTTAGTAATTAAAATCCAAGATGAAAAATTTTCTTTTACCAAAATGCGCTTCCCGCCTTCAGTAAACTTTCGGCGGGCAGGCGAGCCGATATTTTTATAGGTTCTTTAGCAGTTTTTATCTTAATGGTGGAGAAATTCCTAAATCCTTACAAATTTTCCTGGCTAAAAAATTATTTATTTCTTTATGTCTTGGAATCGTAGAAACTTGTCGAAGTAAAGGGTTAAAAAATACACTGTGATTTCCGCCTTCTCTGACAAAAATACATCCTTGTCTTAAAAGATAACGCACTAAATCTGTACGTTTCATCTAAACAGATATTTTCAAAGGTTCTCTTATAATCTGACCTGTTGTCTCTTTTCTACTCATTGCTCGGTTCACTTCGATGACAAGTAACAACGCTTCTTTTAAATTTTCTTTGGCCTCTTTCAGGGTCCGGCCTTGAGTATTCACACCTGGAATTTCTTCAACCCAAGCAGAAAACCACTTGCCGTGTTTTTTATAAATTGCCGTAAATTGCTGGATCATATAGGTAAATATTATCTTTTATTAAAGTTGAAGTCAATTGGCAGCTCTTATGGGACGAAGTTGGAACGAAAATTATGCAAAATAGCTTAAAGTTTAGGTAATAAAAAATCCAAGCAATCTGAAGCGCTTTTTAACTTTGCATTAGTATATCCAGTATCGTCCGCTGTCAGACCTTGTAAATGCAACTTGTTTCTTTCTTTTCTAATTCTCTCTAAGGCTCGATATTGCCTAATAGAAATAATATTTTTATTCTTTAAATATATGTTTAACTTACCGAAATCCACTCCATTATCGTCTATGTGAACATTTTTGGTATCTTTTAAACAAAGATACACTTCATCAGGGGTATTCATTACTGATTTAGGTATTCTATACAGTTGTTTATGTTCTATTTTTTTGTAAACAATATTGTCGGGCTCGGTGTGTTTTTTCACTAATTGATGAACTGTACCTTCAACGATTGTGTACATGAGCAAGGTCGCGGATCTGTAATAAGACGATTTAGCCACATTGCTAATCCCCGGTTTTGTAGCGTGTCCTACTTGAACAGCGACAGCCGTAATTCTTCTTTTTACATTCGGCCAAAACATCGCTATCTTTTATCAGCTTCTTTAAGTGCTTTGCTCAATGAAGGCAACCCCTTTTCCTTTAAATATTGCCCAAGTTTTTTATCAGATCTCACGCCAAAATCGACTCCATATTGCTTCTCGATCGAGCCAATTTTAGTATCTTCTCTTTTTCTACGAAATTGATCCTTAGCCATGTTTATTTAGTTCGGTTTTTTACTTTGGAAATGTGGAAGTTCTGATCCTCGATCCTCTGTTTAAATGAAAACAAATCAACCGCATTTTCAACTCTCTGATTGGCTATTTTGGCATATTTTTCATCTATTTCAAAACCTATAAATTTTCTGTTCATTAACTTAGCAGCGACAGCGGTAGAACCAGACCCGATAAAAGGATCAAGGACAATCTGTCCTTCTCTAGTCGTTAGCCCAATTAAATATTTCAATAACGACACCGGCTTCTGTGCTTCATGTACCCTTACCTCATTTTCGCCGAAAGAAAATTCAAGTAAGTTAGTTGGGCTTACTCCGTTAATTTTTGAATTATCAATATTCATTGCTCCAACTTCATTCTCTAATACGTTGTCCGCAATAGTATAATCGTACGGTTTAAAAAACCAAGCAATTGGCTCATAGATAGGTGCTAGATTTCCTAATCGCCACCCATTCCACTTCTCAGCATCTTCTTTCAATCCTCTTTTTTCATAAACACCGCTTAATCTTTGAGCTATATGGTGTGCACTATCTTTTTTCCAAGCCAAAACGTCCTTCAACAAAAAACCACTATCTTCAAAAGCATTAATTACTCTATGTAGAGTACGTCTGGCTCCGAAAATGAATACTGACGACCCTTCTTTTAAAAGCGGGTAGACTGACTTTGACCAAGTTAGTACCCAGTCTTGATATTCTTTACCTATGTTTTTGTCACTAGAACTCCAACCATTTATTGGCTTCCCACGTCTCTTGAACCCAGATTTACCTTCTTGTGCCGGAGATTTACCAAGCAAAGCAGAATTAGTATTATTGTGTAAAACATCCCACTCATCTAAACTTATTCCGTAAGGTATGTCCGATAAAAGTAGATGAATAGAATTCTTTTCAATTTGCGAGAGTTGTTTTCTACAATCTCCTTGTAAAATTTTATCAATAAATTTATCTTTGTTCATAGTGAATTTAAATCTCTTATATCTATTGCCTTACGTATTTGTCTAATTTTTTGATATATCTTGTGAGCCTTTATTAGCATACTAATTGCTTTGGCTTTTGGTAAATTATTATATTCTTTTATTTTACTCTCCCAATAAATGATTCCTTCATTTCCAAGGGCTTTCGTTCGTTCAATTGTGAATTTTTTATATTTAACTAAGTCAACTAGCTCTTTCTTTGTTATTTTGCAAACAATTTCATCCAACTTTGCCCAGTAAATAGCAGAATCAGAAAAAGATTTTTCTCCAGAGATTTTTTTTAATGTATTGCCAATATTCCAAATAGGTTCAAGATCAAATTTCTGTTTCTGTTCCAGAAGAAAAAGAATATGCGTGTAAGAAAAAAGTGATACGTTATGATTAATAGCTTGTCGGTATATCTGGCTATCTCTTGAGGGGTATTGATACAAAGGACTTACCAATAAAGAATAGTGATGATTTTGGCGCCAATTATCTAAAGCCTGAACTTTAAAATCTTTCTGATTTTTTGCGGTTCTACTTAGTCTAAAGGCTTTGGCGTCTGCGACAATAGAATACTTTTCTGTTTTGGCTAGTACGTCTGCAGAATTACCTCTGGATCCCAAAACTTCAGCTTCTAGACCCAATAAAACTAATGAACGGGATAACATAATATCTGAATACTTTGCCCACATTTTTTCTTCTGAAGAATCATGTGAGAATACTTCTGGTAGAACTCCGCAGTCCAAAATGTTATCAATCAACTCCTCTGGATTTAGTTTATTTACGAATTTTTCAAGTTTCTCAAAGCCATCTAGGTCTTTTGCTATCAAAAAAATATAATCAATTACCTTTTGTCTCATACAATACGACTATTTAATAGGTTTCAATATGTTCAACCTAATTCTAACATATATAGCCAATTAACAAAAAAGTGCTATTTTTTGCTATAATCTCGCTATGCCTTACGATTTTAAAAACCTACCAGACCACGATCTGAAGCTATTCTTACTTGTGGCTAACGATCTTATGCATAAAGCAAATCTCGCTGGAAAACGAGGGCCACTTAAGTTTGGAAATGCTCCCAAGGGAGTCAATAAGGACGAACAACTAGCGATCCTGTCTCGACTTGATAATAATGGCTATGTCTCGTTTTCCAACGACGAAAAATCCATTTACATAAACGAAAATATACATCCGAACATATCCTTTAACGAACTTTTCGATTCAGTTCATGAGGAATACCATAGGCGAGAGAAAAAGACAGAGAATAATACTAAACCTCACTACGATCAAGTTAACGGTTTTTTACATATTGCTGGATATAAAATTAGGATTAGGAAGCATGACGAGGATACGAAACAGAACCAATTATTGAAATATATCTTCAGCGCAAACAGTAAAAATATCGAACGGGAGTTTGATTTTACCGAGTTTCCATTTGATGATGTTTTAGATAAAAAGAAATTTAAGGAAATTTGCCGTACTGCTTGTACTGAAATTAACCGCAAAATAAAGGAACAGACCGGGGATAAAATTTCAGACTTTCTGGAATTCAATAATCGAACCTATGGATTTCTTAATATAAACCCTAAATATCTGTTGGGATAAGTTTATCGCCATTTGTAAAACCGAATAATTTTACCATAAACCCTGTAAATCATTAACAGGGTTTTTTGATGCTCAAATTCAGTCAAAACTTAATATTACGGATTCAAAAGCAATTCGCTGAAAAATACGAGATCGTAGTTTCGGATGAGCAAGCTGCGGCTTATTTGGATTCATTGGCGGATTGGTTTCTTTTGGTTTCCAAAGAGCCGCCCCGCTCCTCTAGGAGCGGCGGCTCTTTGTCTTAGTTATATTTATTTAACTACTCACTTAATCAGATGATGGCTAATTCTAAATCTATCGTTTCAGGGAATCATGTATCGATCTTAGTTTATAAAATACCAATGCTATTTGGATATAAAAAACCTAAAACAACTAGAGTTAAACTTACTGATCCTACAAAAATCGCCGAGAACAGAAAAAAATCACTCCAACGTTCCCGCTCGTATGTTATAAATCTTATCAATAGCAATAATTATTATTGGAAAAATGCTCTTCGAGATAAGTATAATCCTGAATTCATCACTTTAACTTTCAGGGAAAACGTCCAAGATTTGAATTTCGCAAATCGCGAATTTTCAAAGTTTATACAACGATTAAATTATTTCATTAATAAAAATATCAAAGGCACTTTAAAATATATAGGGGTTGTTGAATTTCAGGAACGTGGCTCAATCCATTATCACATCCTATTCTTTAATCTTCCTTTTATCAAGATGGTTTATGACGAACTGAGAAAACTTTGGACGCATGGGTCAATCAATTTAAAATCAGTTAATCAAGTAAAACATATCGCTAATTACGTTTGTAAATATATGATAAAGGGTTTTGAAGACACGAGACTAAGAAACCACAAGTCTTATTTTACGAGCCGAAATTTAATTAAACCGAGAGTATCAAGAGATGATTCATATAACTCAGGATTGGTATTATTTTTACCTAAGAAATATATAACTTTCGATAAAATAATTGCCACGGAGTATTTAGACGAGATACAATATATTAAATACGAACTACCCTATGACGATCCTCTACTGCCGAAAATCCAGTGAATCCGAAGATAGGCAAGTCTTATCTATCGAATCACAAACGAACACTCTAACTGAGCTCGCCCAAAGAGAGGGTTTAAGCATAGATAAAATCTATATCGAGAACATGTCAGCTAAAGAACCCGGCAGACCAGTCTTCAAAGAAATGGTTGATCTTATTAACACAGAAAAAAATTGCACACTGTTAGTTTGGAAACTTGACCGTCTTGCCAGAAACCCGAAAGATGAAGGCGAAATAAAGTACTCGCTCCAAAAAGAATATATCAAAAAAATTATTACACCCTTCAGTACTTACCTGCCCTCTGACAACGTACTTTTGGCTGCTTTCGAATTTGGAATGGCTAATCAATACATTCGAGATTTATCTGTAAACGTCAAACGTGGAAATAAAACAAAATTAGAAAAAGGTGGCTGGACTGGCAAAGCTCCCTACGGCTATTTAAATGACCGAGCCAACAAGACAATAATTACTGATCCCATTAATGCTCCTGTCGTTCTAGAAGTTTTTGAGTTGTTTGCCACTGGAGCATATAGCCTCAGAGACCTTTCCCGACTACTCTACGCCAAAGGAAGACGCAACAGCGTGGGAAATAAAATGCACCCAAGTTTACTCTATCGCATTCTTGCTAAATCTTTTTACACCGGATTAATGATCCATAACAACAAAACCTACCAAGGCTCACACCAACCCCTAGTTAACAAGGAAATATTCGACAGATGCCAAGAACTATTAAATCCAAATCGTAGCAGGAAGCAAAAACATACCTTTCCCCTTAGAGGCTACATGTCGTGCGCCGAATGTGGTTGTGCATTGACTGCTACCACGAAGAAAGGACGTTATGATTATTATTATTGCACTAACGGTAAAAAAGTTTGTAGTCAGCACCACAAGTACATAAAAGCTGAATACCTCGATGAGTTAGTTGCTGAAAAACTAGGCGCATTGCAGTTTGATGAAGAATTAATCGAAATTGCCTATCAGGCTTCAAAGGAAAAACGACGAAATTCAGAAGACCTAAAAATTCAAACTCTCGATCAGATCCAGAACCAGCTTAAAAACTCTGAAACGAAGCAGGAGAAGCTACTCAACCTCTTCTTGTCAGAATCTATCGCCGAAGAAACCTACAACGCTAAAAACGAAATTTTGAAGCGTGAGCATGTCGCCATAAAAAACCAATATTCTCAGCTGAGCAAAAAAAACTTCGAGGGCAATGCAACTTTGGAACTTACAAAAAAAGCCTTTTTAACTGCTAATTACGCACGAAAAGACTATTTGACCGCTGATAAATTTAAAAAACTCGAAATAGCAAAAACTTTACTTTGGAACTTTTCGGTTAAGGATCAAAAAATCCAATCTTTTCAACTTAAAATGCCATTTCAGATAATGGCATTAGGTAGCAAAAACTTCAATATTTTTTCTTGGCAGCCCCACCGGGAATCGAACCCGGATTACACGGATGAGAACCGTGCGTCCTAGCCATTAGACGATGAGGCCGTATTAAAAGTAAATTAAGGCTTTGCCAGCCAATTGTCGTTTTGCCTAACAAGCAACCTTGAAGCTTTTTCTGGCTCGAGCATAATTTCTTTGACAATTTTTTCCATCCTAGTCGCTTGGGAACCTTTGATTAACACCGTATCCCCTTCTCTCAAACTATCTCGGACGGGAATTCGAGCTCTATCAGAGGAATCAAACCATTGAACCTGACCTGAAAATTTGAGCTTAGCTAGTTCGTCTTCAAAAATTTTAGAGTTCGCTCCAACTAATATTACAATATCAATCTTATTTTCCGCAAGTTTGACTGCAACTGCTCTATGCCCTGATTCGGTTTTATTTCCCAATTCCGCCATGCCGCCCAGTACTGCCATTTTCCGCCCTTTGGCAAACTGACCCAACATATCAATTGCCGCAAACATTGAATCTGGCGCGGCATTATATGTATCATCTATAATTTGAGTTTGATTAATCCCTGCAAACAGACGCAAGCGACCAGCTGGCGGCACATAATGTTTTAGAGCTTGGGAAGCATCCACCAAATTTATCCCAAATCGCAAACCAACTGCAGCCGCAGCGGTAGCCGCATAAACTGCGGGTTTACCTAGAGCGTTTGGCAAAAAAAATGGCACGACTGTTCCTTGATGATGGATTTTAAAATTTACGCCCCAAGACCCATCAACTTGAATAATTTGAAAATCAGAAATCATAACTTGAGCATGCTCATTAAATCCAAACCCCAACACTTCCGCCTTGGTTTGATTTTGGCCTTCAAACACTTTTGGATTGTCAAAATTCAGCACGGCCTTGCAATCTGCAGATAATTTTTTGATCAAACTTAATTTTTCTTTGACAATATCTGTTTCCGCGCCAAAAAATTCCAAATGTGAAATTCCAATGTCAGTTATAACCGCGACTTCTATCCGTCCAATAATCTCAACCAAGTATCCGATATCGCCAGGGCGATCCGCGCCCATTTCTAAAACCAAAATCTTGGGATAGTCCGCGGCAATGAGTTTAACCAAAGCTTTGATAAATATCCAAACCCATGCATAAGGATTTTTGCCTCCTGATTCTTCGCCAATGATAGTCAGGGGTACGCCCAGCTCGTTATTATAATTTCCCAAACTTTCCCGCACGAAAAAAGTCGATCCTAACACAACGGCCACTGCTTCTTTGGTCGAAGTCTTGCCAACACTGCCAGTAATGGCAACAACCCTTGGCTTATACCTGGCCAAAGTAAGCTTTGCGAGCAGTCGCAGAATTTTTTTAACTAGGGTTCTCATATTATTGCCGTGAAGGTGGAATCTGCAGGTAGTTTAGAATAAAATTGGCAATTTCGCCAAACGCCGGCGCAGCCGTGGTTTCGGCAAATTTAACATCTTTAGGATTATCCACGCGCACCAGCATGACAAATTGCGGATTATCTACGGGCCCGAAACCTATAAATGATCCGATGTTGGCATTGGGATCATATCCTGGCTTGTCTTTATATGGCACTTGGGCGGTCCCTGTCTTGCCTGCAATATAATATCCTTT
>JAHFJG010000012.1:29145-35236 GCA_023246005.1 Candidatus Doudnabacteria bacterium
CGGCTTTTTTGCCGTGGCCGTTCTCCACTACGTCAACCAGCATTGCAGATAAAGTCGCTGCGGTTTTCGAATCAATGATTTGCGTTCCATCAGCAGGCTTAGTCACATCCTCGCTGCCGTCAGGATGCACAATTTTGTTTACTATGTAAGGTTTGACCATCTTGCCGCCGCTGGCAATGGCTGAATAAGCTTGAACCATTTGCATGGGTGTAACTGTGATGCCCTGGCCAAATGATGCTGTTGCAAAAAATATGTTTCCTTTTTTATTCAAATTATCTATGTTGCCGGGAACTTGTCCTGACAATTCAAAATCAACAGATTTGCCAAATCCAAATTTTTGGACATATTTTTTAAATGTATCGTTGCCAATTTGCTGTTCAGCATAAAAAGCTCCAAGATTCAACGACTCATCCAATACTTGTATCATGCTCTGTATGCCCTTAGGTTTAGGATCAGAATCCTTGATCTGCTTATCATCAATTTGCAACACTCCAGTATCGTTGAAAGTAGTATCAGGTGTAATCTTGCCTTCATTTAAGGCTGCGGCTATAGTGATGGCCTTAAATATCGAACCTGGCTCGTACTCGCCAGCTAAAACTTTGTTACTAAAAACTGAAAGGTCGCTAACTTTACTGTAATTATTCGGATTAAAGTCCGGCGCATTTGCTAAAGCTAGTACAGCGCCAGTCTTGGGATTAATAATCACCACGCTGCCGCCATCAGCGCCGTGCTGCTCAACAGTGCTTTGTAATACCTTCTGCGCTTCAAACTGAATCGTCGGATCAAGAGTTAGATACAAATCATCTCCGTCGCGCGCAGGAGTCAAGTTTCTGTTTGAGATAGAAATTAATTTGCCGCTTGGGTCAGAATCAACCCCCAGAATTCCCGGTTGACCGGCTAGATTTTTTTCAAATTTGCCTTCCACGCCGTACTGCCCGATTCGTTTGTCGCCTTTTCCGCCGGAGGCGGATCCGCCTTTGGCGGAATAACCTAAAAATCCAATTACTTGACTGGCTAAATTTTGTTCTGGATAGAAGCGAATATCTTGGGCTTCCAGATAAATCCCAGGAATTTTTAGCGCTTTGATTTTAGACGAGACATCATCGGTTAATTCTTTTTTTATCGCGACATAGCTTGGACTATTGAGCTTCACGGTTAGATCTTTAACTGACATATCCAGAAGTCCTGATAATTTCGCTGCTGCCTGCGATTTATCAGGAATTTCTTTTGGTATGGCATAAACCATATTCTTGCTTAAATTCGTGGCGACCAAGAGCGGTAAAGAGTTGCTGGTTTCTGGCGAGAGATAAATCTCTCCGCGCTTAGGAGTGATTACGGTTTCCAAACCGTGCTGGTTTGCTGCTAAATGCTGGTAGTAACTATGATTGAAAATTTGCAGATTAAATAATCTAATAACAATCAAGGCTATAAATATTGTAATTAATATTAATAACAAAAAAATTCTTAGATTGTAAGAATTTTTTGGCGCGGTTTGGTTTTGGGACGCCTTAATCATGAAAAATTGTTACTTTAATGCAAAGTCAGAATCTTTGATATAAGTTACGTTTGTGGCGGGAACAAAATTTAATTTTTGGGCGTTGGTCCCGATTCGGTTGATGGATTGAAGGTCTGATGCCTGAATTTGCAGAATTTTTTGTTCGTCTTCAACTTGGCGAATTTGAGCCTCAAGCTTATTTATCTCGTAGCCCTTGGTCCCCATGGCATTGATCACAAACAAATAGGCAAGACTAAAAAAGATAATTGCCACTAGAATTGAGATATTCAAAATTTTAGCGGAAACCGAAGTTTTTGTTTTTCTATTTGTAAATCCGCTTGGAATAGCTAAAGTTAGATCACGCATTATGCCGCCTTTGTCAGTTAACAGATATCAACTATCAGTTAACATAAATTTTTGTCTTTTGTCTTTTGTCTTTTATCTTTTGTTATCTGTTATCTGTTATCTGTTATCTGTTTTCTGTCCAACTTCTCTGCTGCCCTAAGTTTTGCGGGCTTGCTTCTGGGATTACTGGATATTTCTTCCGGACTCGCTGTTATGGGTTTCCGTGTCAGAATTCTTATGCTCGAAGCTTTATCACAAATACAAGTTGGAAATTCTGGAGGACAAACGCAATCCTTGGCTTCTTGAATAAAAAATTCTTTCACTATCCGATCTTCCAAAGAATGAAACGAAATTACTACCAATCGTCCGCCGGGTTTGAGCAACCCTAACGCTTTAGGCAAAAACTGTTTTAAATTATCAAGCTCATGATTGACTTCAATCCGGATCGCTTGAAACACCCGCCTAATATTGTCATGGGCTCTGAATCTGACTGGTAACGGAATCGCTCTGCGTATGATTTCGGCTAATTGTAAAGTATTTTTAATTTCTTGAAGCTTGCGAGCGACAATAATCGCTTGCGCGATTCTTCGGGCGAATTTTTCTTCCCCAAAATCCCAAATCACTTGTTCAAGTTGCTTCTGATGATACGAGCCGACTACTTCTTGGGCGGTCAGGCGGGCATGAAGATCATACCGCATGTCCAATGGCCCATCAGTTTGAAACGATAACCCCCGCTTGGAATCATCTAATTGGCTTGAAGAAAATCCAAGATCAAGAATAATACCATCAGGTCTGCCAAATTTGGTCTGGCTGATAATTTTTTCAATGTCCTTGTAATTTCCCTGAATCAAAATGCATCTTTGACCCGCCTGCCACGCCTTGCTCAAAAGCTTATTACGAGACATGGCGGGCAGGTTCAAACCTTTTTGGGTAATTTCTTTTTGTAAATTATCCAAAGAGGATTGATCCAAATCAATGCCTAAAACTTGGGCTTGAAGATTAGCAGATAAAATTGCTAACAAGTGTCCGCCGCTGCCTACTGTCCCATCAACAAATTTTTTGCCTTTCTCAACATTTAAATAATCTAAGGTCTCTTGTAAAAGAACTGGAACATGCATCTATACTCCCAACTCTCCTAACCCTTCGGCAATGCTTGTGCTTTCCCTTTCAGTGTTGGCTTTATAATCCAACCAAGCCTGCTCATCCCAAATTTCAATTCGATTAAAAAGTCCAGCCACTACCACTTTTTTTGTCAGACTTGCAAATCTTCGCAAGTATTCCGGAATCATAATTCGTCCTTGCTTATCAAGCTCAATATCCCAAGCTCCGGCCAGCATCAAACGCGAGAAAGCTCGCGAGTTAGCTTTAGACAGAGGCAAAGCTGCAAGCTTTCCAGCTATTACTTCCCATTCGTGTTTAGGATAAAGAAATAAACTCTGATCCAAGCCTCGGGTTACGACTGCGGCAGTATTAAGCATGCTGCGAAACTTCACTGGCACTGCAATTCGTCCTTTCACATCCATACTGATTGTATATTCGCCAATAAACATTCTTTATCCTTCTTTATCTTTCTTTCTACTACTTGGTTAATTTGGCAGCGAGGGTGCAGCATAAAAATGAATTCAGAGGCCGAAGTTGCTTTGCCGCAATACGGCCGATGACTGCTGTGGCAAATTAACTAGTTATCCACTATTCCCCACTTTTATCCACATCTCACCACTTCTCAATCATTATATGCCACGAAAAACCACTCGTCAAAGGATCGATAGATAACAAAAAAAGCCCATAAATTGGGCAAAATACAACAGAATCAGCATACTTTGGTCAAATTGTTACAAAGTTAGTCCACAAACCACTTATCCACTAAAAAACTGCCCAAAATCCGCCAGCTGGCAGATAGGGCAGTTTCTTAATTACATCTCTTTGCTGTCATCAGCCTTCTCATCGGTATCATCCTTTATTCCATCGTCTTTCTTAGTATCAGAATCATCTTCTGACGGCATTTGACCTGGCGTCATTTCGTCTGTGACCATATATTTGATGTGGTTAATTAATTGAATAAATTATAAAAGAATTTTATTTTTTGGTCAATCCCGACGTAAAGTCGGGACTCCGACCGTCAGCGTCGGAGCAGCCTTACTTGTTTGTCAGCAGAAACTTAATGATATGCGACAAGCTGTCCCAAATATTTTTTAAAATCGGGACGGATGCAGGGAGTAGAGCCACGAGCAGAATAATATAGATAAACTGTCTTTTGATGACTTTAAAAATACCTATAACGATCAACACAGCCAAAGCTAGAGAAATGATTCCATGAATGCTGGAAGGAAAGTAACTTAAAAATTGATTATAGATAGAAAATATTTGATCCATTTTTCATTAGAGCTTATAGACAAGTTTACTTAAGCTCTTTCTCTGCTTAGTTTTATCCACGATCAAAACCGGATCATTGTCTAAAATATTTTTCACAAATCGGTCATTCATAACCCTTCGATAATCAAATTCATGTGGAGTAAAAATCGTATAACTGACTTGTTGTTCCGCAAATTTTTCCGCCAGCTTTAAACAATTTTGTAATTTTTTTGGGCTAATCTTGCCAACAAACAATAAGTCAGTTTCGATGCGTGGTTTGCCTACAAACACTCCGGTCAGCGCCACCAGCTTACAGTCCCCGACTTTCGCAGCTTGCCTGGCCATCTGATCTTGAGGAATATTCCGAACTTTACGAAGCAGATTGACTAATTCCGGATAAAGCGCAAAATGCTTGTTCATCTGATAATATTTCGGGCGGTGTTTTTGCGTAACGAGCAAAAAGTCCATTTTATCCAACTCTTTCAAAGTTTCCTTCAACAGCGGCTTGGAACAACCAGAGGTATTCTTAAGTTCCGTAAATGAAAAAGCGCGGTTTGGATGCGCAAGCAGTAAATTAATCAGGCTAGTTTTAGGTTTCGATGAAAGTAATTGCGCCAACATGATAATATTATAGCATATGACTAACATTTGTGCTATAATAAAACAGATTTTATGGCTAAATTAGAAATAGAAATAAACCAAATTTATCTTATTCATCCGGAGAACAAAAAATCTTCTTTAATTTTATATGAAGAAGAACTCAACAGCTCGGCGCATTTGTTTATTTTGGCCGAATTAATGGATTTAGTCCGAAAATCCGAAGCCAATGATTTAAAAAAGATATCTGAAATCATTCTCGAATCATTCCGGGCAAATAAAAAAATGGCGTCTGAAGCTTTGTTTGAATCAGCTCTGGCGCAAATTAATCAAAATCTGGCTGATTTTGCGCATGAAGGCCATAGATCTTGGGTTGGTAAATTTTCTTGCCTGATAGCGATTAAATCTTCTGATAATATCTTTATGGCCAACAACGGTCAAACTTCTGCTTGGCTTTTGCGCAACACCGAGCTTTCGGAGATTCTTCAGCCGGAAAAGCGAGGCATGCATCCCTTGAAGATGTTCTCTAATTTCACCCAAGGCAAACTTCAGGATGGCGATGCGACAGTTATTACGACTTCTAATATTTTTAATTTCGTTTCTTTGGAGTTGTTCTCCAGGCTGGTCTCTAACAAAACCTTGGGAGATGCCACAATTGAAATTTCTAAAATTCTCCAACAATCCATGAGTCCAGATCATGGCTTCTGCGCCTTTCTCTTAAGATTCAACAAACAAGGTCAAATTAATTCAAACCGAAAAGAAAGTTCGATCTACGCTCCCTTTCCTGAAGAAATAGAAATGGAACCAATCAGCCAAAGATTAAAACTTCCAAGTCTTAAACTGCCCGCAATTAATTTCAAATTCAATCTTCCGAAATGGCAATTCATTAAAAATTTATCAACTGCGGGAAAATTTTTCTTAATAAGTTTTTCAATCTTTTTATTGCTATTTGCTGGAAACTTAATTGTTTACGGTATCAAACTCCATTCAAAAAAAACCCAAACTCAAATTGCCAATCAAGCAGAAGTGCTTGCTAAAGATATCTCAAACGCAGAATCGGCTCTAATTTATAAGAATGGCGCAGAAGCGCTTCGCCTCTTATCCGCCGCAGAGGATGATTTTACAATACTCCAAAAACTTGAAGCTTCCAAAGCCTCTGAATTTTCCGATCAGTTGCAGAAGCTGAAAGATCAAATCAACAAAGTCAGCACTATCGCCGATCCAAAAGTCATTATTGACCTCAAGCACGCGCCTACTTATCTCAACCTTTCAAGCTTAGGTCTTCTGCTCGCCAATGCTGAT
>JAHFJG010000040.1 GCA_023246005.1 Candidatus Doudnabacteria bacterium
CTGATAAAGCGCCAACACAGCGGCGATAGAAGTCATGAGCCAATACATTGGCGCCATATAGACGTATTTGATCAAAGACCAGTGCTCGCGCTTGGCGCATCCTATCATGTAATAGTACAAATACATAAAGTTACCCGCCAAAAGCGAGGTCACGGCAATATAAAAAATTACTGGCGGATACAAGGCTTCAATGGCTGGGCCTATGGTTGCGCGCATGGCAAAATATAAAATCGTCATGACCCAAAGCAAAGGATTGATAAGCATGAACGCGATTTTGCCGCCCACGACTAGTTGAAAAATCAAGGCGTGAATGCCATTTTTTTTGAAAAAATTAATTGGATGGCGCATGTGGACCAAATAAGTCTGCATGTAACCTTTAATCCATCTGGAGCGTTGCCTCAGCCAATTTTTATAATTGCTATTTGCCTCTTCCAAAGTCGTTGAATCTATAACAGCAGTTTTGTATCCGGCTATAAATAAGCGCGCTCCTAAATCGCAATCTTCTGTGACATTGAATGGATCCCATCCGCCTAGGCCGATCAAATCTTTGGTGCGAAAATGATTGGAAGTCCCCCCAAGTGGAATGTATCCATTGATAGATTGCAAACCTGGCAAGATGACATCAAACCACAGCGAGTATTCGGCAGTAAATAATCTGGTCAAAAGATTTTGATATGGGTTAAAGTAATTAAGTTTGGCTTGCAAACATTTAACTTGAGGACTGACTTGGTTAAAAGCTAGGAAAGCTTTTTTCAGCTGCTGGGGTTCTGGAATGTCTTCGGCGTCATAAACCACCAGGTATTCTCCATACGCGTGTGACAGTCCGTAGTTGCAAGCTTTGGGTTTGGTTTTGGGCATGGAGTGGGGCACGACTAAGACCCGGACATAATCCGGCAACGAAAGAGTATTGGCAACGGCAATGGTTGCCGAGTCACTTTGCTCCAAAAGCAGCAAAACATCGAGCTTGTCTTTGGGCCAGTCAAGTTTGTCTATGGCATCCAAAAATCCAGGTAAAATATGGGCTTCGCGATACAAAGGACAAAGAATTGAATAAACTGGGAGTTGGCTTTCGTCAATTAAATTTAGCTCGTCTTGATTGAATTTTATTTCAGGTGGTGAGTTTAAGCTTTTGCTGACTAAGAAAAAGTTGAACAAAACATCCAAAAAATAAATACAACTCAAGACCGCAACCACAGCAATGGCGGTTTTGAGTGGAGAAAAAATGAAACTGCCCGCAATTAAAACCAAAACCGAAAAAATAAATAATTTTTGCCAAGCGATCAAGGTTTGAAGAGCCGAAATTCGATAAGACAAAGTAGAATGAGTAATATATCTCCGTCCCTTAAAGGCATGCCCTGCTTCCAACATGGACGAACCGCCGATACTTGGTATGGCAACCGGAGTTAGCCGCATGAATTTAAGTTTGAGCGCATTGAATCCGATTTCCCAACTCTGTTTGATGATACTAACCTTGGATGTTCCAGCGGCTCGGTCTTCGAACACGATGTCATGGCTGCCAATTTTATATCCAGCGTGGCGAACCTTAATTAAAAATTCCAAATCAAATGTCCAAGGAGTGGCCGCCGTAGTTTTGACTTCCGAAAGTATTTTTTTGTAAAAAATCTTAAGACAAGATTGGGTATCAAAATTAAGTCCATGTAAAATTTGAATAAAAGCAAAATGAAAAACCTTGCTTGCTAAATTTCTTAACCTATTTTTGTTATGATTGACTCGGCGTCGACTTTGGACTAAATCAAAACCTGTCAAAAGTTTTTCTACCATGCCTGGAATGTCTTCTGGCCTGTATTGCAAGTCTCCGTCTATCGTGGCAATCAATTCATAAGAAGCCTGGGCAAACCCTTGCCAAAGTGATTGCGCCTTCCCTCTCTTGCCTTTTTTCAAAAAAACTTTGACTGGATATTTATGCGAAACCGATTCGATAACTTTGATTGTATTGTCAGTTGAATGATCGTCGATAAAAATCACTTCATACGCTTCGAAGTTTTCGGATAAAGCTTCATGCAGCCGATTGGCTAATGCTAAAATATTCCCTTCTTCGTTGAGGGTTGGTACAACCACGGATATTTTTTGAGCGAATTTAGGCATCTTGTCTGTTGTTTTAAGCTAGAAAAAAGTGCAGAAAATCTTTAATTTTCCGCACTTTTGTTTTATAAATTGACCCTAAATGATTACATAATTGCCCTAATTTGTCAACACTTAAATTATCATAGAACAAAAAAGCCCTTATATAAGGCATTTTTGTTTGAATTTACATTTTATTTTTCGCGTCTACTATAGAGAATAAAGCAATTACTCGGGCTTGGCAAATATATCCCCAACAAAAAACCCCAGAGCGAAGTCTGGGGTTTAATCCGCAAAAATTAGCTAAAAAGCGCCAGAACCGCTTGGCGTGCCAATGCCTGTAGGTCCATCATATCCGATTACCGCATGGCAGAGGAAAGTGACAGTGCACGAGCCATTGCTGCCGCTGACCACATCATTCAAATTCAGGGTATGCGAATAAGGATAGCCATTGGCTGGAGCAATTGTATTGCCGTTGCCGGCAAGCGCATAGACCGCGGCAATGATTGGCGAAGACAAGCTGGTGCCCCCTACTTGAAACCATCCTGATCTACCCGAGTATCGAACGCTATCATAAACTGCAGCGCCTGTGTTGGGATCAGCATCGGCTGACACATCAGCAATCATGCGCTTAGTACATCCAACTAATCCTAAGGCTGTTTGAAAACTAGGCTGCGATTCATATAAAGAACATCCGCTCCCAGCGCCCCTCCACGCTGACTCGCCAGCGTAATTATTATTACTATCAACTGCCAGAGTTGTGCCACCAACTGCCGTGACGTATTTCGAAGCAGCCGGATAAGAAGTGCCATAGCCGCTGTCGCCGGAACTGGTGGTGAAAACTACTCCTGGGACATTGAAATGGCTGTCAAAACTGGTTTCACTAGAAAATTCAGAACTCCCCCATGACATAGAAACTACGTTAGCTTTCATAATAACTGCCCGATCAACCGCGGCCAGCAGATTAGTGTAGCTGGCGGAATCCGCTTCCACGAGTAAAATTTTACAAGTAGGGCAAGCTGCATGTGCTACTTCCACGTCCAATGCAATTTCCAAAGCCCAGCCAGAATTGGTCGAAGGATAGCTAGTGCCGCCCCGCTGATTAACTTTTTGAAAACAGCTTGTGGTTACAGTTGACGAGCAATTCGGAAAAACTGGCAAACTAAAAGTCTGATTGTATTTATCCAAATCAGATTTAATATTTGGATTATTATAAGCATCCACAATCCCGATGGTTTGTGTCGAATTCAAATTAGTAAGCCCATAAGCGCCTTGAAACTGGGCAGGGCCATAGCCTGAAGGAAGAGTTGCAGATTTCGGTGTGCCACCGGCATCAACGACCACATGGGCATCACAGCCAACTGATAAATCATCTTTCGCAGGCCTTGAACAAACCCGTAAGTGTTTTTCTTGTTTGTGGTTAGCAAAAAAATTATCACCAAGCGAGGTCTGTCTGGCTGATACCGGCGTCATGGCCAGAATTGAGCCTAAAATTAGGGAAAAATACACAAGTTTTTTAAACATATGGTTAGTTATAATTAACTATAATTTAGCATACCATATCATATCAAACCAGGACGGTCAAGTCAAGCAGTGTACGATTGCAGGGTTCCAGTTACCTTTTGGGGATTAATGATTAATTCGTTAGCGGTTGATTGTAACAGGGTTTGGGTAATCTTCTGGACTGGGGTTAATCCGTGCATTCCAAGCCCC
>JAHFJG010000041.1 GCA_023246005.1 Candidatus Doudnabacteria bacterium
ACAAACTGGGCAGCATCCATGATGAATATTTAATTATTAACAGCTTGAAAATAATTATTTCTGCTTTGATCGGCGGGTCCGCGACCTTCGTCTCTTTATATATGATTGCACCGATGGTGAATCTGCACACTTATTGGGGGGTTTTGATCCAAGGCGCTGCTTCCGGTTTAATCGGTTTGGTGGTATATTTAGTCATTGGTTGGTTGCTTGGCTTGTCGGAAATTCATGATTTGCTGAAATTACTAAGGAGTACCGCCAACAAGATCGGCCGACCGATAAATATTATTTGGAATTGGTGGAGTTAAAACTGAGGTAAAATATATTAAGAGGATAATATTGACCATATGGACAAAAATGTCCTAACATACCAATATGAGCTTTATTAAAGATTTACTTTGGTTTATTAATGAGGTTGGTGAACTTTTACCAGAAGGCAAAGGCAATTATCGTAATTTGGTGCAACGAAACAAACCGACTTATTATCGATCACTTAGGAAGCTTGAAGAAGAAGGCTACATAAAAAAAAGGAGTAATATCAAATCTCAGACCGTATATGTGATAACTCCGGCTGGTAAATCTATCATAAACAAAAGACTAGCACCAAAGCCGAGAAAAGACGGATTAGCGACATTGATCACATATGATATTCCTTCTGATATGAATAAACAGAGAACAAAATTTCGTCGTTACTTGCTGCGTAACGGGTTTACCTTGATCCAGAAAAGTCTTTTGATAAGTCCCAATGTATTTGATGATCACCTCAAAGAAGTAATGAATGAATTAAAAATTTCGAGATATGTAAAAGTCGTTAGCGGTAGGTTTGATTATTTGAAATTAAATGATTAGCGGCTAAAAGTGTCCATATGGACAGAAATGTCTAATGAATAATTTATGAAAAATTATAAAAAAGCCATCAAGACAATTATCGAATTTAGAAAGGCATTTGACGGTATTGACCCAAAAGTTCCAAGAAAGTTGGTGGGAGATATTGGGGAATTTTATGCATTGCAGCAACTTGAACGACTTGCTTTTGAACCAGATCATAAGGGCGGACATGGGGGCTATGATATCTATCTTAGAGAAATTAACAAACGAATAGAGGTTAGAACATCTTTACTTAAAAACGAAGGTGTTTTCCCGAAGGGAATAAATTTTTATGGTTGGAGGGTTGAAAACAGAAATCAGAAAAAGTCAGAAAAGTTTGACTATTTAGTATGTATTGCTCTTAATGATAATTTTATCCAACCAAGATATTATATCTTTACCTATCAGGAGGCATTTAAGGTTGGGGATGTAAATATAGGACGATTTGGAAATGTAAAGAAAAAAATTCAATTATTCAAGAACAGGACAACTTATAAAAACGCATTGAAATCTAAACAAGCCTACCTAATAACTCCATACGAGCGGAAAATAAATCGTAGTCCATCATCATTTCAAAACAAGTGGGAGAAGATTAAATAAATGCAAGGCAAGATTAGAAATTTTTGTATAATCGCTCATATTGATCATGGCAAATCTACGCTGGCTGATCGGTTTTTGGAATTTACGAATACTGTTGAAAAACGGCAGATGAAGGACCAGCTTTTGGACACTATGGATTTGGAGCGCGAGCGAGGGATTACTATCAAATTGCAACCAGTCCGTATGGAATGGAAAGGCTATATCCTTAATCTGATTGATACGCCTGGGCACGTAGATTTCACATATGAAGTGAGTCGTTCGCTCGCAGCCTGTGAAGGCGCAATTTTGGTGGTTGATTCAACTCAAGGCATTGAGGCGCAGACTTTGGCCAATATTCATTTGGCCCAGGCGCATAATTTGAAAATTATTCCGGTAGTCAACAAGATTGATTTGCCAAATTCCGATAGGCAAAAGACTGCGGAGGAAATAAAAAAAGCTTTTGGCTTCACTGATGAAGAAATTTTATACGCATCCGGTAAAACCGGTGAAGGCGTGGAAAAGATTTTGCGAGCCGTGATTGATCGCGTTCCTGCACCATCCGGCAACTCGAATAAACCACTGAGGGCTTTAATCTTTGATTCGACTTATGACCAGCATCGAGGAGTGGTAACTTTTGTGCGCGTGGTGGACGGGAAACTTGGCAAAAACGAAAAGATTCAAACTTTGGGAACTAAAACTTCAGCTGATGCTTTGGAAGTTGGTTTTTTTCATCCAAAATATTTTCCGTCCTTGGAGCTGCAAACTGGCGAAGTCGGATATATCGTGACTGGTTTGCGGGACGTGAGAAAAGCGCGAGTGGGCGATACAATTACAACTTTCGGGACAAAAGCCGAACCATTGCCGGGATATAAACAAATTAAACCAATGGTTTACGCGTCAATTTTTCCAACCTCAGGAGATGATTATCCGCTTTTGCGCGACGCGATCGATAAATTAAAGCTGAATGATGCGGCATTGGAATTCGAACCGGAAAGTATTCCAGCCTTGGGATTTGGTTTTCGCACGGGATTCTTAGGTCTTTTGCACATGGATATTGTGCAGGAGCGCTTAACTCGGGAATACGGTTTGGATTTAGTACTCACCGCCCCCTCGGTTGAATACAAAATTAATTTGAAGCACGGCCCGTCGAAGATCATCCATACTCCAGCTGAACTTCCCGATCCCTCACAGTTTGAAAACATTGAGGAACCTTGGGTAGCGGTAGAAATTTTAACCCCGCAAAAATATATTGGTGGGATTTTGGATTTGATTACGGGTCGGCGAGGAATTTATAAGAATATGGAATATCTAAGCAATGAGCGCGTTTTAATCACGGCCGAAATGCCGCTGGCAAATATAATTATTGATTTTTATGATAAACTTAAAAGTGTCTCATCTGGCTACGCCTCGTTAAACTATGAATTGCGCGATTTCCGGCTTGGTGAGCTGGTAAAACTTGATATATTGGTCGCGCAAGAAAAAGTTGAAGCTTTGTCCATGATTGTGCACCGGGACGTGGCAGAAGCTGAAGGGCGGGCGCTTGCCGAAAAGCTCAAAACCCTGATTCCTCGCCAACAGTTTGAGATTGCTATTCAGGCCGCGATTGGCGGCAAGATAATTGCCCGCGAAACTATTCCAGCAGTGCGCAAGGATGTGACTAAAGGATTATATGGCGGAGATGTTACCCGTAAAATGAAACATTTGGAGAAACAGAAGAAAGGCAAAAAACGCCTCAAACGAATTGGCCAAGTAGACATTCCTCAAGAAGCCTTTTTGGCAATATTAAAGAAATAAAATTATGATTAATCGAAGACGATTACAAAAAGCATTCATAATTTTCGCAATTGTCATGATTGTGGGCATGATTTTGTTTACCTTTTTGCCTTTAATTGTGTCGCAGTAAACAATGAATTTTCATGCGTTTTTAAAATCAAAATTTGCCACATGGCTTCTTGGAGTCGTTTTGCTTTTAATCATGATATTTACGGCTAAAGTTTTGATAGAAAAATATCGAATTGATAAAGAAATTTCTAAACTGCAAGCTCAAATAGAGAAAATAAAAAAGAATAATGAACAATTAACCTCATTGGTTAAGTATTATAATTCACCCAGTTATCAGGAGCAACAAGCGCGCGAAAAACTGAATTTGAAAAAAGATGGCGAGTCTGTTGTAGCCTTGCCGCAGCAAGATACCAGGGATGCTAGCCAGCAAGTCCAAGACCAGAAACAGTCAAACTTTAAGCAATGGTTTGATTATTTTTTTCAATCTAAGTAGCTTCCAAAAATGACAAAGCAAAATAAAAATTA
>JAHFJG010000003.1 GCA_023246005.1 Candidatus Doudnabacteria bacterium
GATTAGTTTCGTAATTCAAAGTTATTTGAAATATTCAGGAGTATTTATGGACATCCAGTCTAATAATCCGCGCATAAGAGAAGAGGCGCCGGCCCCGCCGGAGGCGGGGCCGGCTTCCATCATTATCACAAAAGCGTATTTTGGACTTTGGTAAGGAAAAAAACCAATAACCCACGAATTAACTTTATTTTTTTGGAGGCCCAATTGAGCAGTACCAGTTTTGGCGGCCACTTCCACATAAGGTACTTTCAACACTGTAGCCGTGCCATAACTTACCGCCTGTCGCATGCCTTCGCGCACCACATCAAAATATTCTTTGGCTAAGTCTACGACAAAAACTTGTTCATTTTTAGTTTTATCATTTAAAACAAAATGCGGCGACGGAAGCGCGCCATCATTGCCAATGGCGGAGATAGCTCGCGCCATTTCCATTGGGGTCACTTGAAATCCATATTGTCCAATAGCTGTGTTATAAGTATCGCCAAGACGCCAAGGATCGCTTGGAAAATTTTTGGCTTTCCACTCCGGACTAGGAATGATACCCCTTTTTTCACCAGGCAAATCTGCTCCGGTCGTTTCACCAATACCAAAGAGTCTGGCATATTTTTCAATTAGTACAATACCCAAGCCTTTTTGCTCTTCAAATCCGCCACCAATAACATAAAAATAAACATCCGAGGAAACAGCCAAGGCTTGTTTCATATCCGTCCAACCGTGCGCTTTCCAGTCTTTGAAAATGCTTTTTTTATCCGGAAAATATGGATTGGGAATGGAAATCGAGCCAGTTGATAATATTTTCTTATGCTGATCAATTATATTTTCAGAAAGCGCTGCTATGGCAAAAAACGGTTTGATAATGGAACCCGGAGTGTATAAACCAGAAATTGTTCTATCCAGAAAAATTTTTTTAGTATCCGTTAAATAATTTTTAATCGTCTCTTTCTCCCTGCCAAGAGAAAGAATTTCTGAATCATATTCAGGGAAAGACACGGAAGCTGCAATTTCTCCGTTTTGAGCGTTCATTAATATGCCAACCCCGCCTTGAAAGAAATTCGCTTTTGAAAAATTTTTGATCAAAGAAAATAATTCTTGTTGAACACGCCAATCGATAGTGGTAATCAAGTCATTTCCGCGCACCGGAGCATTGACTATGTTTTCTGAATGGATTTTGCCAAAAGCGTCCGTTTCAATTATCTTGGAACCGTTTTCACCCTTTATTTTATTATCGTATTCTTTTTCTAAACCATCTCTGCCAATAAAATCACTTTGCCAATAGTTGCCCGATTTGTCCCGAGCCGGATAACTGACATAACCCAACACATGTGAAAATCCCGGCGACAGATAAGCGCGCGTTAAAATTCCTTCGTCTTCTTCGGTTTTTTTGTTCCAGGCAAGCTTGCGCCCATTTCTATCATAGATTATTCCCCTTTCGGAAAAAATAACTTGCTTGGCCAATATGTTGTTTACGCTTCTTTTCCAGTAGAGCTCGCCTTTTTGTATTTGCAAATAAAAAATCCGGCTGCCGAGTAAAGCGATGCTAATTAAAAACAAAATACCAAAAAACAAAATAGTTCTTTTGGGAATCGGCTTTTCTATCCGACCTTCAAATTGCTGTCGATCAAAATTCTGTGGGTTTTTTGAATCAAGAAAGATTTCATCTGGCTCCACAAAAAAATTGACATCGTCAATTTTTTTCTTTTTAAAAATTTTTATCATGCGGGTAAAACTTTAGTTTTCTTTTTAAAAATTCTATTAACACCAGCAAGAAGCTGGAAATAATCAAAGAAAGAAAAGTGATGTCGAAAAATCTAGCCTCTTTTATCCCATAAAGCAGGTCTGAGAGAAAAAACAAAACAACTGCTTCCCCAAAAAAAGAAAAATAAATCATTCCACCGAGCGCCAAAATACAGGAGAACCAAAAAGGCATGAAAAGTATTGAAAACAAAAGCGCTAGAGAAGCTAGAATTCTAAAGACCATAAGTTTATCTTACACGGTTTGTGTAAAAATACAAACTAAAAAACGATCCGCCTCCTCATATTTTCCGACCGAGACTAAAAATTTAACGTATGCTGGTCTCAGTAACTGAGCTGCATCTTTATTTATAAATACCCCCCTCTTGTTTGGAAATTTTAAAGTTTTCTTGCCAACTTCGATCATGGCCATTTTATATTTATTGGCCATATCAATGTTGTTAAATCTTTTTTTGTTTCTAATAATATAACAATATGCTATACCGCCGGCGACTGTTGAGTGGGAATAATTTTATTAGTTGCTAAGTTGCTAGGTCTTGCCTAGTAATGGAAAGATGAACGGACATCTAGGTTTTACCCCATAGGCCTTGCCTATGTAAATGTTTACGTAAATAAACATATGTTCAAGTTAGTAAACATTAATTAAAAGAAAATTAAAGAGTTCTGACCATATAATACAAAGTTTTCTTATTTCTTGACTGTTTCAAAGAACGAGTTTTTATATATTTGAATTATTTTTTCGGTATCTTCAAATAAATCACCACCGTGTTCTATAAAACTTTCTAAACTGAGTTTAGCGTCAATAAAATCCTCGTAATTATTAGGTTTAGTTGAGTTTTTATCTATTTTTTCTACAGTATCAAAATCCACTAATCTAGCGTCTAGAGTTGTATTCATACCCATAAGCAGGTTTGTGTGAACATAATCCAAATTATACATCATTCCAATATTTTTTCCGTAAACTTTAGCAAACCACTCAATATAATTTTGAAAGGAAAAGGTAATTCAGGGAAATCAGGATTTGACCACGAAACTTCGTTGTCAACTTCAATAGCCGGGAGGGTTTTTTTTCTTTTCTCTAATATTGACCCTTCCCCAGTAGGTAAAAGCAGATTTTCTTTGTTTTCACGCATTGTTCTTCTAATCATATACTAAAGGTTTTTAGTAGCAAGATAGCATTTCCTAAACTTTATGCTAATATAAAATTATTTTAGCAATAACAAACGATCGTTGCTTATTGCTATTCTAGTGAATGTCTACTGAAATAAATATATGTAAAAGTTGGTGGACAAACAGAAGAGCCCCGACCGCGCTAGCGTTCGGTTAAGGCTAATATATATATTACAAGCAAACTCTGTTGACCCAAGTAAGAATATTTTTTATTTACTATAAAAACTTTTGGCCTATGTCCTTGCGATAGTGCATACCTTCAAAATGTATTTTTGAAATTGCTTCATAGGCGGTGGCCAGAGCTTCTTTTAAATCCTTGCCGATAGCACTTACTCCCAACACTCGCCCGCCGTTGGTGACCAGTGCGCCATCTTCGATAGTAGTGCCAGCGTGAAAGATTGTCACCTTAGGATCTCTTTTTGCCTTCTCAATACCAGTAATAATTTTCCCTTTTTCGTAACTTCCAGGATAGCCAGCAGAACACAAAACTATATTACAAGCTGCAAGATTTTTCCATTTTATTTTTATTTCTTTTAATTTTCCATCTATACACGCATCCACGATATCCAGTAAATCGGAATCTAGTAGTCGCATGTAAGTTTGTGTTTCCGGGTCGCCAAAACGGGCGTTATATTCCAAAATTTTTGGACCGTCGATTGTCAAGATAAGTCCTGGGTAAAGCACTCCCTTAAATGAAACTTTTTTATTTATCATTCCTTTTAAAGTTGGGGCTATAATTTCTTTTTCTATTTTTTTAATTATATTTCTTGTTATAA
>JAHFJG010000025.1:0-8113 GCA_023246005.1 Candidatus Doudnabacteria bacterium
TGCAATCATCGGGACAATTGAAGCGGCTAAGCAGTTCTATCCGGGTAAAAAAGTTTTAGTCGTGTTTCAGCCGCATCATCGGAATCGGACCAAAGCTTTATTTTCCGAATTTGTCGATTCGCTGGTGAGAGCAGATGAAATTATTTTGTCTGAAATTTTTGATGTCGCAGGCCGAGAACACGGTGAAAAGATTAGTTCAAAAATGCTTATGGAAGAATTGTTAAAGCTCGGAGCCAAAGCAACTTTTGCCAAAGATTTGGATGAAACCGAGAAGTTAATCAAAGAAAAAGTTAAAAATTTTGATATCATACTCATGATGGGCGCAGGAGATATTGACTCTTTGGCTCGAAAAATTGTAAAATAAAAATATGAACATCGCAATCAAAGCCACTCATCTTGATTTGACTCCGTCGATCAAACAATACGTGGAAGAAAAAGTCGCGCATTTGGGAAAATTTATCGTGGCCCAGGAAGGCAAGGTTGAATTGAGCCGGGATCAGCACCATCATACCGGGGAAGTTTTTCGCGCCGAAATTATGTTGGCTATGGGCGGCAAACTCATGCGCGCGGTTGCCGAAGCTGAAGATATTTATGCGGCAATTGATTTGACAATTCCAAAACTCAAAGAACAAATCGCGAAATTTAAAGATAAAAAAACTACGGTCAATCGATCCTTGGCGCGAAAAGCCCGCCGAAAAGTTTAAAAAATACTTGACAAGATAGTAGATTGCTTTATTATTAACTTACAGATAATTTTTTAGTCGAATCAGTTGCAGAAAAATTTCAAACGGTTTTGGAAACTCGGAGTCGAGGAGTACAACACACAACCTTTTGACATCACCTCAGATGGGAAGCTGGTAGTCAAAGAAGGAAACTATCAATACAATATTTTCGAACTTATAAAAAAATATGGTTCGCCTCTTGAAGTTGTCTTTCCGCATATTTTAGAAAGCCGTGTTCGCGATTTAATTGATATTTTCAACGCATACATCAAATTGCACGCTTACAAGGGTAAATTTTTTTACCACTATGCAATGAAGGTCAATCAAAATAAAGAGTTTGTTTTGCCTGTTGTGTCGGAAGGCGGCCATTTTGATGTCGCTTCGGTGAACGAGCTGTGGTTGGTCAAAAAGATGTTGGAGCAAGAAAAATTTAATCCCAAGATCAGGGTTATATGTAATGGCCCAAAGAATGAAGCATACATAAAGCTTATCGAAGAACTTAAAGCCAAAGGCCTGACAGTTATTCCAATCATTGAAGATTATAAGGAGCTTGAGCGATTTAAGAAATACAAAGGGGAAACAGGGATTCGGTTGAATATGAGCCTTAAGATCAAATCGCATTGGGATAAGCGATTCAACCGTTATGGTTTTCATGAAGATGAAATTTTGAAACTCGGGAAACTTAGAAATTTAAGCGTGCTGCATTACCATATTTCGTCTCAAATTGAGCGCGTAGATGGGTTAGTGCAGCCGTTTAAGCACGCGTTGTTGATATATCAGAAATTACGAGAAACGAATCCTGGACTTGATACTATCGATATGGGCGGCGGAGCAGGCGTGCCTTATGAAAAAAAAGGAAAATTTTACACAGCCAAGACCGCCATCAACTTGATTGTGCGCACCGCCAAAAAATTCTGCGACAAAAATAATATTAAGCATCCAAATCTGATCGTCGAGTGGGGAAGATACGTGGCATCACCTGCTCAAATTTCGATTTTTAAAATTATCGCGGACAAAGCCGTGTCTGAAGGCGGGAAACGCAAATGGTATGTGATTGACGGCAGCTTTATGAATGATTTGCTGGATACTTGGTCAATCAAGTGGAAGTGGCACGTGACTCCGGTAAATTATATGAAGGAAAACAAATTGCAGTCGGTATGGTTTGCAGGATCTTCTTGTGATTCGGATGATAAGTACACGGCAGGCGGCGGCAATATTTTTATGCCCAAACTTGATGACCTAAACGGCGAAGAGTTGTATGTTGCGTTTTATGACACTGGAGCGTACCAGGATCCGCTGGCAAGCCATCATTGCTTGCTATCGAGCCCCGCAAAGATTATTTGTCAAAATGGCGAGATCAAGCTGGCCCGTCGGCGTGAAACTTCGGAAGAAGTTGGCAAACAGTTCGGCTGGTAATATAATTAAGCCAGAATATATGGGTACTATAAAAGATTTTATTAAACATCACTACCGTCATTTTAATTCCGCGGTTGTGATTGACGCGGCGGAAGCATATGTGAAGCACCTGGAAGCCGGCAACAAAATGATGATTACCCTCGCCGGCGCCATGAGCACTGCGGAGCTTGGTTTGTCTTTGGCGGAAATGATCCGGCAAGACAAAGTCCATGCCATTACATGCACAGGGGCGAACCTTGAGGAAGATATTTTTAATCTCGTAGCGCACAATCATTACAAACGCGTGCCCAATTATCGAAATTTGTCTGATCAGGAAGAAGTTGATCTTTTGAATAATCATCTTAACCGGGTAACTGATACTACAATTCCCGAAGAAGAAGCTATGCGCCGGATTGAAAAACAAATAATCAAGCTTTGGAAGCGAGCGGACGAAAAAGGCGAACGATATTTTCCGTATGAATTTATGTACCAGATGATTCGGGAAGGCATGCTTAAGGAATTTCACCAAATTGACCCAAAGGATTCATGGCTTGTTGCTGCCTGTGAAAAAAATTTACCGATCTGGACGCCAGGCTGGGAAGATTCCACGCTTGGTAATATTTTTGTGGCCCTGACCAAGGGTCGAGGAAAAAATTATTACGGCGAGAATATCAAAAATATCGGTATTGTGAAATCCGGACTAGAAGCCATGTCTACGCTGATCGATTGGTATATCGAAAACACCAAAAAAAATTCTATTGGATTTTTTCAAATTGGCGGCGGCATTGCCGGCGATTTCCCGATTTGCGTCGTGCCTCTGATCCAGCAGGATTTGAAGATTGATTGTAAATTATGGGGATATTTCTGCCAGATTTCAGATTCCACGACTTCTTACGGCTCGTATTCTGGCGCTGTGCCAAATGAAAAAATCACCTGGGGCAAACTGGATGTGAGCACGCCGCGATTCGTCATTGAATCAGACGCCACGATTGTTGCACCGCTAATTTTTGCGTATGTTTTAGGACAATGAAAAATTCCGTGAAAATTGCAGCCATTCAAACTACTGTTTCGAAAGATCAAGCGGCGAATTTGAAGAAAACTTTGGCTAAAGTGGAGCAAGCAGCTAAAGGCGGCGCTAAGGTTATTTGTCTGCAGGAGCTTTATCGCACAATTTATTTTCCGCAGTATCCCGTCGGCCATAAAGATTTGTATGCCGAAACTATTCCCGGGGAATCCACCCGGGCTTTTAGCCGAATTGTCAAAAAATACGGCATCGTGATTATTGTGCCGGTTTTTGAAAAGCGGAAAAACGGCTATTTCAACTCCGCCGCGGTAATTGATGCCAACGGCAGACTTTTACCGACTTATCATAAGACGCATATTCCGCAGGACCCGCTTTTTTATGAAAGAAATTATTTCAAAGCAGGAGAGAGCGGTTATAAAATTTATCATACAAAATTCGGCAAAATCGCGGTTCTGATTTGCTATGATCAATGGTTTCCGGAAGCGGCCAGGGCTGCGACCATGTTGGGCGCGGATATAATTTTTTATCCCACAGCCATTGGGACAATCGTCGGGGAGGCAGGATTTGAAGGCGACTGGCACGATGCCTGGGAAACCGTGATGCGCGGCCACGCCATTGCCAATTCAGTTTATGTCGTAGCGGTCAATCGCGTTGGGCGAGAAGATAAACTGCAATTTTGGGGTCAATCGTTTGTCTGCGACAGTTTTGGCAAAGTTTTGAAACGAGCTAGTGCTACTAAAGAAGAAGTTTTGATTGTTGATGTGGATTTATCCAAGAATCAAAGAATCCGGGACGAATGGGGATTTTTTCGCAATCGCCGTCCGGATACTTACCATTCGATTTCAAAAAAATGAGCCAAGTGCCGAAACAATTAGGATTTCGAATGCCTGCTGAATGGGAAAACCATTCAGCAGTTTGGTTAGCATGGCCTTACGATGAAACAACTTTTCCCAACCGAGTGGAAAAAGCTGAAGCCTCATATTGCCAGATAATTAAAGCCTTGCAAGGAAGCGAGAAAGTTGAACTTTTGGTTTTGGATGAAAAAATGAAGAGTCATGTGGTTGATTTGATTAAAGACGCCAGCAATATCAATTTTCATATTATTGATTATGCGGATGTGTGGATCAGGGACTATGGGCCGACTTTTTTGAATAAGGACACTTGGGTCAAATGGGAATACAATGCTTATGGTAAGTCGGAAGATGAATATTACACCGTTTTACTGAAAGACAACCAAGTGTTTGATAAACTTGGATTATCTGGCCAGAAATTTAACCCCAAAATAAATATGGAAGGTGGAGCGATTGATGTAAATGGCCAAGGGGCTTTGATTACCACTGAGCAGTGTTTGCTTAATCCTAATCGCAACCCGCGGTTGAATAAGAATCAAATTGAGAGTGTTTTTAAAGACTATTTGGGCGTGATCAAGATTGTCTGGCTGAAACTCGGTTTGACTAATGACCATACGGATGGTCACGTAGACGATGTCGCCAGATTTGTCTCGACCGACACTGTGGTTTGCTCTGACGAAGAAAATCCGGTTGATGAAAACCATAAACTTTTGCAGGAAAATCTTGAGATTCTGAAGAAGGACTTTAAAGTGATTTCTCTGCCTATGCCGCATATGAAATATGAAGATGGAAAAAAGGCTCCTGTTTCATATGTGAATTTTTATATTGCTAACAAAGCTGTTTTGGTGCCAACGTTTGGCGACCCGAATGACCAAAAAGCCCTAGACATAATCCAAAAATGTTTTCCAACCAGAAAAGTGATTGGGATTGATTCCCGCGACCTGATCTACGGCGGCGGAACAATCCACTGTATTACTCAGCAGCAACCCGCTATTTGATAGATTCAATTCTACGTGAAATTGACGATCGCCAAAAACGCGTATAATTGCTAATGGTATAGTAGATAAAAGTGACCATATGGACAAAATTGTCTATAGCCAAATGGCGATTCTTCGTGTTGACCATTTGGCAGAAATTAAGATAAGATAATCCTACTTCAAAATGGAGGATTGACATGCTGACTGAAGGATTCGTCTGGGCATTGCAGCTTACAGCGGCAATGGTTGGTTTGCTGGCGGCAATGTTCGTCGGGGCTGTCGGTTGGTACTACGCAGAACTGTATACCAGATCTTTGCGCAAAAGTTTTGTGAGAATCTGGCCAACTCGGACACGGGTGCGAAGGCCGAGTATTCTCACATGGACATGGGTCAAATTTCAGGCTTGGGTCGACAAACGGCAGATTGCTGAGCGCCTTTTCTGTGGGTTTTGCTGCGTAATGTTTTCAGGCGTGATCGTTATTGGAGCGTTCGGTCCATACTATGAAGTGGATACATCCCTAAGTTTCGTTCTTGGGGTTGCGATAGCTGGCGCAATGATTGGAGCAGTTGTTGCGCCATACGTAGGCTGGTGTAACCGGCACCGTGGCGTGATCCAGGCCATAGGCTTGGCCCTGCTGTCTGTTCCAGTTGGGGCAATCAGCGTAACTATCCTCATGGGTCTGGCGATCGGATGTGTAAACGACTGAAAGGACAACGACAATGGCGGCGAAACCGACCGCGTACGTTCTCGGACAGATCGAGATGAGAATCATGGCTCTGGCCGCTTTTGAGGTCGTTCCGGAGTTGCGGACTGGTGCCCGCCAAGCGGTGGAAGACCTCCAGCAGGAGCGTCCGGCAAAGGCGCATGAGTACATCAAGTGTAAGATTCGGGAGACAGAAAGTTTGTTGGAAATATTGCGTGACGACGAGGCCGCTATGGCTCGTTGGATATCGTCAATAATAGGTATCTAGGTCGCGACGAGCAATCGTTCCGGCCTTTTTTATTTGCTCGGTTCACCTCTATAGGGCTTTTCTTTTTGGCTGGGTTTTAGTAAAATACTAAGACTTCAAAGGAGGCTTGAATGAAGGCTTTGTTTGCGCGAAACTTTTTCAGGGCCTCCAAGACACAAGGTTCCTTGATTCCGAGCTCGCGGTATTTAATCACGCGTCTGCTGGATAAGATTGATTGGTCACGCACTCGAGTGATCGTTGAATACGGTCCTGGCGTTGGCACAATGACAGCCGAGTTTCTAAGACGAATGTCTGCAGATAGCACACTGGTTGTCATTGAGACGGACAACATGTTCGTTCAATGCCTTCAGGAATCGTTGCTTGATTCGCGCCTACGTATTGTCCACGGTTCGGCCGCGGACGTTCAGATAATTCTGACGCGGCTTGGGTGTGGTCCGGCTGATTGCATTGTCTCGGGGATTCCGTTTAGCAGTATGTCGGATGTTTTGGGGGAGCAGATTATCTGCTCTACGCACTCGGTACTAAAGCCGAGTGGAACTTTTTTGGTCTATCAATTCTCTGGTAAACTGCGAACCCAGTTGCGGCGAGTCTTCCATCACATCGAATGTGAGTTCGAGTGGCGCAACTTTCCGCCAGCCTGGATCTTTTCTGCTCGCCGGGATTCTCCGTGATCCCGGCCTTTTCTTTTTGGCCGCAATTTAGTATAATTGGGCGGCTACGAACATACGAAATTATTACGAAAGTACGAAATGAAGCCAGAACTGAGAAGAAAAGATTTAGTTTATCCGGAACTTAGCTATGAAATAGTTGGCGCATTGATTGAGGTATTTAAAGAGTTAGGCAGCGGTTATCAAGAAAAATATTATCAGAAATCCGTAGCACTTGAATTTAAGAAGCGAGGGTCAAAATTTCAAGAACAGGTGTTTGTGCCTTTGACCTACAAAGGTGATGATATTGGAAAATATTATTTAGATTTTTTGATTGAGGGAAAAGTCGCATTGGAGCTCAAAAAAGATAAACCCTTTTCAAAGAAAAATATCGAGCAAGTCGTGGCGTATTTAAAAGCTAATAATTTGAAGCTAGGAATTCTGGCTAATTTTACGCGCGACGGCCTAAAGTTTAAAAGAATATTAAATATCCAGTGATTTTTTCGTATGTTCGTATTTTGTTCGTAATTTCGTAGCCAGAATCTATGTCATTTTTATCAAATCTATTCAGTTCCTCAAACGAGGCTGTGGTCAGCAAGCTGGGGAAAAAAGTTGCTGAAATTAACTCTCTCGAGAAAGAATTCGAAGCCAAATCGCAGGGTCAACTGAAAGAACTTACTGCCAAATGGAAATCCGACTTGTCCGCCATAGGCGGATCCGCCGTCAGTGATTTTGATAATGTTGGCGGAGCTGACTCATCTAATTATGAGAAGCAAAAGAAATATTTAGACGAAATTTTACCGCAAGCATTTGCCGCTGTGCGCGAAGCGGCGAAACGAACCATAGGCCAGAGGCACTATGATGTCCAGCTTTTGGGCGGCATGACTCTGCATCAAGGATCAATTTCAGAAATGCGCACTGGAGAAGGAAAAACTTTGGTTGCGACTTTGCCGATGTATCTTAATGCTTTAGCTGGCCGCGGCGCGCATTTGATCACAGTTAACGATTACTTGGCGCGTTGGCAGGCTTCGTGGATGGGACAGATTTATCATTTTTTGGGATTATCTGTGGCCTCAATTCAGCATGAACAGGCTTTTTTATATGATCCCACTTACGCCCCGGAACAAGCCGAAATCGATAAAATAGAAGCAGGAGTCCAGGGTTTGGTTTTGGATGTTAAGCACATGCGGCCAATACCTCGAAGGCAAGCGTATGCGTCTGACATAACTTACGGCACGAATAATGAATATGGCTTTGATTATCTTCGCGACAACATGGTTGGGAGCCGCGATCAGATGGTCCAGAGAGATTTATTTTTTGCCATTGTGGATGAAGTTGATTCAATTTTAATTGACGAGGCCAGAACGCCTCTGATTATTTCGGCTCCGGATACTGATTCCACGGATTTGTATTATGAATTTGCCAAATTCGCCAACAATCTAACTCCTGATGATTATGTCTTGGAAGAAAAACATAAGCAGGTGGCGTATTCAGACTCTGGCAATGAGAAGCTGGAACGAAAATA
>JAHFJG010000025.1:8213-9870 GCA_023246005.1 Candidatus Doudnabacteria bacterium
GATGAGTTTACCGGCCGCATGATGTACGGCCGCAGATATTCGGAAGGCTTACACCAGGCGATCGAAGCCAAGGAAGGCGTGAAGGTTCAGCAAGAAAGCAAAACTTTAGCCACGATTACTTTTCAAAATTACTTTCGTTTGTATAAAAAATTATCCGGCATGACTGGGACTGCGGAAACCGAAGCAGAAGAATTTCACAAAATTTATAATTTGGAAGTTGTCCAGATTCCAACCAATAAACCAATGGTTAGAGAAGATTTACCCGATCAGGTTTATAAAAATGAACAAGGTAAATTCACAGCCCTGATCCGTACGATCAAAGACCTGCATACTATAGGTCGGCCAATTTTGATTGGCACGATTTCCATCGAAAAAAACGAAATATTGTCGCAGTTGCTGCAACAAGCAGGCATACCGCACGAAACTCTCAATGCAAAAAATAACGAGCGTGAAGCCCATATTATTGCGCAGGCCGGCCGTCTAGGATCTGTTACTCTTGCCACAAATATTGCTGGTCGCGGAGTGGATATTATTTTGGGTGGCAGCATTCCTGATCCAATTGAGCAGAAAAAAGTTGTGGAGTTGGGCGGGCTTGGTGTGATTGGAACCGAACGGCATGAATCCAGACGCATTGATAATCAGTTGCGGGGCCGCAGCGGCCGCCAAGGCGACCCTGGTTCTTCGCAATTTTTCTTATCATTGGAAGATGATTTGATGCGATTGTTCGGCGGCGAGCGCGTGCAGAAAATGATGGAAACTCTGGGCATTCCTGATGATCAGCCGATCGAGCATGGGTTGATTTCCAAATCGATCGAATCAGCCCAGCGAAAAATCGAAGGGTTAAACTTTGACATGCGCAAACACGTGCTGGAATACGACGATGTCATGAACAAGCAGCGCACGATTATTTATGGCAAGCGCAAAGAGATTTTGGCACGCACAGATAGCATGTCAGAAGAAATTTTGGGTTTGATTGAAAAAGAAATTATTAATTTGGTTCATTTTCATTTAGAACAAGAGGAAGTTAACTTGGAGCAGCTGCATAAAGAGCTAGCCACATTTTTGCCTTTTCAGCAATCTGATGTTTTGGATTCGAAGGATGCGATTGCTCTGATCAATCATTTCGTTAAGATCGCAGAAAGAGAATATAAAATCAAGCAAGAAAAGTTGGGACTTGATCTCATGGGCCAGCTGGAACGGATGGTTTATCTGCGATCAATGGATATGCTTTGGCAGGAACATTTGGATACAGTTGAGCACTTGCGCGATTCAGTCAGACTGCGCGGCTATGGCCAGCGCGATCCTTTGCAGGAATTTAAAAACGAAGGCTATCAGATATTTCAGCGCTTGCTGGATGAAATTAATAAGCAAGTGGTGTATACGATTTTCAAAGTGGACGTGGTGCCACAGCCGGTATCAGTTAACAGAAATCAGATAACAGATAACAAAGAAATCGGCCGCAACGATCCGTGTCCTTGCGGCAGTGGCAAGAAATGGAAGAAGTGCGGGTTATTAAATACTGCCGAGCATCAGAAATTAATGGCAAAAAAAACCTAAAAAAAACCTGTCACCTTGCGGTGATAGGTGGATTCGATCTCCAGCTGCTGGGAGTGCGATGACGAACCTGCGTGATGGCGGTGAGTTGGATGTTTTCTCC
>JAHFJG010000013.1 GCA_023246005.1 Candidatus Doudnabacteria bacterium
AAGTGATATATTGTTATATTGAAACGGAAGAATAAACCGGAGGAAAATAGCTGGAGGCAGTCATGGACATGTTGAAGAAGTACTTGGGTGTCGTCGGCGTGCAAGTGGTTGAGATCGACCCGCCGTTGCTAGAGACGGACCGCGTTGAGCTGACCCGGGAAATGGTGGCTATCGCGCATCGAGTAGCGGATAATCGGGTCGTTATGGATTTGAGGCGGTTCGCCACTTTTGGGGAAAACGAGGCTGGCGTTATCGCTTCAGCGTGCAGCAGATTTCGGGTATTGGGAGGGAAAGTCCATTTCGTCGTGAACGACCGCGGCGCGGCGTATTTGAAAGGTCGAGGGCTCGATCGAGAACAAACCCTCGGTCGGACGTTTGCCGACGTCCAGGCGGCGACACAAGCTTTCGTCGAGTCAGGCACGGAGGTGGCATGATGCGCAGGTCAATTTTTCGGAGCAAGAGTTTCTTTCACGATCATCGCGCCGAGGCTTGGAACATCAGCTTTCGCCCGCGCGGAGGACGGTTGATTGTCTACTTCATGCTTCACGCCAAGCGGAAGGGGCATGAGATGGTGATCGACAATCATTTTTATAGAATTTACTGGGCCGACACCACGGCCAACCGAAACAGACTGCAGGCAATGATTGACGAGGAGACAAATCAGTCGGCGCGGCAAGCGGTATCGGAATCCATGGTGAATTCTTTCAGCTCTTTCCGTGCGGATGCTGATTGAGGGAGACAACATCACGGGGGTTGGTGCAGAGTTTGCGCTCGCGCTGACCCCCGCTTTTTTTTGCCTAAGAAAAGAGGCCAGAGTCGGGGACTCTAGCCGGAGTGAGGGTTTTCGGCCCAGTCACGCTCGAGCGTTTCGATCACCTCGATTCGAAGCTTGTTGATTGTGTATGTCCAGATAGCGCAGAGAAGATAGATCCAAAATGGAGTCTGGCCGCGCGGCATGTGGAAGATCGATCCGACCATGTCGCCAAGCGGGAATGCGAGCGACGGTAGCAGCCACCACTTCTGGGTACATCGGATGCATTTCCTGAACATCCGTCCTTGATAAGTGGTTGACCAGAATCCATGGTGTTGCATGTACAGAAAATCCTCGAGTAGTGGATCGAGTCCGCTTTCGGTGTTGAATTTTTGGGCCATTAGCCCTCCTTTGGCCTTTAATATAGCACTTTTCGTGGTTTTGTGTTAGTATATTTTTACAGAAAGGAAGTAACACAGCCAGTTTGGGTAATCCCAAGCATCCAGTGTTACCAAATATCATGATAGAACCAAAAAACGATTTGATGGATAAGATTATCAGCCTCGCCAAACGGCGCGGTTTTATATTTCCCGGCTCGGAAATTTATGGCGGATTGGCGAATAGTTATGATTACGGGCCACTTGGGGTGGAATTAAAAAACAACATCAAAAAACTGTGGTGGAAAATGTTTGTGCAGCAGCGGAGTGATGTGGTTGGAATTGACGGTTCTTTGATCATGAACCCGAAAGTTTGGGTGGCGTCGGAACATTTGAAAAATTTTACAGACCCGCTGGTTGAATGTAAAAAATGCCATACTCGGTACCGGGCGGATCAAGCGCCTACTATTTGCGAGGTTTGCAAGGGCAAAGAATTTACGGAGGCAAAACAATTTAATTTGATGTTTAAAACTTTTTTAGGGCCAGTTGAAGATGAAAACAGCATCGTTTATTTGCGGCCGGAAACAGCGCAAACCATGTTCGTAGATTTTAAACAAGTGCTTGAAACTTCGAGAATGAAGATTCCTTTTGGTATTGCGCAAACAGGCAAATCATTCAGAAATGAGATTACGCCAGGCAATTTTATTTTTCGCACAAGAGAGTTTGACATCATGGAAATTGAGTACTTTATCCATCCTGATAACTGGGAGAAAAATTTTGACCATTGGCTTTCAGAGCAGAAAAAATGGATTAAAGCTGTCGGGATTGACGAAAAGCAAGTTAAATATATTGAAATCCCGGACGGCGAGCGCGCGCATTATAGCAAACGCACAGTTGATACGGAGTTTTTGTATCCGTTTGGCCAAAAAGAATTGTACGGGATCGCTTACCGCACGGATTTTGATTTGAAAAATCATGAGAAAATGTCTGGTAAAAGTTTGAAGTATAAAGATCCGCAGACAGGCCAAGAATTTTTACCGCATGTTATTGAGCCAACTTGGGGACTTGATCGAACCCTTTTGGCCGTATTACTGTCTTGCTATTCTGAATCTGAAGCCCGCTCCGGCAAAGAAGATGCAGTGCACGAAACCGAGGTAACCTTAAGGTTGCCTAAGGAATTAGCGCCAATTAAAATTGCGATCTTGCCATTGTCCCGCAAAGACGAACTGATCAAGCCAGCGGAGAAAATTTTGCATAGTTTGCAAAAACATTGGATGACACAGTATGACGAGACGGCTTCGATCGGCAAAAGATATCGCAGACAGGACGAAATCGGCACGCCGTATTGCGTCACTGTCGACTTTGAAACAGCGAATGATCAATCAGTCACAGTCCGCGATCGGGATACTATGAAGCAGGATCGAGTGAAGATAGGAGAACTATTGGATTATTTTAAAGAGAAACTGAACTAGTATGCCCGAACAACACTATAAAAGAAAAGTTTTTCCAAATGGTTTAACATTGTTGACTGTGCCCATGTCTACAGCGGAATCGATCACAATGTCGATTTTTGTCAAAGCCGGATCGCGGTACGAAGACAAATCAATCAACGGCTTGTCGCATTTCCTCGAACATTTACATTTTAAAGGCACGAAAAATTATCCGACTGCGAAAAAATTATCTGAAACCGTGGATTCGATTGGCGGAGAATTTAATGCCAACACCGGCAAAGAACACACGCAGTATTTCATCCGCGCTGCCAGCAAGCATTTGCCGCTTGTGTTTGAAGTCCTGACTGACTTGGTGCAAAATCCATTGTTTGACCAGAAGGAAATGGAACGCGAAAAGGGTGTGATTATCGAAGAAATCAATATGTATAAAGATAATCCGCAAATCCATGTTGAATCGTTGTTTGAAGAAACTTTATGGGCCGACACATCCTTGGGCCGCGATATTGCCGGTACCGCCGAAGTTATCCGCTCGATTAAACAGAAAGATATAATTGATTACAGAACGAAATTTTATCAGCCAAGCAATTTGATTATTGCTGTGTCTGGAAATTTTTCTGAAAAACAATTGGAAAGCCTAGTCAATAAATATTGGACGAAATTACCCAGAAAAAAAACTCCAGGATTTTCCGCCGTAGGCGCCCGCCTGCCCGGCCGGCAGGGATCCACCTCTGGCGGAGAGCCTAAATTGTCAGTTGAGAATAAAGTTACAGAACAAGCGCATATGATTGTCGGCCTTTCGGCTTATGCCTATGGCGATAAGAAAAATTATCCTTTGCAGATTTTATCTACAGTCCTAGGGGGAGGCATGAGTTCGCGCATGTTCCTTCGAATTCGCGAGCGCATGGGGTTGGCTTATTATGTGGCAACCTCGATTAATAATTATCTCGATACAGGTAATTTTTTCGTTCGGGCTGGATTGAAAGTGGCGTCAGCGTCCAAAGCCCTGGAAATTATTCTGGAAGAATTGCGCAAAGTTCGGGACGAGGGAATCAGCAAAAAAGAATTGATTAAAGCCAAAGAATATATAAAAGGAAAAATGGCTTTGTCTACAGAAGATCCGCATGACCGGCTAGAATGGTATTTAAGCCAAGAAGCGTTTGTCGGCAAAATCAAAACCTTAGAACAGGTATACAAGCTTGTGGATGAAGTCAGTTTAGAACAAATCAATGCTGTGGCTCATGAATTGATTCGCAATGACAAGCTGACCTTAGCCTTGATCGGTCCATTTGCCGACAAATCGATATTCGAAAAAAGATTAAAATTATAGAATGCGCATAGGCACACATGTTTCAATCGCTGGGGGTATGGAAAAAGCGCCGGGCAATGCCGCGAAGGTAGGAGCTGAAGTCTTTCAAATTTTTTCGCGTTCTCCGCATGGAGGGCCAGTTAAGCCAATCACAAAAAAGGTAATCGTAGATTTCCAGGCGGAAATGAAAAAGCACAAGCTGGATACTTTTTACATCCACACGCCGTACTTTATTAATCTTTCTTCAGTCAAAAATAATATTTATTATGGTTCGATTTCAGTTGTCCGGGAAGAACTGGAACGCGGATCATTATTGGGATGTAAAGCAATCATGACACATCTTGGAAGCTTTGGGGAACTTTCGGACAAAGAAGGATTGGAACGAGTGGTCAAAGCCGTGGGGAAGGTGATGAATGGATATAAAGGGTCAGCTCAATTACTTTTGGAAATTTCAGCTGGTGCCGGACGGATTGTGGGGGATCAGTTTGAAGAAATCGCCGCGATTCTGGATAATAAGAGTTTAAAAAAATACAAGATAGGCGTTTGTTTTGACACTTGTCATGCGTTTACCGCTGGTTATGATTTGCGAGATAAAAAATCAGTCGAAGCGACCATGAAAAAATTTGATAAAGCCATTGGATTTGAAAAATTAGCCATGGTCCATGCCAATGATTCGAAAGCTGAATTTGGCAAGCACTTGGATCGGCACGAAAATATTGGCGAGGGCCACATTGGCCTGGAAGGTTTTAAAGCGTTGGTCCAGCATAAGGTTTTAAGCAAGCTGGATTGGATTTTAGAAACGCCAAAGGATGATCCGAAAGACGACCCAAAGAATATAGCCCTGTTGAAAAAGTTAGCGAAGTAAAATTGAAGTATCGACAAACTCCAGCAATAACACTATAATTACTACATGAACGAGAATCACGACACAATTAATGTTTCAACTGTCACGATCCTGAAGGTCATTTTCATTGTCCTTTTGTTTTGGTTTTTGTGGCTGGTGCGCGACGTGCTTTTGATCTTTTTGATCGCCATAATTATTTCTTCGGCAATTGATCCCGTAGTTGATTTTTTGGCCAAACGAAAAATTCCGCGATCGTTAAGCGTCTTGCTGGTTTATGCTTTTTTCTTAGGATTGATTGCTTTGATTGGATTTTTGATCGTACCGTTATTGACCGCTCAATTTACTGATATCAAAAACGCAAATGTTTACCAAACTTTTGCTTCCAAAATCGGCGTATACCGAGAAACACTAAGCCGTTCGTCAATTGGATTAGCCATTAATAATAGTTTCAATGATTTCATCAATAATTTTGGCGGGACATTATTTGCAACCACCAGGGGAGTTTTGACTGGTTTGGTTTCAATTATCACGGTTTTGGTAATTTCATTTTATCTGACTGTTGAAGAAAATGGCATGAAAAATTTTGTGAAGCACTTAGCGCCTTACAAACACCAGGCCTATGTCTTGAAATTGATTACCAAAATTCAGCGCAAAATGGGCGCTTGGGTTCTAGGTCAAATTATTTTATCAGCAATAATTTTTGGTTTAGTATTTATAGGTTTAACGGTGTTAAAGGTTCAATTCCCTCTGGTGCTGGCATTGCTTGCGGGCATATTTGAGATCGTGCCATTCATCGGTCCCTTCGTTTCTGGCGCCGTTGCTATATTCTTCGCATTTTTACAAGGCCCGGCTGTTGCCTTAGCCGTTTTGATTTTGTGGATTGTCACTCAGCAGCTGGAAGCGCACATCGTTGTGCCAATCGTCATGAGTCGCACCGTGGGGATTAATCCGGTCATGGTGATTTTGGGTATTTTGATCGGCGGCACACTGGGTGGAATTGTGGGAGCCCTAATTGCCATTCCAGTCATCAGCGGCATTTCCGTGTTTGTGGAAGATATTATGGGAGGCGAAGCATTTCGAGAACCCGAAGCTTGATTTATTTAGATTCAGTTAAGTGGTATAATAAATCGGCCTAAATAAGGCTTTTTTAATTTCAAATTTATGCCAGAAGATCGAAAAAAATATTATATAACTACACCTATCTACTATGTCAATGACAAGCCGCATATCGGTTCGGCTTATCCGACTATAGCGGCGGATGTTTTGGCTCGCCTGCATCGGCAATTGGGCGAGGATGTATTTTTCCAGACCGGCACAGACGAGCACGGAGCCAAGATTGCCCAGGCTGCAGGAGCTGCCGGAAAAAAGCCGAAAGAATTTGCGGACGAAATTTCGGCCAAATTTGCGTTTGCCTGGGACCAGCTAGGAATTGCGCCGGATAAATTCATCCGCACGACTGACCCAGAGCACGAACAGGCTGTGGAAAAGTTTTTGAATAAACTCAAAGCTTCGGGAAAACTTTATGAAGGGGAATACGAAGGCTTATATTGCGTGGGGCACGAAGCGTTTATTAAAGAAGCAGAATTGGTGAATGGCGTTTGTCCGGACCACAAAACCAAGCCCCAGCATTTGAAAGAAAAAAATTGGTTCTTCAAGCTGTTCGAGTACCAGAAAGTTTTAGAAGAAAAAATCAACAATGATGAATTTGTGATTCGGCCGCAGACTCGGAAAAATGAAGTGTTGTCATTTATCCGTGCCGGTTTGGAAGACATTGCCATTTCGCGGCCAAACGTGAAATGGGGAATTCCCCTGCCTTGGGACAAAAAGCAGACTGTATACGTTTGGATCGAGGCGTTGTTTAATTATTGTTCCGGAATTGGCTATGGCGCGGACGAAGCACAATTTCAAAGATTTTGGCCGGCGGACATCCATTTGGTTGGCAAGGATCTGACCAGATTTCATTGCATCATCTGGCCGGCGCTGCTATTGGCGATTGAAGAGAAAATTCCTTTGAAAGTTTATGCGCACGGATTTTTCACCATCAACGGCGAAAAAATCAGCAAAAGTTTGGGCAATGTCATAGATCCTAACGACTGGGTAGCCAAATACGGCGCAGATGCGGTGAGATATTTTTTGCTGCGAGAAGTTCCGTTTGGCCAAGATGGAGACGTCAGCGAAGAAAAATTAAAAGCCCGATACAACGGCGATTTGGCCAACGGCTTGGGTAATTTGTTTTCGCGCGTGACTGACATGATCGAGAAATATCTAAAAGGCGATATTGGTGAGTTTATCAAGTCTCCCAAAGATTTATCGGAAGCCTCCGAAGCTTTTTATAATCTTGATTTCTCGGAAGGGCTGGTAGCTGTTTGGAAAGAAATTGCCTGGGCCAATCAGCTGATCGACAAATCCAAACCTTGGGAGTTGGTCAAGACCGAGCCGGAAAAAGTTAAGGAACTATTGCTGAACTTGGCAGCGCTGCTTTACGATATCGCTAAAAAACTGGCGCCAATTTTGCCAGAAACAGCGCAACAGATTAAACAAGTTTTAGAATCCGGTGACATAAAAAAATCGCCACCTCTGTTTCAGAAAATTTCGTAATATGTACTTCGATACTCATACCCACGTCAACTTTAGCGCGTTTAAAGATGATGCTGATGCTACCATCAAGCGGGCGTTAGACAATGACACTTGGATGATCAATGTCGGCACGCAGATTGATACATCCAAATCCGCCGTTGATTTGGCTCAAAAATATCCGCAAGGAGTTTTTGCCGCGATCGGCCTGCATCCGGTGCACACTTATCAGCAAATGCTGGATGAAGAGGAAAGCCATTTCCAATCCCGCGCCGAGGAATTTAACGAGGATCAATATACTGTCTTACTAGACAGTAAGCAAGTCGTGGCAATCGGCGAGTGCGGCTTGGATTATTTCAGAATTCCAGAAGCTAGTAATAAGGAACAAGTAATAAGTAAACAGAAAACCGCGTTTATTGCACAAATCAACTTTGCGAAAAAGCATAACTTGGCTTTGATTGTCCATTGTAGAGACGCTTATGAAGATGTGCTGAAAGTTTTGAAAGAAAATTATGACGGCGGCCGCTGTGTGATTCACTCTTTCACTGATACTTGGGACACGGCGAAAAAGTTTTTGGATCTGGGATTTTATATTGCTCTCAACGGGATTTTAATCTTTGATAAGACGGGCAAGCTGGCCGAAGTTGTCGAAAAAACACCGTTTGATAAATTGTTGATTGAAACTGACGCGCCGTATCTGACTCCGCCACCATACCGTGGCAAAAGAAACGAACCGGCTTACGTGCGGTATGTCGCGGCTAAAATAGCCGAGATAAGAAAAATGGATTTGGAAGAAGTTGGAGAAAGAACTTTTGAGAACGCTTGCCGGCTTTTTAAAATAAATCCCGTTAGAGGTAATTCGTCTTAAGACGAATGCCGCAATCTAAAGATTGCGACCTCTAACGGGATAAAAAAGCCGACTAGCCTTGATTAGGTTAGTCGGTGGCGATGCGCAGACCCCGCAGAAAGCGGCGGTCGTTATGCGTGACTTCAAAGGGTTTTTGCGCAACACTCGATGGCGCCGCGCTATTTGCAGCCTCGAACAATTTAAGCACGGTTGATTCGGTAACCAGTAGCTGGTATATTTCGAAGTCCCTTCTGGTCAGCTGAAACTGACTGTAGCGAGAGGACCATTCGTCGCACTCTCTGCCGCCGCATTTATGGATGGCCAAACAGAGCTGGGAATCGTAGTCGCCAAAGGCAGGATCATGTTCATAATGGAGCGTCTCGGCGTCTGGTTCGGCTGTAAAGCAGTATTCCGCCAGAAGTCTGGGCCGTATCCCGGTGTTCTTTTGGATTGTTTGCATGAGGCAAGAGACCGGGGTGTTTCGGCTCTCCAGCATGCGGAGGATTTGCTGGTATCGGGTTTTCAAAAATTGCGCTTCGGTTTTCTGGTCGGCTGTCAGTGCCATGGAATCCTCCTGCGGTTTGAGATAACAGTAGTTTAATACTTTTTTATAATTTTACAAAATGCTAGAATGATATGGATATGGAAATCTACGATCATAAGAAAATTGAAGAAAAATGGCAAAAGCAATGGGAAAAGAATAAGGTCTTTCAAGCTGTGAATGATTCCAAAGAGCCTAAGCAGTATGTTTTGATTGAATTTCCCTATCCTTCGGGCGAGGGTTTGCACATGGGTCATTTGCGGCCTTTTTTGGCTGGCGATATCTACTCGCGCGTGAAGCGCATGCAAGGTTCCAATACTTTATTCCCAATTGGTTGGGATGCGTTTGGTCTGCCTGCAGAAAATTTTGCCATCAAAAACGGCTTGCATCCATCGGTTTCGACTGCCAAAAACATTGCCAATGCCAAGCGCCAGCTAAAAAGTTGGGGCGTGGGGTTTGATTGGGATCGAGAAATAAACACCACAGATCCGAAGTATTATAAATGGACACAGTGGATTTTTTTGCAATTTTATAAAGCCGGTTTGGCTTACGAAGCCACGGGTTTGATCAACTGGTGCCCGAAAGATAAGACTGGCCTGGCCAACGAAGAGGTGATTGATGGCAAATGCGAGCGGTGCGGGACCGTGGTTGAGAAAAAGGAAATGAAGCAATGGTATCTGAAGATTACCGCTTACGCGGAAAAGCTTTTGGAAGGACTGAAAAATTTGAATTGGCCGGAGCAAGTAAAAGTTCAACAAGAGAATTGGATCGGCAAATCCGAAGGTGCAGAAATTGAGTTCCCGTTAGCAACCAAAAATAAATACGTGATCCTTCATGGATTTACTAGTCGCCCTGACAGGCCCAGGTTTTTATGGATGAAACGAGAACTTGAGCGCTTGGGCCACGCAGTTGTAATCCCAGCATTGCCGAACCCTGACGAACCTAATGAAAATGAATGGGTAGGAGCAGGCTTGGGTGCCACAAGTTACGACGAGAATACGATTATATGCGGTTTCAGTCTTGGTGCGGTAACCGCGATGAAAGTTGTCGAAAAACTCGATAAACCTATAAAAGGTATAGTTCTTGCGGGCGGATTTGTAGATCGCAATTTTAAGGATAAGCCCCGCAACTTTGATAAAAGATTTGAGTGGAAATTTGACGCGAAAAAAATTAAGCAAAACACGAAATTTATAAAAATTCTTCACGATGTAAATGACACTGCGATAAGCAATGAACAGAAAAAGAATCTTGAGGAAACACTTGGAGTCCAAGCACAACTTGTGGCTTCTGAAAAGCCGCATTTCGGTGGAGACGCGGAGCCGACTGTTTTACGGGCGCTTACTGAGTCGATAACTGTGTTTACAACCAGACCAGATACTTTATTTGGCGCTACGTATATGGTTCTAGCGCCGGAGCATCCATTGGTGCGGAATCTGGAATTTGGAATACAGAATCTGGAAGAAGTGAAAAACTACATTGAGGAAACGAAAAAGAAAACTGATTTGCAAAGAAGTGCGGTTGAAAAAAACAAAACTGGTGTGGAACTAAAAGGAATCAAAGCGATTAATCCAGCCACCAAAGAAGCAATTCCTGTTTGGATCGCGGATTATGTTTTGGCCAGTTATGGCACGGGCGCCATTATGGCTGTGCCGGCGCACGACGAACGGGATTTTGAATTTGCCAAAAAATATGGTCTCCCAATTATTAAAGTTGTAAATGACGAAGGCGACAGAACCCTACCTTATGAACGCGATGGTGTGTTGATTGAATCAGGAAAATATTCTGGCATTAGTTCTCCAACTGCCAGAGCTCAAATGGCCAAAGATTTTGGCAAACCAAAAGTTCAGTACAAACTCCGCGATTGGGTTTTTTCTCGTCAGCGATATTGGGGTGAGCCGATTCCGTTGATTCACTGCGACAAGTGCGGGATTGTGCCAGTGCCGGATGATGAGTTGCCCGTCAAATTACCGGAAGTGGAAAAATACGAACCAACCGGGACAGGGCAGTCGCCTTTGGCCGCAATTGATTCTTGGGTAAATGTGAAATGCCCGAAATGCGACGGCAAAGCCAAACGGGAAACAAACACCATGCCACAGTGGGCTGGAAGTTCCTGGTATTGGCTGCGATATACGGATCCGCAAAATAACAAAGAATTCGCCAGCAAAAAATTGTTGAAGCACTGGACACCAGTGGATGTTTATTTCGGTGGCATGGAGCATACAACCCTGCATTTGTTGTATGCCCGGTTTTGGAACTTATTTTTATATGATGAAAAATTAGTGACTGCCCAAGAACCATTTGCCCGACGCGTGCCGCATGGAATTATTCTAGGTCCTGATGGCGAGAAAATGAGCAAGAGTCGAGGCAATGTCGTTAATCCAGATGACATTGTGTCGCAATACGGCGCAGATACTTTAAGAATGTTTGAGCCGTTTTTGGGTCCGCACGATGCAACCGTGCCGTGGAACGACCAAGGAATAGTTGGTGTCAAGAGATTTCTAGATAAAGTCTGGCGCTATGGCCAGGTCTTTGAGCCTGGTGAAAATAATAGCCAGATTAACAAGCTAACGAAGAAAATCACTTATGACATTGAGAATTTTAAATTCAACACCGCAATTGCCGCGTTTATGGAGTTTTTAAATGAAAATAAGCAAATGTCAAAAGCTAATTGGGAAACTTTCTTGATTCTTCTCGCCCCATTCGCGCCGCACATCACAGAAGATCTGTGGCGCCAATTGAAATATAAAGATTCGATTCATAGTCAAACATGGCCGAAATATGACGAGAAATCAGTAAAGCAAGAAAAAGTCACGATGATTGTGCAAGTTTTGGGACGCGTGCGAGCAACACTAGAAGTTGAAGTCGGTATTGATCAAATAGCAATTAAAGAGTTAGCTATGTCTGATTCAAATGTCAAAAAATACCTCGCCGGCAAGAAAATCGTGAAAGAAATTTTTGTGAAAGATAAGCTGATTAATTTCGTGGTGAAATAATGGAGAAAATTTCGAAAGCAGTGAAAATTCTCAAAACTGGCGGGATTGTGGTTTATCCCACTGACACAGCCTATGGTTTGGCTGTGGACGCAACCAATGCGAAAGCGGTTACCAAACTTTATCGACTGAAAGGACGGGATTTCAGAAAGCCGATTCATGTGATTGTCCCCAAGCACTTGCATACTGTCCCGTATGCAAGTAATAAGGGAGCGGAAAGGCTGATGAAGAAATTTTGGCCAGGCCCGCTGACGATTGTCCTGCCGCTTAGTGAAAAGGGCAAGTCGTGGAAATTGCTTTCAGCCGGCACCAAAACCATAGGCATTAGATTGCCGAATCATAAACTTGCCCTGGATTTGGCGAAAAAATTTGGCAAGCCGATAACCGCAACTTCAGCCAATGTCAGCGGCCAGACAACTCCGTATTCAATCGCAGAAGTCAAAAAACAGTTTAAAAATAGGAATATATCCGCCAAAGGCGGACCCGCCTCCGGCGGGAAGCCAGATTTTTATCTGGATGGGGGCAAGCTAAAGCCAACTAAGCCATCCACAGTAGTGATGATTCGAAAAAATCATGTTAAAATATTAAGACTAGGGCCCATTAAAGAAAGACAAATAAAAAGTGTTTTTTCCGACAACAACACAACATTATTTTTCTCATCGAATAAATAGAGAAGTCAAAGAAATCTACTGGGAAAGTTTTTTGGCCAATTTTGCCCTGGCTCTGGTTTTCATATTTGAGCCGGTTTATCTTTACATTTTAACCCATTCCTTGATTTCGATACTTTGGTTTTATGTCCAGGTTTATGCATGGTACATTGCGTTAGTCTGTTTTGGCGCTAAGTTTGCGGGCAAGTATGGTTACAAACATTCAATTTTTTTGTCAAATATTTTTTATATTGTTTATTGGATCATGCTCTATTTTATCCGAGACTATTCCGCGCTGTTTTATGTCGCGCCAATATTTTTTGCCATACAGAAATCTTTTTTGTGGCCGGCTTTCAATGCTGATGTTGCCATGTTTGATGTAAAAAAACAACGCGGCCGCGAAGTCGGTATGTTGTTGTCGATTCAAGAAATTGCTTTCATCACAGCGCCTTTTTTGGGCGGCCTGATCGCGACCAAGATCGGTTTTCTGACTTTATTTATCCTTGCCAGCATCATGATGCTATTGTCCGTTATCCCTTTGTTTAGAACTCCGGATATTTTTATGCGCCACAAATTCCAATTCAAAAATTTATGGCGCGTCTTTAAAGTCCACAAACAGAATTTTTTTGGATACTGGGGTTATGCGGAAGACTTAATGGTCATGAGCCTTTGGCCGGTTTATATCTTTATTATCGTCCCAGTCTTTGCCAGCATTGGTCTGCTGACTGCAATTGCTATGCTGGTTGCAGTTGTGCTAATGTTATATATAGGTCAGAGTTATGATCATTCCAATAAGCAATTTTTGATAGAACGAAATTCTTTGTTCTACGGTCTTTCTTGGCTGTTCCGAGGTCTGGCCACGAGCATTCCAGTTGTCCTGATGTTTGATGTCGCGACTAAAATGCTGAAAAGTTTGGTCTATGTGCCGGTTCTGGCATTAACTTTTGAATTAGCAGGTTCACAGGGAGCGGACTATGCCATTGCTTATAGCGTATTTTTTGAATTCAGCTTGGCAGTTGGGAAGATTGTTACAGCCTTGGCCGCAATTTGGATTCTATCAATAACAGGGAACATTTATATTGTGTTTGGATTCGCCGGTATCATGACCATGTTCTATGGAATATTAAAAAAGTAATATGAGTCTTAAGCAAAAGGATCCAGAAATTTATAATTTGATTCAAAAAGAACGGCGTAGACAAACCGAGACTTTGGATTTGATTGCCTCAGAAAATTATGTATCAAAAGAAGTTTTAGAAGCGCTTGGTTCGATCCTGACCAACAAATACGCGGAAGGATATCCGCGCAAGCGATATTATGCGGGCAATGAAGTGATTGATAAGATTGAAGAGCTGGCTATCGAACGCGTTCAAGAGGCATTTGGCCTGCCGCTTGATTGGCACGTAAATGTGCAGCCCTATTCCGGCAGTCCGGCGAATTTGGAAGTCTACAATGCTTTGCTCGAAAAAGGCGATACGATCATGGCCATGAATCTTGACCACGGCGGGCATCTCACGCACGGTTCCCCGGTAAATTTTTCAGGCAAGACTTATAATTTCGTGCATTACGGAGTGTCAAACAAAACCGGCCGCGTGGATTATATGGAAGTTTTGAAAATGGCCGATCGCGTCAATCCCAAACTGATTCTTTGCGGGTACACGGCTTACCCCCGAGAAGTTGATTTTAAAAAATTCCGAGAAATCGCGGATAAAGTCAAAGCCATTGCTATGGCCGACATTTCGCATATTGGCGGATTGGTAGCTGCCGGAGTGCATCCGTCGCCCATTCCTTTTTTTGATGTTGTGACCACGACCACTCATAAGACTCTTAGGGGGCCAAGGGGCGCGATTATTATGTGTAAAAACAAATATGCAACAGCTATAGACAAGTCCGTCTTTCCAGGCATGCAAGGAGGCCCGCACGAAAATGCCATTGCCGCTATTGCCGTGACCATGAAAGAGGTCAAGACTTCCGTATTCCGAAAATATGCCGAGCAGATTGTGAAAAATTCCAAAGCCTTAGCGCACTCTTTGCAAGGCTTTGGGTTTAAATTGACTTCTGATGGCACTGATAATCATTTGCTTTTGGTTGATTTGACCAACAAAAATATCGGCGGCAAAGATGCGCAAGAAGTTTTAGATAAAGCCGGGATCGCGACCAATCGTTCCATGGTCCCGTTTGATGCGCGCAAGCCATGGGATCCTTCGGGCATCAGGCTTGGGACAGCGGCCGTGACTTCTCGCGGCATGAGAGAGAAAGAAATGAGCAAAATCGCTTCATGGATTACGGCTGTGATTACAGATCCGAATGTTGCTGACAAAGTCAGAAACGAAATCAAAAGATTTACCAAAAATTTTCCAGCTCCTGGGTTGTAGCACGAATGTTGCAAAAAAATTATGAATCAACAATTTTTTTTGGCAATCAATAGTTTCGCTGGACAATGGCCGGGGTTGGATGTACTCGGCATTTTCTTGGCTGAAAAATTTTTGTATGTGTTCGGGTTGATTATTTTGTTGCTCTGGCTAAATAAACGTTTGCGTCCGTATGTTTATGTAGCTTTTGTCTCTGCGTTTGTCTCGCGCGTTATCATAGTTGAAATTTTAAAGCGTATTTTTGATCACCCACGGCCATACGAAATAATTACAAATATTCACCAGTTGTTGGCTGACAATGAACACGGTATGTCATTTCCTTCGGGTCATGCGGTGATTTATTTTAGTTTTGCCTTTGCGTTTTGGGATACAGAATATTTTTGGCCTTTTTTGGTTTTCGCAACTCTAGGTTCAATTGCGCGAGTGTTTGTCGGAGTGCACTTTCCATTCGATATCCTAGCAAGTCTCGTGATCGCGGCCGTGTGTGTGGGGGGTATTAGAAGCCTGAAACTAAAATTTTTCAAAAAACGCGGTTAGAGTTACAATATAAGAGTATCGAAACTAACAAAAAAACCTTGACAGACAGCATATTATTGCGATTCCTGGGATGGTACTTTGCTTATGTTCCGCTGACGATCCTGCAGATTGGGGAAAATTTTATCCTGTGGGCTTGGCGATTTTTTTCCATAGGTTTTTTGACCATGCGGATTTTTGCGCCTTGGCACAAAGATATTTCTTCTTACGGACTTGGTTTTGACTTCGAGCGCTGGTCCAAAATTTTTTTGTGGAATCTTATCTCTAGATTTATCGGCGCCCTCCTCCGGGTTAGCGTCATATTAATAGGAATTTCCACTGAACTTCTGATAATCGCTCTGACAATTGCTGGATTTGTTTTGTGGTTTGTTCTGCCTTTGATTATTTTGGCGCTTATTTTTTCAGGACTCGCTAATCTTAAAATCGCATGATCCAGGAATACTTAAAACAATCCGGATATTTAGCTTTGATAAGACTTAAAAGATTGATCGCTCCAAGAGTCATGGCTTTGCTTATGCTTTTTTTTGGCGCAGCCGTGGCGCTGGCAGTCGGCTGCTATTTTTATTTCAATTCGCTTAATTTTATCGAATGGTCCAAAATTTTTCTTGCCGGATTTTTAATCACTCTGGTTTATGAGCTGTTTATTTTAAATCAACAGTCGGAAAAAAATCTAGATGCGGCTTTATTTAGAAATTTTGTTGATCAGGAAGAATTTGGCCGATTGTTTTCCGAGCATTTAGCCGAAGTTTTATACCGAAGTTGCGATCAGGACGAATTTTACCCCCGCGCATTTTTTCATTTTTTGGCAACTGATTATGACTTCCACTGGCAGCTTTTGCGGCTCAACATTCCGGCCGCGCAATTTTTTGCCGAAATCAATCAGGTCTATCCGCAGGATTTGAGCTTGCCGCTTTCAGAATTTTTGAGAACAGCGGCAAGCAAATCATTGACTGTCAATCATGCGAATCTAGGATTGGACGATTGGCTTATCAGTTTGCTTTCAAACAAAAATTTTGCCGACATTTTGTTCAAATTCAAGGTCAAGGAAGAAGATTTGCGCGAAGTTGGCGATTGGCAGCGCCGCAAAGCGGCAATGGCCCGACAGATCCGAGATTTTTTGAGTCGTGAAAATCTGCTAAGGATCAAGGGGATTGGCAAGGATTGGAGCGGCGGCTTTACTGTGAATTTGGACAAATATGCCCGCAACATCACGCGTCAGGTGCAGTATCAGCAGGCACCCTTTCATCTTTACGGTCATCGGCAATACATCGAGCTGATCGAACGCGGCTTGCTCGAAGGATTTGGAAAAGTGATTGTGGTCGGGGAACCGGGAGTTGGACGGCATACGGTTATAAAAGCCTTTGCCCAAGCAGTGAACAATGGCCAGACTTATGGTCAGCTTCGCTATATGCGGATGTTGCAGATAGATTCAGCATCAATCCTTATGGGAACGGCAACAGCCAATGAAAGTTTGGATAAAATTCGGCTTCTGTTCGGCGAAGCTTTGGCAGCAGGAGATGTGATTTTGGTCATCAATAACTTTGATGCATTTCTAGATTCTAAACCAGAGGTTGGTCGCATCAACGCTACAGAAGCTCTGCTGTCATACTTCAAATCGCCGCTTAAAATTATTGGGATTACCAATCAAAATGGCTATGCTTCCACAATTGGCAAAAATACCGAGCTGCAGCATTTGATCACAAAAGTCGAAATTTCCGAAACTGACCCTAGCGAAACGCTTGTCATCTTGCAAGACGAATGTGCGACTTTGGAATCGAAAAGTTTAAGGTTTACCAACGCGGCTTTGAGAGAAATTGTCAATTTATGCACAAAACTGATCCAGAATTTGCCCAATCCCGAAAAGTCTTTGGAAGTTTTGGAAGAAACAGCGCTGTTTGTTTTGACCAAAACTTCCAATCGTCTGGTTTTGTCTGAGCACGTGCAGAAAGTCATTACACTGAAAACTAAAATTCCGGTGGAAAAAGTCGCCGGCGCGGAAAAGGATATTTTACTCCATTTGGAAAATCTGTTGCAGGAAAGAATAGTCGGCCAGCAGGAAGCTTTGGTTGATATTTCCAATGCTTTGCGAAGAGGCCGTTCTGGTATTTCTTCCGAAAAACGGCCAATCGGTAGTTTTTTATTTTTGGGTCCTACTGGAGTTGGCAAAACCGAAACCACCAAAGCCTTGGCCGCGGTTTATTTCGGCAACGAAAATCGTATCATTCGTTTCGACATGTCCGAATACCAGGAAGTGCATGCCATAAATCGCATGATTGGAGATGCGGATACGAGGGAAGGCGGTACTTTGACCGAAAAAGTTATTGAAAATCCATTCAGCCTCATTCTTTTGGATGAAGTAGAAAAGGCACACCCAAAAATTCTGGATTTATTTTTACAGGTGTTGGACGAAGGGCATTTGACGGATGCCTTAGGTCGGCAAGTTAGCTTCGTGAACACTATGCTGATCGCCACCTCTAATGCGGGCGCTGAACTGATTCGAGAATTGGTTTCGCAGGGCGTCGACCAGCACCAGTTAAAGACGCAATTGATCGAGTATTTGCAGAGACAGGGGTTGTTCCGTCCCGAGTTTCTTAACCGCTTTGATGCGGTTGTTACTTTCCAGCCCTTAAGCTCTGCTGAACTGACCGTGATCGCAACTTTGGAAATGACTGACTTGAATCGCCGGCTGGCAGACAAAGATATAAAAATTAAGATTACGCCGGAACTAACGCAAGTTTTGGCCCAGCGAGGCTTCAGTCCTGAATTTGGGGCTCGTCCCTTGCGACGGTTAATCCAGGATCGGATCGAAAGCTACATTGCTCAAGGACTTTTGAGCAACACGATTAAACGGGGCCAGGAAGTTGAAATCCCGTCGGAAATTTTAGCCAAAGAAGATTAAAGTTTGCTGGCTTTTCAAAAATAAGATTTTGAGTTAAAATATGATGCATGCCGGAGTGGCGGAATGGCAGACGCACGCGACTCAAAATCGCGCGGGGGCAACCCCATGAGAGTTCGACTCTCTCCTTCGGCACCAAAAATATGAAATATATTATCAAGCCGCACGCCAGGATACGGATGAAAGAGCGATCAATTTCGGAAAGCTTGGTGAATGACGCCATTGCCAATCCGACCAAGGTGTTATATGATAATGACGGAAGAGTTTTGTTTAAAAAGTTGTATAAAAAGAGAGAAGTTGAGCGACTATTGCTTATAGCAGCAGAACCGAAGAAAGATGTTTTAGAGATCGTTACAGTTATAGATACTTCTAAAATTAAGAAATATTTATGAAAAAGAGCAATCCAAAAATTTCATATGACAAAGAAAGTAGCGTGCTTTCTATTGAAATGAAGCGCGCCAAAAGCATTGACTCGGATATCCAGGGGAATGTTGTCATTGATTATGATAAAAAAGGTGATGTCGTCCGCGTGAATCTCTATAATTTTAGCTTTACTGAATTTCGCGACAACCTAAAGACTCTGAAAAACTTCGCTCAAAATTTCAAATTGCCGTTTTTAGTTAGATAAAAACTATTTGATAAAATAATTTTTTTTATCTCGGAGTTAAAAATAATTGAGTTCTAAATATGTCTATTGATAAACGAATTCCGCGAAGTGCAGAAGAAGAAGCGGCAGGTGTATTCCAAGTTGAAGATATGGATGAAGCTCGAGCAAGAGCTTTTACCGAGAAACCTTTTCGTGATACAGTTAAGGGTCGGATTGATTCTGATCGAGAAGTTTTGGAGAAAGTGGCAGATGAGCAGGGCGATAAGGCCGGCCAAGAATATCGCGAGCTGAAAGCATTGCAACCAAGGGAAATATTAGCAAGATTAGAAGAAGAATTTGAGGGAAACTTGGGAGGACCAAAATTTGATAAAGATCGGGATTTGTTAAAACAACTTCCGGAAAAATTTTCTCGATATCTCGAACGTATTAAACGAGAAAAAGCAGCCCTGCAACTACAGAACCGATTTGAAGGTTTAAGGCCCATCTTGCAAGAAGGTTTTAATATTGTAACTCCCTACGGAGATGATTATTATCCTTCTCAAGAAGCCGAGAATTTTTTGTACCAAACATTAGGCGTTGGTCAGACAAGATCAGAAGTGGTTGAAAGATTCAGTAAATTATCGAAAGAACAAAGAGAAGGAGTAATAAGACTTACCGGAGTTCACGGTAATGCGGACGAAGTTGGCTATCGCTTTGCGTTACCTACCAAAGTGGACGGAATCAATCTTTTCTTAATGGCAGATCTTAGAGAAAGAAAAAAAGGGCCACAAATTTTACTGAAGTTCACTCCAGAGTTTATCGAAAGAGCTATGTAATTGTAAAAGAATTTGTCCACATTGGACTATCTTTAAACCACAGCACCAAGTGAGCGCTTAAGCGCTTTTTTGTTTTTTGTGTTATAATTTTGGCAGACAAAACAATGCACAGAAACACAAAGCATCGAATGAAAATTTATAAAAGTGGCGCTCATTTGGCTGCAACTTTTTTGATTATCTTGGCGCCATTTTTGTTCCTGTTATTTTTCTCGCGAATTGAAAAATTAGCGGTTTCAAATTTATTTAGCGACGTGTTTGTATCCATCATCCGTTTATTCGTCGCGTATTTGATTGCCGCGTTCCTAGCGTGGCTTCTGGCCACCACTTTTTATAAAGGCAAACGCTCGCACATAGTTTTGCCAATTTTTGACATTCTGCAAAGTTTTCCGACTTTTGCCATTTTGCCTCTGGCTGTGCATTTTTGGGGCCAAACTGATTCGACTGTGATTTTCTTTTTAGTTTTAACAATTATCTGGCCGATTCTATTTTCTGTATTAAGTTCCTTAAAGTTGGCCAGACACGATTGGGAAGAAGCCGCTGAAATTTATCATCTGACTGGAATTAATTATTTTAAGAAATTTATTTGGCCCTTAAGCATACCCGGTTTGGTCACAGGATCAATTATTGGGCTGGGCGAAGGTTGGGGGGCGATCGTTGCCACAGAAATTATCGTTAACCTCCCTGCCGGCTTGGGCGGATTTTTTCAGAGTCATGTCCAAAGCACCACGATTACGGTTTTCGGAATTTTGGGTTTGCTGATAATTGTGTTCAGCATTAACAAGTTGATCTGGACGCCGCTGCTAGACGCCAGCCATAGGCTGATGGAGGAATAAAATGTCCGCAATTATTACTTTGAAAAATGTTACCAAGCATTACTTAGAAGATGATAAAAATCTTTTAGTTTTGGATGACATAAATTTAGAAATCGAAGCAGGTGAATTTTTTATTCTAGTTGGTCCATCTGGATCAGGCAAATCGACCATTCTGCGCATAATCAGCGGATTAGAAAAAGATTACAAAGGCGAAGTCATATTAAGTAAAGATATGACAGTCAGTGATACGAGTTTTGTTTTTCAGCAATTTGCGCTGCTGCCATGGATGACTGTCTTTGAAAATATTGAATTAGGCTTGTTCTCAAAGCGAATGGATGAAAAAACTCGCCATGCGATTGTGGCCCAAGAATTGAAGCAGTTTGGACTTGAAAAATTCGCCCATTCTTACCCAAAAGATTTATCTGGAGGCATGCGCCAGCGCGTCGGTATTGCCAGAGCGCTGGCTCCGCAGCCAAAAATTATTTTTATGGATGAACCGTTTTCAGAGCTGGATTCATTTACAGCCGAAGAATTGCGAAAAGAACTTCTGCAGATCTGGGTTGAACGCAAACCGACTATCATCATGGTTACACATATTATTGCCGAGGCGTTAGAACTTGCTGATAGGATTGCGGTCTTAACTGCCAGACCGGCTAGAGTAGAAAGAGTTGTGAAAAATAATTTGCCGCGGCCGCGCATGACGCGCTCTACAGATTTTTTCCACTTAGAGGATCAGCTGTATCAACTGATCAGGCCATAACATTTTTATTTCTTATTTTTCGTGGTATTCTTAAGCTCATGGATGATCAAAATCAAATTATCAATCAGCAGCCCGCAGGGCCTCCAGTATCGCCGGAAAATTTACCAGCCATTAGTCTGACCGAAGTTTCGATTGATCTAATTAAACCAAACCCATGGCAGCCTAGGCGCGTATTTAACGAACAAGCCTTGCAGGAATTGGCAGATTCGATCAAGGAACACGGAATCCTGCAACCTTTGATCGTGGTGCCTGTTGCTGATGGCACGTATCAGTTGATCATGGGCGAGCGGCGGTTGCGCGCCTCCAAGCTTGCGGGTTTGACCAAAGTTCCTGTCGTGATTAGAAATTTTATTGAGGAACAAAAAAAGCTGGAGATGGCCTTGATTGAAAATATTCAGCGCCATAACCTTGATCCGATCGAAGAAGCTTTGGCCTATAAACAACTGGTTGATCAGTACCACCTGACCCAGGATGAAGTTGCCAAGCGTGTGGGAAAAGGCAGAACTACAGTTACGAATATGTTGCGCTTGCTCCATTTACCTCTTAAAATTCAAAATGCCCTGGCTGAAGGCACAATTTCCGAAGGCCAAGCCCGCGCGATTCTGGGTATGCCTGGCATGGAAAAACAATTAGCCCTGTTTGATTTAGTTGTGAAGGAAAATATGACTGTCAGGCAAGTGGAAGAAAAGGTCCGTGAACTTCTGGATCGACCCAAACAAATCAAAGCTCCAAGAGGCCCATCGGACCCAGAAGTGGCGGCGCTAGAAACAGAATTGCGAGGCAAACTAGGAACAAAAGTCAAAGTCCAAAAGTCAGGGGAGAGCGGCAAAATCACAATTGAATTTTTTTCGCAAGAAGAGTTGAACAGTTTTTTGGACAAGATGAAAAACTTGCAGTAAGGGTTGACAGCCCCGAGCCTTAGGCATATATTGTTTATATGAACTTACAGATTTCGCAATTCGTTTCAAAGAAAGGCCGACACCTGGTCGGCTAGTTCATGTTGTAATCAAACACAGCAAACTGTACCCGACCATAGTGGTCGGTGTTTTTGTTTGCAAAAACACGAAGGAGGATTGTAATGGGAAAAATCGTGATGAAATTTGGCGGCACTTCGGTCCAGGATACGGCTGCGATCCGCAAAGTCCGGGACATTGTCAAAGCAACATTAGAGCAAGGCAATAAGCTTCCGGTTGTGGTGGTTTCCGCCATGGCCGGAGTCACAGATACATTAGTCAGGATGAGCGAAAAAGCTCTTGAAGGTCGGCTTGAAGGTTCAGTCGGAGTGCTGAGCGATCTGCGGAGTTTACAAACCCGGCATCTATCCGTTCTACGAGATTTGTTTGGCAACTCGGGCCGCTTGGACGCGAAATTTCGAGGCCAGGGTGAGGCGGATTTTAACGCCGCTGAAGCAGTTATTTACGAGCGATTTGGAGAATTGGAAGGGTTGGTTCGCTCAGTAGCCACCTTGCGTGAACTGACGCCTCGAAGCCAGGACGCCATCATCTCCATCGGCGAACGGTTGTCGTCGTTTCTTGTAGCAAATGCCTTCCAAGGCACGATCAATCGTGAGTTGCTCGACATCGACGCTCGGACTTTTATGATCACTGACGATCAGTTCACCTGTGCTAATCCGCGGATGGATGAAGCAAAGCGGTTCATCCATCGGGCATTGGTTACAGACATGCAAATGCGAGGGGTTCCAGTCACCCAGGGATTTATCGGAGCAACCGGTGATATACGGGTAAGAGGAACCTACACTACAACTCTTGGTCGGGGTGGTTCTGATTATTCGGCGGCGATCATCGGGGCTGCGATTGGCGCTGAAGAAATCCAGATTTGGACTGACGTCGATGGCATGCTCACCGCTGATCCACGAATCGTGTTTTCAAAAGCACGACTCGTGCCACAATTGACCTTTGTGGAAGCCGCAGAGCTGGCTTATTTCGGCGCTAAGGTTTTGCACCCGAAAACGATCCAGCCGGCTCTCGAAAAAGGCATCCCGGTACGTATTCTCAATTCCTTAAATCCGAAAAGCCCAGGAACGATCATCAGTTCGGAAAGGGGAGACACCAACGGTCCGACGGCTATCGCCTGCAAGCGCGACGTGACGGTAGTCGATATTACATCAACCCGAATGCTCATGGCGCATGGATTTCTGGCCAAAGTATTCGAGGTATTTGCGCGTTTCAAGACTGCCATCGACGTTGTCACGACTTCTGAAATCAGCGTTTCGGTGACGATAGACGATGCTAGCCACCTGCGTCAGATTGCCCAAGAGCTGGAAGTCTTCGCTCAAGTCGAAACGTTACCGCAGATGGCCATTCTGGCCGTTGTGGGAGAACAGCTTCCTGAAAACCCGAGGTTAATTGGAGAAATACTGACTTTGCTGGGGAGATTTCCGATCCAACTGGTCTCTCAATCAGCTGCTCGCCGCAATTTGACCGTAGTCTTGAACAACGATGACTTGCCTGCTGTCACAGTGCAACTGCACGAAAAGTTTTTTCCCGAGTAATAACCAAGGGTGTCCATGGGCTGGAGAGCAATCATCAGCCCTTTTTCTTTTTGACAGATTTAAACCGTTGATTTATAATTATATTTAATATGAACTTAGTCGCAAACCGAACTTCACAGTATTGGTTTAGCCATCAGATGGTGGTTGGTTAAGTTTGTGTAAAATCAACACAAACAAGATTCCAGCCATCACAGGCTGGTGTTTTTGTTTGCGCTAACATTGGAGGAATCAATGACGAAGTGCATTAGCTTTGGCGGCATCAATCTTCCAAATGGCGGGGTCAAATGCCCTAATTGCCAGAAAGAGTACCTAAACAAAGAAGCCTGGCAGAAGGCCGAATGCCGACCGTCCAAAACGCAGTCAAAGGTTGACTGGTCGAAATCAATGGGCCCGCTTTGGGAGGGCGCCTAAGATCGGATCAATCCGGTCTTTTCTTTTTGCATGCATTTGACTAATTTTTAAATTCATATATACTGTGGGTAAGAGATATGAAAAGACTTTTCTCCAAGTCTAATGTTAATCCCGTTAGCCGAACAGCTTTGGCCACTCTTAATATTGCCTTGTTTTCAGGAAAAGTCGGTTCATATAGAATGTAAGTTTATCCAAAACTAGATTCTAGAATGAACCGGCTAAATGGCCGGTATTTTGTTGGGCGGAGCCGGAATGGGGGTAGATGAAAAAGATGTGCCCCTATTTACGGAAGGAGGATAGAATAAATATGCAACGCAGAGACGATCTCGGTCAGCATGTACCAGAGACTTGGCGTAGGACAGCGGATGCCCTGATGAAGAAAATCAGTGATGACAAAACTCGTGAAATCCAAGAGCAGAAGAAAGTCGCACAGCGTAAACAATCCAACCAGCCGGTGACATGTCCGCAGAATGCAAAGGAGGACTGAAGATGGATTCGATGAACCAGCCACTTTGTCCGGACTGTGGCACCAACCATTTCCACGGTGATTGCCCTGGGCGGCCGAATTTGTTAGGGTATCCTGTGGAGTATGAGTGCGGACCCTTGCTGCAACCCCGACCAATCGTGTCAGAGCCTGATGACGATGAATTCTGGTCAAGGTACCCAGGTTAACGCGACATGGTCATGCACATGGATCAGACTCCGGAGATGATCTGCGAGCCAAGGTTAATCCGACCAATGCGTCGTCGGAAACATTGCAAGCACTGTGGGCGGAGGATTAGAAAGCCAAATCAGTTTTGCCCTCCGCGTTTGCAGGCCAACCTGAAAGCCCAACTTGATGGCGCCAGGCTCCTGATGCTGGTATGAAAAGAGGAGAGCCTCAATGCCTCGAAAAAATAAAACCTGCACGCTGTGTGGCAAAGAGGACCACAATCGGCGGACTTGCCAGCAATTTCTCCAACTGCTCGCACAGAACCGCCTAGCGCCGGAATTGATCTTTAGTCACTACGAGAGGATTGTTTGGCGAGCTCGACGCCGGAAGGAGGTTGCGAATGCCGCAAACAACTGAGCACCTACCGCCGGCCGTGCGTGCGCCGATCCCGCCCCAGCGAGTAAATTTGCTGCCGCGGGAATGTCCACCGCTTCGTACCATCGCCCAAATCCGCGAGTCATCCTGATCGCGGATCACACAAAGCCCAAAGAGCAAGTCCTTGGGCTCTTTTTATGCAAAGAAAAATCCCTGACATAAGGTCAGGAACTTTTCTTTGGTCGGGGTGCTGGGAACCCCAGTAGCAGAAACTTCGTTTCGCTACGGGGCAAGTTGAACCCTATTCATACGTACTTGGTCGGGGTATCCGGAATCGAACCGGAACTACATGCACCCCATGCACGCGGGCTACCACTACCCCATACCCCGCTCAACTAAGTACGATATCGGGCGCGCCTGCCCCGTAGTGAACGCGTAGCGTTCTACTATCGGGGTACTACCGGTATACTACACCCCGATCTTGGTTATTATAGTCGACTTCTTTTTTTTGGCCAAATTCGCTATGATTTAGTCAGGATTAACGATATTCAATCATATATATGGAAACAAGAGAATCTGTCCCCGATCAAGAAACCAAGGAAAATAAAAGAGGCAGAAATGTCACGGTTCACAATTATTGGATCCGGCATTCACAGAAAGCGAGCGGCGAAGTTTTTAATAAAGAAGCTACAGGTATTTCGTTGTCTAATATTTCTACGGGTGGCGCTGTTCGCGCAGAAGAAAGAGGCAGGACAATCGAAGCTAGCAAACATGGAGCGAAAGGCTACAAAAGCACTTCGGAAAGAACGCAGGAGACTTTTGATGCGCTTATGAGAGGTTATGAAGAATCAAATCCGGGCGTTCCGATCCGTGAAAAAGTCCATATTAGACAAGAACTTGTGGCTCCTTCGGGAACTCCAGAATTTCTCCAAGAATACAATGAAAAATGGAGCGCCAACAAAGCTCGTCTTTTGGCCGAAGGAATTGCTGCTGGAAAATATCCTAATCTGGAGTTCGGAAAACTAAGTCCCGATCAACAGGAAGAAATCGCCGAAACCGCAGAAGAACCGGTAATTCGGGAATGGATTGATAATCAGGATAGCAGTATGGCTAAAAATTTCCCTCCGCGTATCCAAGCTTCTAAGTTTGCAGGTTTGTTGGACAGGCACTCAAGAATGACAAGAAAACTTAATTCGGGGTCTGAAGTAGACTTATTCCATAATACGCATAAAACAGCGACTGAACCTTTTTTGGCTTCAGGCGCGTTGATTCGACAGTCTGACGCAAAGCGCATAGGTAAACTTGAAGACATCGGCGGTAGTCTTAGGATTCTGGACCAGTGGGAGAGTACAACCCAGACCGATGACAAAGGCAATGAAACAACCACTGTAGAAATTCGTGGAGAAAAATTTGATTTAGACAATGAGCGGCTTCAAGAATTACTTAAGAGTGACGTATGAAATTACTTTTGAAAGGTATCGGGGCGTCGCAGGGTATTGCTGAAGGGGTTGTTAAAATCGTTTCTGGCGCCGAGAACCAGAAAGATTTTAATGATGGCGATATTCTTGTGACAAAAATTACGGACCCGGCTATGGTTGCTATGATGGCTAGATCAGCTGCTATTGTATGTGACATCGGGAGCATTGCTTCTCACCCTTCGATTGTGAGCCGCGAAATGGGCATTCCTTGCGTAGTGAATACGAAAGAGGGAACGAAAATTTTGAAAAACGGAATGAAAGTGAAGGTCGACGGGGCTAAGGGAGAAGTTTATGGATTATAAAAATGAGACAGCTCGATTTATAGATTCGGTATTACAAGGCATCGGCCCCATGGATATAAGCACGCTGGAGGATACGGTAAGCTGGTTTGCTTATGACCCTCTGATCGCTAATTCCTGGAGCAGGCGAATTTTAAAAATGATTGATGATTTGGGAAAAACATCTTTGTCAAAAAAAGCAATCGCGGAACTATTCCCAAATTTAAGCGAACTGCGGTGCAAAGCCTGGTTTGAGTTGTGGATGGCTAAATTCAGCAGCCTTTCAAAAGATGAGCGGATAAAGATCTCAAATTTCTATTTGGATTTGCTAAACGCTATTAGCCCGGAAGATCCGTATGCTTTTAAGAAAAATATTATTCATACGCCGGAAGAAGTCTCTGGTTTTATAAAAAAATTGAAACCGGCAAAGCCCGAAATTGCGAGAAAATTAGGCCGTCTGGTAAACGCCTGCTACCATTTGGGTCATGCCGCATATTCGGACATGAATCCGAGCATTGTCTATGAGAACTACGGACCGTACGACGTAAGTTCACAGTATGGCTCGGAGCATATTTTAGCAGTAAAAGATTTCAACAATCTGCGTTCTCTAGACCTCTGGCCACAAACCAAGGATTTTCCTTGGATGGACATACGAATTGTTAGTATCTACGAACATATAAAAATGAGCATGGATGCCATTTCCCACGTGACGTTTGAAGGCGGGGATTTGATTAACAATTTGAGATATTTCTCTTTAGAAATCGATGGTCAGGATTTTGAGCCCGATAAATTAAATCCGATTTGTGAAGAAATTGAAAAGATGGCCATACAAATATTCCAGGAGTTTCAGGCTTTGGGTTTTGAAAAGCGCAAGGAAAAATATTACTTTCAAAAATCCTACGCCTATAAAAAAGTTTATGATTATTTAGGCCAGGATTGGCGGCCTTCCGCGGATGTGTTGCAGGAAGCCCAAAACAAACCTCTTTATAAAGCCGATTGGCCAAAAAATACGGAAGACTTGAGAAAATTATTCAAAAAGATATTTGATCCTTACGAAGAGTTTCCTTCAGAAATCCACAAAGCAACATGACATTCATCAAACTATTCAAACAACTCAATAAAAAAAGCGTTTCGGAAGCTGGTGGGAAGGGTTCGTCTTTAGGCGAGATGACGAATGCGAAAATTCCAGTGCCACCAGGCTTTGTTGTTTTGTCTTCTGCTTTTGATCGTTTTTTAGAAGAAACGGATTTGGATTTGGAGATCGAGGCTATTTTGTCCACCAGAGGTGGATCTCAGCCGAAGGCTGACCAGCCTCTGGCTGGCGCAACTGCCTCCGGCGGAAAAAAATTTAATCATAAGGACGTAAATTCAGTAGATAAAGCTTCGGTAGAAATTCGTGAGCTGATTGCCGAAGCAGATATGCCCAAGGATTTGCAAAAAGAGATTCTAAAGCATTTTAAAGATTTGAAAGCCAAATTTGTGGCCGTAAGATCCTCGGCCACTGCCGAAGATTCAAAAACCGCTTCTTGGGCAGGCGAGCTGGAAACATACCTGAATGTGACGGAAAAAGATGTGGTTAAGATGGTTAAGAAATGCTGGTCATCACTTTTTACACCGCGCGCGATTTTTTATCGATTTGAAAAGAAACTGCATAAAAAACCGGTTTCAGTAGCGGTAGTCGTGCAGCAAATGGTGCAGTCCGAAGTTTCCGGGATTTGTTTTACTGTGCATCCAGTGACGAAAGATTATAATCAAATGGTCATTGAAGCTGGATTGGGCTTGGGCGAAGCAATTGTATCCGGTTCCGTGACACCTGATACTTATGTCGTGCATAAAGACGATTTTTCGATTTTGGATATCAATGTCTCCGAGCAAGCGTTTGCGTTGGTGCGGGGAAAAACTCATGGTCTTATTCGCACGAATAAGCCAATGGGAAAATTGAATGGGCAAAAACTCACGGGTAAACAAATTATTGAGTTGGCAAAGATTGCCAAAAGCATCGAACAGCATTACAAGCATCCGCAAGACATCGAGTGGGCATTTGTTGGCGGGAAGTTTTATATTGCGCAGAGTAGGCCGATTACGACGTTATAATTGACTGGCGGTTTAGATTCTGATAGTATCTTAATACTAAGTATTAAGATAAATTTATGCGTACCTCGTCTTTGGTAACTATTTCTTTGCCTCCAGAAATGGTGGCAGAATCCGAGAAGCTCGCAAAAAAACAGCACATGACCCGTTCAGAGTTGCTTCGCATGGCGCTAAGGCGGTATTTCGAGGAAATGATGACAGAAGAAGCAATTCGTATCGCAGACGAAGAATTTCGCTTGGGTAAACTCAAGGTTTTGCCCAAGGGCGGTTTAGCCGCTTTAATGAAAAAAAATTCCAGAAAATAATAGAATGCTTAGACCGATTAAAAGCATATATTATTCTTCTCGTTTTTTGTCTTCATTGAAGAAACTTCCGGTTAATTTAGCCAAGGAAGCTCAAAAAAGAGAATTGATATTTCGCGCTGATTGTTTTGATCCGAAACTTAGAACACATAAATTAAAAGGGAAATTGCAAGCCCACTGGTCTTTTTCAATCACGCAGAAATATCGTATTCTTTTTAGATTTATTACCAACAATGCAGTTTTATTTATCGACGTCGGAGATCACACAATTTATGATTAACTATCCACAAGACATTGGGTGGGCGTATGCGAAGGGAAAGTTTTACATCACTCAACCGAGGCCGATCACGACGTTATGAAAACTTACGTATTTATAGATGCATCAAATTTATTTTACGGAGGCGAGAAGAGTTTGGGTTGGAAAATTGATTACCGGAAACTAAAAAAATATCTGGAAGACAAGTACCAAGCCGAAAGGATTTTATACTTCGGTGGAGTTGAAACGCACACATTTCAATATGACTATATGGCCAACAGTTCAGTGCCGCTTAACTCTCTGGAAAAATACCTGAATGATCTGCTGAAGGAAAAAGGCCGCAAGCTCAACGAAGCTCAATTGCTTTTGATTAGCCGACACTTACAACGGGTCAAATTTTATTTGAAGCTTGAGAAATTTGGATATGAACTTTATCTCAAACCAGTTAAGCTTTATGAACAGGACGACGGCACGACCAAAAGGAAGGCCAACTGCGATGTTGAGATGGCTTTTTATCTGATGAAAGAAAAAGAGAAGTTTGATAGAGTTATAGTGCTGTCCGGTGATGGAGATTTTTTGCCTGTGCTTAAGTTCCTAAAAGAGAACCAAAAAGATGTTATTATATTATCACGCGGGCCCCGAACGGCCAGAGAAATTCGACAATTTGCAGGGGCAAACTTTAGGGATTTTGAATACCTGAAATTTCTGTTGAAGATGGACTGAATATAAACGAGGCGAACTCATATAGAATTCGCCTCACGTTTAGTAGCTACATTATAGCAA
>JAHFJG010000026.1 GCA_023246005.1 Candidatus Doudnabacteria bacterium
TCCAATCGCCGACATCATCGGATGCCGTAGCGGCAGAGAGTAAGGTGATGCTATCGGTTGTGCCTTGATTAAAAGCGGCGGACGAACCTTTGGAAATGTTGTTCGTGGTGCAGCTGCCGCACTGGCCAACGGCCAAAGTGGCGACAGACGGATCAACTGTCATCTGTCCGCCTACGCTATCGGCGTCGCCACCATCGGTGCATCCCGAACCCGTCGGATCATTAAAATCGTAATCGGGGCCCGTACTGTTCCAAACATTGGTGGCGGCTTGAGCCGCCAGGGTTAAAGTCCAGCCATTGTTGGCGCCGTTGTTGTTGTTGACATAAATCTGTTGGGAGGCGGTGCCAAAAGAACCGGTAACGGTCTGGCAGGTAAGAGAAAAAGTGTCGCTATTCATTGCCGTGGTCGGATTGCTAATGGTTACATAACTTGCGTCAACAATGTCAGCGGTAATAGAGCCGAGAGCTCTAAACCCTCTATCAGCTGTGGAAGTTTGTTGGGCGGCGCCGGCAGCATCAAGCAAGGCATGAAAATATCTTCCACTTCCGTCTGACGGCGCGCCAGTGTCGTCATAACTCGCAGTAGTGGCGCCAGAGATATTTGAATAACTCGCATCGCTGTCTGCGGCAGACCTTTGCCATTGGTACGTTAAAGAGCCGACGCCAATATATCCGCGGTCGTGATTTGTATCTTGCGAAGACGCGCCACTGGTGGCGCCGACGGTCGCGTAATAATATTTAGCGGCTCCGACGGTCGTACTCTGCCCGCTGATACTTAATGCAACTTGGGATATAGATGTTCCATCACTGGCAGTAGCCGTACCAGCGGTTATTGTCGGAGCTGACGCAGTCGTATCATCATAAGGCGCGGTCGTGGCACCAGAGAGTGTTGCATAACCTGAATCCGCGTCTCCGGAACTTCTGTACCACTGATAGGTTAAGGAACCGCCGCCGCGATATCCCGTATCAGTAGTGCTGTCCGCGCTATTGCCTGTGGCATTGGAGGCAACAACCTTGTAGGTATAAGTAGTCCCGTTATTTGCAGAAGCGCCGCTGATGCTTAAGGTTACCTTATCAGTCAGCGTTCCATCTGTCGCGCTTGCCGTTCCCGCCGTAACAGTAGGCGCGGCCGCCCCTGTGTCATCAAATGTCGCCACATCGCCTGCCGCGCCTAAATCCACGGCATCACGCCAGACATGATAATTAGTCGCGCCGGTAGATTTTGTCCAGGTGATTGTAACCTTGTCTGTATATGTGCCATCAGTAGCCGCCACGCCAGTCGGCGCCGCCGGTTTGGTTAATATTTGCACTTCGGAACCATAACCTGTGTCTGCTGAGTTGATCGCGTATGCCTTAATATAGTATGTCGTGCCTGAACTTAAGCTCGTCATAGAGGCGGTAAAAGCCCCGACGCCGCCCGCTCCAGAACCAGCCGCTGTACCGTCTGCGGTCGTGCAAGGACTTGAAATCTTGTAGCACACACCCCAAGCAGTCACAGCCGCGCTTCCAATGCTGGTAATATTGCCATTTCCTGTAGCCGTAGTTGCTTCCACACTTCCAGCCGCTTGAGTGGTAACGGTAGGGGCAATATTCATCGTGTATAAATCACTAATCGCGGTGTCGCTGTTATAGTTAGTTTTGCATCCTATAGCTTTCACAGTTGTGGTTGATGAAACATTGAAAGCCACAGAGTAAGTTGTGGACGAACAAGAAACAGCGCTGCCATCAGTTGTATAGTGAGCGACGGCGCTCGTTGTAGTTGCAATGCTGAGGGTTACACTCTGCGTACTGGTATATGTTCCAGCTCCCGGAGAACTAGTGATGGCGCCCACTGTGAGAGTATAGGTCGCGCTTTGTTGCGCGCTATTGCTTGTTCCCGCCTTGGTGGCAATGGCTTTTAAAGTTGTGGCTGTGGCAGTGATAGAAACAGGTGAAGAGTATGTTGAACCCGTACTGCATGTTCCCGGAGTAGTGGCGGCTGGAGTGGAACCATCAGTGGTGTAACAAAATGTGTCTCCAGCATCCCCGGAAATGGTAATAGATTGGTCATTGTTGTAAGTCCCCGTACCCGCGCTAAAACTGGGCGTGGTGGCAACAAGCGCCTTGATTTCCACGACGCCGGTTATAATACGGCCCGCGGTCGTTAGGGTCACGTTTGCGGTACTGAAGGAGGCTACCGCCGCGTTTGTATCGTGCCCGCCCATGAATGTACTCGCACTTGAACGGTTCGTCATACCACTTGGCGCTGTGGTAATTCCGGCGGTGGCGGCGGGCGCGTAACCAAAACCAGCGTCCCATGAAGCCGCATCGGCGTTGGTAACCGAGTTGAAGGTTTCTGTGACGCTCGTGGTGTTTATCGCAGTAGCGAAAAAAGACGGGGTCCCCAAAATCGCGCTGGCGCACGTCGCGGTAGTGCCGGCTCCTTGGTTTCTGTATACATGAATGACGAGTCTTCCGGCATTGGTAAACGTGTTGCTGGCTTCGTTTGTCCCCGTTGTCACCTTGCAGGCCATTCGTACCGCACTATCTGCGCTGCTGGTTCCATTGATGGTCTTAGTTCCGACGCTCGTCCACCCAGTCGCTGTCGTAGGTGCGGTGGCGCTGCCGTCACGCCCCGCGTAGGCAATTTCCAAATCACCCACGTTGTTTGTCGTGCTACAACTGCTCGTTCCGGTGCAGTTCCCGATGTAGCTGATGAGTGACGCCGCCTGCGCTTGTTGAATTTTCGGCGGAAAGGGCGGATTATTCCAAATTGGCGGCCAGCTAGAAAAAATCCAAGAAAAAATAAGAAGTAGTATTAAAAATTTCCGCAAAATTTGCTTTTGCGGCAAAAAAACAAAACCCGCTCTTTTTGAAAAGAGTTTTATATACTCAAAAATCGCCCGCCTGCAACTTTCAATTTTTCCAGCGAATTTTGATACATGAAATGCCGGCGGCCATAATTTCCTATTTAGCGGGCGGTGTTTTAATTTGTTGTCCTGTTTTGAGCGCATAAGGCGGTTTTAATTTATTGACCTTGGCCAGCAGTTTCCACGAGACATCAAATTTCTTGGCGAGCTCTTGAATGCCTTCGCCAGATTTTACTTCGTAGGAAACCCAATTTTCTTTTATCCACCTTTTGCGCTTTTGCGAAAGCCAGAAAAGAAATCCGCCAAACGCCAAAGCTAAGAGAACAAGAATTTCTATTACTAAAGCAACTGGCGTAGGAAAGCTGAAAAACCAGACCGAATGACTCGCAAGTCGCGTCAATGCCTTCCCGCTTTTTACGCCAATCCCGGCTTCAGGATTTTCATCGTATTCTACGGTAAAACTTGAACGATACCATCCGCCCCAAAACGGTTTTTTCAGTTCAAAATTCCAATCAGAGGTTTCTCCGCGCAAAACCGGATACTGCCCGCCGTGAGTAAAGAGCGTTGCGCCGAAGAAATATCGCGTAACAACTTGCGCGTCCGCGTCAATGGAAACACTGCCGGTATTTTTCACCTGAGGATTAAGCAAAAAGCCCCCGTCTTTTCCCGGCATTACCGTAAAACCCGCGATTTCCAATTTTCTCGTAATTGCTCCCGGAATCGTGATGACAACGCGAAGGCCGGTGCGAACCGATATACTCGCGCCTGTTTTGCCTTCAGATTTGGCTTTTTTCTCCTGAATAAGAACACAGCCATTATGTTCGCCGACACTCGCGCTTTGCGGCACCCGAATAGTAAACGGAACAATTTCGTTTGTGCCCGGCTCAAGCGTTACCTCTGATTTTGCGAGTGTAATCCAAACGCCAACATCGGTTTTCGGTTCGGCAAACTGCTTGCAAGCGAAAGCGCCGCCCGAGGAAGGTGTAGAATCAGCGCCATAGATCAGCATTGTTTTTGGCTCCGCGGTGTTGTTTACCACCAACACTCCTTCTTCTTGTGTTGCTCCCGGCTCAAGCGTGTGAATAAAAATAGATTCAGTCCGAGGATTGCTGGGTTGTGGATACGCTGGCCTACCACCAAAACCGCCATATTCAATCGCTTGTGCGGGAAATAATGGCACGACCAAAAGCGCCATTAACAAACCGCCCATCGCCAAAAATTTTGTGCTATTAAACTTTTCCATAATTTTTAGCAATTAATTAACTGGCGGTTGCGGTAAGTGTCAGGCTAATGTTGTAATCGCTTGCCGCCGGCTGTTCTGCCGGAATGGTCTGTTTAATGGACACGCCGGTCAATTTCCAATCGCCGATGTCATCTGAACCCGCCGCACCGGTCAAAAGGGTAATGCTGTCAACAGTGCTTTCGTTGAAAGCATTGGAAGACCCCTTGGTAACATTTGTGGTCGCGCAAGTTGAACACTGCCCCACCGCCAACGTGCCTACTGAAGGGTCAACCGTCATCTGACCTTTCAATGAATCGGCATCGGCACCATCGGTACAGCCGGAACTGGTCGGATCATTGAAATCCATACTCGTGCCGGCACTCGTCCAATTTGCGGCAGGCGATGAAGCAGCCAAAGTCAATGTCCAACCGTTGTCGGCCGCATCAGGATTCTGAACATAGATTACCTGGGAAGCGGTGCCAAAGGTGCCGGCGCTTGCGCTACCGCCTGACAGACAGCTGAAGCTGAAAGTTTTCACGCTCATCGCCACCGTAGGGCTCCCGACTGTAACATAACTGGCGTCAAGAATATCTGTCGCGAGCGAACCGGCATTAATCGTCTGAGTAAGGTTGGAAGTTGCCGAAGCCAATACATAACTGACCGTTCCCAATCCGCTGGCCATCATCATAAGAACCAGCGCGAACATGATATTTAATTTTCCTAACAATTTTCGAATTAATTTGTGCATAATTTATTAGCTTATTTTTATTAATTTATTTTTTTATGCCTCTATCGACCATAGGGGTTATTTTTTATTTGTTTACCCCGTAGTGAAACGAAGTTTCTACTACCGGGGTTCGACTTTTTTATTACCAATAAAAAATCCAGTCAGCTATAGCCGATTGGATGATAAATACCCAGAATTGCAAAATTTGCTCCCGCTAAGAGAGAGAGAGAGAGAGAGACGGAACCGCTGGCTAAATTGTGTATATTTTATGCTCATGGGAACTTCTATTTATTACATTATCTTTATAGGTTCACTATATCACAATAGGTTCACTATATCACATAGCAACTTGAAAGGGTACATCCACATTGACGCGGGCTTGGTTTTCTGTAGCCTGGCTATTGCTCCATCGTTTCCAAACCTTCGTTGCCATCGGTGAGCGGACAAAAAATGCCTGCCCGCCGAAGCCTCGGCGCAGGCGGGGAAGAAAAAATCGGCGCGCGCAAAATTAGGAAAAGCGAAGAAAACTTTTTTGCTGGCTGGCGAGCGTTAGCGAGCGGCGGCGGGGCGGAGCGACTTCCTTTGTTCAGCAATTTTTGATAAAGTAAGTTCGAGCGCAGTCGTAAAGATACTCCAAGAGAAATTTAAAAGCCCCGCTAGTTGCGGGGTTTTCGCATTAAAATTTTCGATCTTTGCCAACAATAATTTTCAGAGTTTTGGGAATTATTTCAATTGTGGCTGGAGTCTTGGCGATGATTCTACTTCCAATTCGAAGCGGTAAACCCGGCGGGTTTAATATTTCGATTTTTTTCACATGAATCAGCGAGCTTCCTGGAACTTTTTCATAATTGCCTTCAAGAATTTGTTTTCGATGCTTAATAGTAGCCCATCTAGTAAGTTTTGAAACCAATAAAACATCCAAAATTCCATCCGTGGGATCAGAAATTTTTTCGTCAGCCGAATTATTATTTCGACTATTAATAATCATGCCTCCAATCACTTTTAGGCTACCTTGATACTGATTATCAGCTGAAAATTTAATATCAATCGTTGGCAGATTCAACAAAGAACGAATTAATCTATAATTGAATATTGAAAAAAAACCATTGTTTGTTTTTTGCAAAAGCCCAAAACTAAGTTTTGAAACAAAAAAGTTTTGATTAACCACCCCCAAATCAAGTTCAGCAATTCTTCGAACACCAATTGTTTTGCAAGCTTGTTCGATATTCTTAATTCCTAAAATATTTCCAATTTCACTTTCAAACAATGGAATAAAGCCAACCACGATATCCCGCCCGCCTATGGCATTAATCAAATCATGCAGAGTATCTTCACTGCCAACTGCCACCAAGGTTTTAACCCCGCGGACAAAGGCATTTTCTACTAGCTGATTAATTGTCCGAAGCCCGGTTACTCGGACAACTTCGCCTGAAACACGGTATTCAGACAAAGACGAGTACAAAAGATTTTGTACTCGTTCAAATTCTCTTTGCGATAGTTTTTGCGGGTCAACAATGTAGTAGTACATAGAATTATGAATAGTGAATTAGGAATTAGGAATGATGCAGGATTCATAATTCCTAATTCTTTATTCCTGATTCAGTTCTTGTTTTGGCTCCTGCATGCGACAATTGCCGGAAAAATAAGCTCCTTCTCTGATGCCTAAATTACCACAGCTGATATTGCCAATGATTTTGGCAGTTTCTAAAAGGAGTACTGATTCTTTGACTGTAAGATTGCCTTTGACCACGCCGCCAATCACGGCATTAGCTGCAATTAAATCAGCATCTATCTGGGCATTTGGTCCAATCATCAGATCCTGCGACGTATGGACTTTACCAGATACAATCCCGTCGATTTTGATATTGCCGTTGCTTTTCAGCTCCCCTTCAATCCGCATTGAGGAGGCAATAATAGTTTCTGGATTTTGTTCAGGTTTAGCCATATGAGTCAGTTAACAGCGATCAGTAATCAGATAACAGCCTTGTTAACTGTTTACTGTTATCTGTTTAATGATTAATTAGCGTTCTTTATTGCCTCTATTTCTTCATCAGTTAATTTTGATTCGCTTCTGCCAGCTTTCACAGATTTGGCGTAGATTCTGGTTCCTTCTCTACCATGCAGGGATGAGATGACTATGCCTTCATCTTTAGCATTAAGTAGGGCTAAAGAGAAACTGATGTTACCACCTGCATCACTAAACGGATTAAATCGAATGAAACCGATTTTTTGAATATTACTGCGGTTGTCTTTGTACAGTCGATTCAGGCTATCATCCTGCTCTTTCAGTTCCTGATTGATTTTGGTAATCGCGCGGTTTTGATCAATCAAAATTTGTTCCAGGTCTTTTTTCAGTCCAGAAGCAAAAAACTCTCTGCGGACTTGGTCAAGCTTGTAGATTTTCCAAATCAGCCAAGCTGTCGCTAGCAGCAAAAATATAGAAAGGCCAATATTAAAATAGACGAGCTGTGATAAATTCATAGTCAATCAAATTTGGTGGACCCGGGGAGAATCGAACTCCCGCCTCAGCAATGCGAATGCCGCGTAATGCCACTTTACTACGGGCCCATAGACGGCAATCGCCGTTTTTTTAAAATTTCAGCAAATGCCCAAAAAAAGAATCAACTCGGCCGGTGGTTCGATTGAAAAAATACAAACCGAGAAGCAATGCCAAAAAAATTAAGTTCATAGTGACCACAAAGATCAGATCATGACGCACTTGTCGTTGTTCATCTTCTTCATTGCGAATTAATACAGGGTTATTTTTTGCCATATTCTTAGTTTAAGTAGCTAGATTATATACGTTTAATTAGAATTATTCAACACTATTGCCGCGCGATTTGATCAATTTTTTTATTTCTTCTCTGACAACTTCCCGATCATCCCATGGTATATAGCCGTTTTTGACCGCCATCTTTTGTTCGGAACCTTTACCTGTAATAATCACCAGATCATTTTGATTGGCTAGATTTAAAGCTTTGACAATCCCCATTCGTCGATCTAAAATTTCAAAAAGATTTTTTTCTAAAATTTTTCCTTTGTCCAATGCTCCCATTGCTACATCATCGATAATTTGTTGCGGGTTATCGTTATAAGGGTCTTCATTGCTGACAATGACGAAGTCTGCTAATTCTCCGGCTATTTGTCCTAAAATTTTTCTGCGAGCAATATCTCTTCCCCCGCCAGTTGAACCAAGAACATGAATTATTTTTTCATGATGCCAATTTTTGACTGTTGTATAAAGTTGTTTGAGTCCTTGTGGTTCTGGCGCATAGTCCACCAAGACTTTAAAATTTTGTCCCTCATCGATTAACTCCATGCGACCTGGAACATTTGGAATTTTTTCCAAAGCTTGCTTAGCTGTTTCTAAATTTACGCCAAAGCTATTAGTGACAGCGATTGCAGCTAGAGCATTGTAAAAATCAAAAATACCCTTTAAATTCAAGCTTAAGTCACTTTCATTAATTTTAAACTTGATGCCCTTTTCAGTCGCTTTCAAATTTATCCCGACAAAATTTGCTGATGGGTTTTTGCCATAAGTAATTTTTTTATCAACGCTAAAATTTAGAAATTCTTTGGAATACTGATCATCAGCATTGGCAATAATTAGCTTGGAGATTTTTTTACCATTAATGATTTTTTCAGGCAATCTTTCCAAATGTCGGAAATATTCGAGCTTAGCATTTTTGTAATTCTCAAATCCTTTGTGGGCTTCTATGTGTTCTGACGTAAGGTTCGTGAATACCATAGCATCATATCTTACGCCAACATAGCGGTGTTGCAAAATTCCTTCGGATGAAGATTCTATAATCACAAACTGACAATCTGATTTGACAGCATCTGACAAAAGTTTTTGCAAGAAGAATCTGCCCGGCATGGTCATTTTTAAATTATTCAGCCATTCTTTTTCCCCAATTTTAAAATTAATTGTAGACGATAGAGCAGTTTTGAATCCGGCTTGCTCCAAAATTTTTGAAATTAAACTTATTGTGGTTGATTTGCCGTTAGTTCCTGTGACTCCTATTACAATTATTTTTTTGGAAGGCTTACCATAAATAAAATCTGCAAGGTATGCTAAAAAGAGATGGTACCAGCTTAAAATAAATTTTGGTATAAATTTTTTAATCAGGCTTTTCATGATATAAGTTTGGCAAAGCCGCGATTAATCCAAGTAAAGTGAAAAACATAAGTCTCCCCTGTTGTATTGTAACAAAGTAATGGTCAAACTGGCTCATGAGCAAAAAAATAATTCCCAGCAAGGCTAAAGTAAACACCAATGGATTCCAAGGAATATTTTTAAATGCTGAAAAGATTTCAAACAATATTATGATAAATAAGATTGCTCCTAAGACTCCTAATTCCGCGGAAATAAAAATAAAAATATTGTGC